>CBDVCA010000037.1:0-21260 GCA_965372365.1 uncultured bacterium
GAGGGTGGGGTCGCACGCCTTCGGACCCCCCGCACTGCGGGGGGCTAGTAACGGCGAGCACTCATCTGAAGGACTTCCCACGAATCGCGGATGAACCAAACATGAACCGGGGGAACCTATTCACACCTTGTCCTTTCGTATCACTTCCCGATCAACTTCGCATCGGCCAGATTCACATGATCGCCGACGTCGAGGTCGGCGCCGAAGTCGACGGCGATGGTGAGTAACTTCACGCCGCGGACGTCGAGGCGGAGGGGGTGGGTGAGTTTTGTCCCGGTGGGACCGCTGCCGGTGAGCGTGATGGGGTCGGCGAGGGGCTTGCCGTCGGCGGAGAGGGTGAGAACGGCGTCGCCGCGGGGGCGGGCGGTGTCGTCGATGCCGGCGAGGGCGACGAAGGTTTGGTAGCGGGCGCCGGCGAGGTTGTAGGTCAGCGTGCATCGGCTATGGAGCCCGACGCCGCGGGCGTAGGTGCGGCCGTCGAGTTGGAGGGGTTTGTTGGCGGCGGAGCGATCGTTGCGATAGGTGAAGACGGGGCCGAAGGCGCCGGTCTGGTCGACGGCCGAGGGGGTCAGATCGCTGAGATACGTCACGCGGTCGCTGTGGTAGCGAATGGCCGCGACGCGATCGATGGGGATATGGACATCGCCGACGGGCGTACCGCGAAGGCCGACGGCGCCGTCGGTGAGTTCGGCCGCGTCGAACGGCAGGCGGGTTCCATCGGCGGCGAGTAGAACGCCGCGGGGTTGGGGCCGGTCGCCGGCGACGGAGGCCAGCTTGACGGCGACGACCTTGGCGGTGTCGATGGTTCGATCTTCGCCGGCGTAGACGAAGGTGATCTTGTCGGCGGCGATCGATTTCAGCACCCCGGCGACGGGGACGTATTCCTGAGGCGCGGCCCGAACGACGAGGCGGTCGCCGTCGGCGGCGTCGGCGATCAGGGTCGCGGCGATCTTCTCAACCGCCGCCGGCGTGGTCCGCCGATTGGGCAGCACGATCGCGCTGATTCGCCCCACATCGACGGCGATGGCTCCGAGCAGGTCGCTTCGACCCGTGAGGCGCCCTCCGTCCACGGCGACATCGTCGACCCCCAACAGCCCGCCGCGGCGTGTGCGGATAATGGCCTGTCCGCGCTTGGCGAGCGGATCGGCCGAATCGACCGCAAAGCGGATCTCCCCCACGTCGTCGGCGGCCAGGACCACCGGCTCGCGTTTGACGACCATCGTAACGCCCACGGCCGATATCGCCGTCAGTCGCCCGACGAACGTTCGCCCGTCAATCGTTTCGACGGTCGTCTCGGCCGCCGGAGCCGCCGCCGCCAGCAGAACCGGCAACGCCCGCCACACCCATATCGCAAATCGCCCCACTACTTCTGCTCCGACAATCTTCGGTAATACGCTTCCAGCATCTCGGTGTACCGCTGGGGGTACCTCTGCCTAAATGTCTCGATGAGTTCTTCCCGTTTCCTCGCCGGCAACCGGCCCCACGCGCCGCCGCCGCCACGCAGCCCCGCATCGGGCAGGCTCGTCGGCTCGGCGACCATCGCCCCCGGCAACGTGCTGGTTGTAGCCGCGGCCGTCGGATTGGACGATAGCCCCATCGCCGGGCCCGACTCGCCGCCGGGCTCGCTTGGCGTATCGCCGCTGGGGGACCCTTGCGACGAATCGCTGCGACGATCGCCGTCGCCATCATCGCCGTCGCCCTGATCTTCGGCCATGCCGATCAAATCGTCAAGCATGGCGATGATCTCGTCTTCGGTCGCCTGCACGCCCGGTCCGCTATCGCCGGCCGCGAGCCGGCCGGATATCTGCTGCATCTTCTCGGTGAGCGTGAGCAAGGGACTGTCGTATTGGGCGCCGATGGCCTCGACCTTGGCCGCCAGATGGGCCGCCTTCGATTCGTCAAGAAACGCGTAGTTGTCGATCCACCATTGGTACACCTGCATCGCGTACAGCATCCGCCCGATCCGCTCGTACGCGTCGCCCGCCTTCATCGCGGCCATCGCGGCGAACGATACGTACTGCGGCATCGCCCGAACGATCTCCACATACGCCCGGGCCGCCCGGCCGTGCGAACCGGCCGCCATGAGCGAATCGGCCCGCAGCATCAGCTTGACGGCGTCGAGGTAGGAGATCCGGTCGGGGATAATGATCGCCTCGACCGCCGCGACCGCTTCGCCGTGGCGGCCGGCGGAGGCGAGCTTGGTCGGCTCACCCAGACGCGGCGCCGCCATCACGAACGCACGCGTGATCCGCTCGACGTTGTCGGCCGGGGTGTTTGCGGGGTCGGTTCGCAGCATCTCGACAGCCGCGGCGGTCTTGGCGGCGTCGAACAGAATCCCCTCGCTGATCTCCGCAGCCGCGGCCGCACGTTCACGCGATAGCCTGGCCACACGCGCACCGCGAACAATCTCGTCAAGCCGCTCCGGCGACAAGCGATCGGCCAACGTCGGCGAAGAGAACGCGTCGGCAGCGGGTCCGGCCGCGCCGTGGGAGGCGACTGCGCAGACACCGACGGCCAAGGCCATCAGTGCGAATCGCAACATAACGCCGGCCTCTGCCCTATTCATCGCCGCCCTCCTCCGTCGTCGGGGTCGCCTTGGCGTGCAGTTCGACCGTGAGCGTTCGCACCCTGAGTTGCCGATCGCCCAGGAGGATGTGCTGCCGCGAGGCGGCGTCGGGGTCGAGTTCGCCGGTATCCATCGCTTTGTTGAGTGCGATGGTGCGGCTGTTGATCTGCAGTTGCATCAGCCGCAGTATCTTCAGCTCCGCCAGGGGCGGAACCAGCGCCGGGTCGGTCGCCTCGCCCCCGCTTTCGGCGTTTTCGCCGCGATCGCCGCTTTCGCCGTCGGAGGTAGGCTGCTGAGTCGCCGCGATCAGATCGGTCAGGCCGGCGACGATCTGATCGCCGATCGCCCGGGTGAGCGGGCCGGTCTGCCGGGCGGCCAGACGTTGCTGAACGGTCGTCATATCCGCGCGAATCTCGCCCATCGCCGCCGGGAACACCGTCGTAGTCCCGTCGTCGTCCAGCAGATCGATCACCGCTTGGGCCTCGGCGGCCGCGGCGCCTTGGCGATCGGTCAGCAGACGAAGCTGCAACTGTGCGGCCCTGTCGTACGCGTCGCCCCGGCGGTCGGCGTGTATCGCGGCCGTCTCTTCGTTGATTCGGCGTTGGGCTCCGAGCATGGCGCGGAGTTTGCGGCCGATCTGAGCGAGCATCTCGCCCTGCGCCCGCGCCGCGGCTTCAGCGACCGCCGCCGACAACGCCTCAGACACCTGATGCAACTTCTCGACCGCTTCGGCGGCTTCAGCCGCCGCCTGCTCGGCCCGCCCGGCGGCCCATTCGCTCGCCGCCGCGGCCATCGACCGACGCGCCTCAGCCGCGGCCGCCTGACCGGGCGTGACGGCGCCGTCGGTCTGCTCGCCCCGGCGCATCTCCTCGATCAGCCGCTCGGCACGCTCGCCGGTGGCGTCCTGTTCGGACCGCTGACGCTCGTAATCCGGCTTCGAGGCCCTGTCGGCGGCGCGGGCCGCTTCACGAGCCACCTGCTCGGCGGCGCCGGCCAGCGCATCGGCCGCCTCGCGCTGAGCGTCAACAGCCGCGGCCTTGCCTTGGGCCGATAACGCCGAGGTCGCTTCGGACATCTTGGCGACGGCCCGACCGAGATCCGGAGCCCTCTCGCTCGCGTCGACCCCGGCTTCGGCGACCGCGGCGGCCGCATCGCCTGCCTGGCCGGCCAAATCACCTTGACGACCGGCCAGGCCTTCGTAGCCGGTTCCGGCGGCCATCGCGCGCACCGCCGCGGTCAGCGTCGCGGCCGCGTCGGCGAGATCGTCGCGGGCGCGAATCTGCCGGCGCCCGGCGGCCTTCTTGTCGCTATCGGCCAGATGCTCGGCGGCGGCCGCCATCTCGGCGGCGGCTCGTTCGACCGCTTCAACCGCGTCGGCGGCGTCGGGGGAACCGGCGATCTGCTCGCCTGCCTTCCTCGTCTCGGCCGCCAGATCTCGCTGCACCGCCTCGGCCGCAGACAGCATCCCCACCGGCGCGGCATCGACGGCCCGCATCAACGCGGCCTGCTCGTCGGCCAGTTGTCTCAGCCGATCGCGAAGCGCCGCCAAGCCCGCAGCGGCCGGCGACGGGGCCGGCTGAGCGGTCGTGGCGTCCAGGAGTTCGGTCTGCTCAGTTGCAATATCCTTGAGCGCCTCTCCGGCGTCGGCGAGAGCCTTGGCGGCATCGGGAGCCGCGGCCGTCGATTTGGCGGCCTCCTCGTGGGTCTGCTGGCGCTCGATCAGCGTATCGACCTGTCGGAGCATATTCCGCCATCGGGCAAGTTGCTCGCTTCGATCCACCTGGGGGCCCGTCCCGCTTCGCAAGAGGGTCAGCATGGTCTTGAGTTCGTCGACCACCTCGGCCTGGCGTCTCTCGGCCGCGGCCAGCGACCCCGCCGTCAGCAGGCGGATAACCTCGTCCATATCCTCGGCGGTAAACGCCGCGGCCGCCTGTCGGGTCGCCTGCCGAATGGCCGAGGCCGTCTCAGGCTCGGTCGCCGCCAGCAGGTCGGCCACTTCGGCCATCTTGGCGGTGAGTTTCTCGAACCGATCGGCCGCCGACCGCTGGCGATGGATCATCTCCGTATCGCGCCCGTCGAGAGCCTGGGCGAGCGCCGGGGCCGCGACCGGCAGCCCCAACGCGACCAAGGCACAAGCAGTTCGGATTATCGTGCGACGTATCATCGTTAGTTGGTTCCCGCTCCTATCACTCGCCGGGGTCAAACAACTCGCCGGTCCTGGTTTTCAGTCGCTGGTCGATGCCTCGCTTCACCTCTTCGCTGACATCGATCACCCCCGACAGCATTCGGGTCAACTCGCCGGCGCCTTCCAGTTGGACCATGGCCTGGCGAACCCGATCCATCCGGTCGTAGAACCGCTGTTGCAACTCGGCGATGCGGGCCAGTGGGTCGGCGTCGGCAACCTCGGCCGCGACAGCCGCGTCGATCAGCGCCAGCGCCTCGGGCATGGGGGTTTGCACCAGGTTGGACAACGGGTCGATAATTCTTAGCTGCAGGCGTCGACGGATCTCGGCCCGCTTGGCGGGTTCGTCGATCCGGTTGCTGTCCCGGACGGCCAGGAGGGTCCGATACGTCGCCGCGATACTCGCCGCGAACGTCGCGGCCGTCTGCTGACGCGAGGCCGAGGCCGCAGCCAGTCGCCGCGATTCGGCCGGCGCCCCGCCGGGGGCGGCCTGATCACGCGCCGCACGCATCCGGTCGATGGCGGCCGCCTGAGCCTCCATCGCCTGATCCATTCGCAGCCGCATCTGCTTCTGCTGGGACAGTAGCTCGGCCCGCAGATCGTCTTCGCTGATTACGCTGAATCGTCTCGGCTCGCTGCGGCGCAGGTTGGGGCCGCCCGCCGAGACCGGTAGCGAATCAACCGCCGCGATGGACAGGCGAATCGTATCGCCGGGCGTAAGCCCCAGACTGCTCAGGTCGACGTTGTGTTCGGCGAGGGTGTCTTGCCGTCGCGGCTGCCGGTACGTGCGAATCGGCAAACTGCGCGGGGAGCCCGAGACGGCGGCTACGGCCACCTCGGCGCGAAGCTCGACAACGCCGCAATCGTCGCGAACGTCGATCGCGGCGCCGATGACGGCCCGGGGGGTGACCTTCGCCGCCGAAGCAAGCCAGTCGACGGTCAACTCCGGCGGCTGATCGTACTGGATGTGAATGGGGAACGTCGTTTCGGCCCGCCCGGGGTAACCGTCGGCGTCGGTCAGTTCGAATCTCAGCAGAACCGTCGGCGCGTCATCGGCCGGCGGGACCAGGCCGAAGCGACTGACGAAGCCGGGGGCCTCGGCGCCGGCGGCGTCGAAGCGAACCGGCCCCACCGCCGTCTGCCCCACCGCACGGCCGTCGACCAACACGGCCGCGGCTTCCAGCGGCTTGGTCGTCATCGCCTCCACGGTAATCCACGCCCCCGGCGGCGCAGCCAACCCGCCACGGCGACCGTCGAATCGGCGGGCCGGGCGATTCATGTAGCCGGGATACTCCACGGTGAACCACACGCCCCGAACCTTGGCCGGCTCGATCACGCGGACCCGGCCCACCGGACTTCGCCCGTCGCCGCCGGCGGCCCAGAATTCCAGCGGCTCGGTCACGCGACGAAGTACAGCCAAGTACCGCATCGACCCGGCCGTGCGATCGACCCACTCCGACGCCACCGGCCGCTCGCCGACCCGAACGCACAGCGTAATCTGCTCGGGGACCACGCGAGAACCCGGCCGAACGCGAACGACTATGGGCAAGTCGTCGCCGCGAACGACGGTGAAGACGGGGCCGCCGTCGAGGACCAGATACGTATTCAACGCCGGGTTCCGCTTGGCCCGCCAGGGCGTATCGACCAGAAGAACATTTCGCGCGAACCACACATTCAGCACCGCCGGGGCCGCCATCGCCATTACCGCCGGGGCCGCCGCCACGGCCGCCGCCAGTGCGAGTCGGCGTAACAACGACAGGCGATTCAGCGGCGCGAGAAAATCCAGCCGCTCGGCGGCCTCGTTGGCCTGCCGGGCCATTCGCTCCAGCAGAGCGGCCGAAGCGTCGCCGGCGCGGTCGGGGGAGGCGAACTGCACCGCGCTGATCAATCGATCGCCGAGAATCGGGTAATGCCGCTCCACGATCAACGCGAGATCCGCATCGCTCAGACGAATCATCATCCGTCGCCCGCCGACGCGCCAGGCGATCCACCCCGCCCCAGCCAACGCCGCGGCCATCACCACGACGCGCTGGGCGACGCCGACCTCCTGACCGGTCAATCGATAGACGCCCCAATCGCACAGCAGCGTAACGGCCCCCACCGCCACGGCCGCGACCCACGCCGCCGCGACGGCCTCGGCCGCCAGTTGCTCGCGAATCGCCCGCCCAAGCCGATTCAGCTTGCGACGAACGGTTCTCGAAATGAGTTCGCCAGTTTCCATTGCGATGTCGTAACTCAATGCTCGTGCTTCGTTCTCCCCGGCCTCCCACCGAGGGTCAGTTCATATTGTACTTCTTGCGTCCAATCCACTCGATCATCAGCAGCGTCCACAGAACGACGAACACCGCCCAGACGTTCCACAGGGCGTGGGAGGTCTCGCGAACGATCCGGCGGCGGTCCGGGGCGATCCGCTCGGCGAGCGAGCCGAACTGCTCGGCCGTCATCGCGTCGCCTTCGGAGGCCAGCAGCCGCAGGAGGTCGGGGTTCGACTCCGGACGAGCGAACTCCGCTCGCGGGGTGGTCACCGTGATCATCGCGCCGGTCACCTCATCGAGCGGCGCGTCGGAGGCGATCAATTCAAACTGCCCCGGCTCCGAGAGCCTCACGCTGCGTCGGTACAGCGGCGATGCGTGCTCGGCCGCGGCTGACGAAGCCCCCGCGCGAGACAACTCCACCACCTGCTCGGATCCGGTCGACGTATTGACCAACGTGACCGAGTACGTCGGGTCGGCCAGCGGTCGGTACTCGGCGTCGTAGACCTCGGCGATGATCCGCACCTCGGCGCCGACGGGGAAACTGTCGCCGGCGGTGGTGAGAATGACGCGACGCTTCATGAGCCGATACGACCCGAGATGGTCGATGACATTGAACCAGAACCGCCGGAACACCTTTCCCTCCCGCACATACCGCCAACGCCAGGTGGCGTCGAAGCCCACGTACAGCACCGGCCCGCGTCCGTACATCTGCGCGGCCACCATCGGAACCGGGTCGCCGGCGTCGGTGCGATCGGCCGGGTCGGAACTGACGGCCAGCGTGATGGCGCCGGGCTTGACGTCGCGAACCGGATGCGACCAGTACACCCCCGGCAGTACGCCCCACAGCGCCCGATTCGCCTGCGGATCGCGATCCAATTGCATCACCGGATGATCGGCTCCGGCTCCGGTCAGACGAATGGGCCACCCGATCCGCACGTCGCGGCCGATCCGCTCGGCCACACGCGTAAGCCCCCGACCGGCGACGACCGGCAGCATGCCGGCCAGACCATCGAACGCCCCGGAGGCGAGGTTCTCGCCGGTATGTTTCTTGGAGGCGATGTACCCCAACCCGCCGCGATGCGTGCTGACGAACGTTCTGAGCAACTCGACGAAGGCCGGGTCGAACCCGCCTTGGGTGTGGGCGGGGTCGTACAGCAGCACCACGTCGAACGCGTCGATCAACTCGGCCACCGTTGACGGCAGGGCCGACAGCTTCACGCCGGTCGACACCTCTTGACTAAACCTCGCCGGAGCGTTCTGCTGCCATACGCTAAGCAGGTATCGCTGCGGATCGCGAGCCAGGCAGTTGCGGATGTACTGGAACTCCCAGCCGGCGTCGGCGCTGATAAGCAACACGCGGGTCTTGGCGTCGCGAACCGATACGCGGGCGTCGGCCCGGTTGTCGTCGTCGAGCAGTTCATCGGCGGCCGCGTCGATCGTCGCGCGATAGCTGAACGAGCCGGTCTCGGGGCAGGTGATCGTCATGGGGACCACCGTTTCGACGTAGCCGCCGTCGGCGCCATCGGCCAGGGCGACCGGGGCCGTGACGCCGGTTTCGAGCCATTCGCCCCCGGCGGCTTGCTTGCGGAGCAATCGGACCGTCGCCGTGCGGCCGCCGCAGTTGGCGCTGCGGACAATCACCCGAGCGTCGACCGAGGCGCCCTGGCGAACGTCGGGCTCGATCACCAGCGATTCGACGCGAACGTTGGGCCGGGGGGTCGGGTCGCCCACGCACACGGTCAGCAGCCGCGTGTGGGTTCGCCGAAGCAACTCGCCTGCGCCCGTCAGGCGCGCTTGGTCGCCGGCGCCGGCGGTGGGTTGACCGTCGGTCAGCAGGACGACAGCCGCCACGCGACGCCCGCGGAGTTCGTCGAGCGTTTGGCGAATCGCCGCGACCAGATCGGTGCGGCGACCGCCGGCGCCCAGGCGAGCGACGGCTGAGCCGATATCCAACGACGACCCCTCCGAGGCGCCCAAACGTCGCACGTGGCCGTCGGGGTCGGAACCACCAAAGGCCATCAGCACCACCGAATGATCGGCGGCAAGCGTCTCGACGGGGCCGCCGGCGCGGGTGAGAAGGCCGCGAACGATCTGCAGCCTGGACGCATCGGCCACTTCCGCCTCGCTCATACCGGCGGCCGCCGCCAGCGACGCCCGGCGGGCCGGATCGTCGGGGGCGTCGGCGATCGACATCGACAGGCTGTCGTCGATCACGATGGCGACGATAGACGTCTCGGTGTGAACGCGCCGCAACACAATCGTCGGGGCGGCGCAGATGGCGACGATCATCGCGACGATGAGGATCCTCACCCCCGCCAGCATCGCCTTGGCCGCCGGCGGGGCCGAGCCCTCGCGTTTGTACGTGCGAACGATCAGCCAAACGATCGCCCCGAGGGTCGCCGCCAGCGCCAGCACCGCCCAACCGCTCTCGGGCGCGCCTGCGAATCGCGGCCGCCATGACTCGGCTCCGGCCCACTCGCCGGCCGGCACGCCGAATAGGATTTCAAGGAAGCGGATCATCGGCGCCCCCCTTGTTCGACAGCCTGCGGGGTGAGGCGATGATGGCCAAAACGGTGCGCAAGAAACGATTCGACGCATAGAACGATCAACGCCAGGATCATCAGCCATCGCCAATACTCGCGAACCGGGCCATCGGAATCGGCGGCCGCGGCGGCGGTGGCGTAGACGGCGCCGGGGGGCGTAATCGCGGCAATCTCGTCGTCGGTGGGCCTGGCGAGCTCGCTTTCGGCCGGCGCGACGACGCGGCCGAGCAAAACCCGCCGCGAGCCCATAACCGAGGCGTAGCTTACTTCGTAGACGCCCGCCCATCGCGTGTCGGCGAACGAGACGACCGGGCCGCCGTCGCCGAGTGCGACCGGGAGATCCTGCAGGTCCACGTCGGGGAAAGCCGGCGTCTTAATCCGAATCGTCGCCTCAGCAGCCGCGTCGGGGATCGCCCGCCCGATCGGCCGACCGACCGGCCCGTTGGCCGCGGCCGTCGTCGCGGCTCTCGCCAAGTAGGCGACCATATCATTCATCACCGGCAGGTAGGTCAGATTCGTCGACTTGGGCCAGTCGTTCCAGCGGGCGCCGGCGGTGCTGTACACCATCATCACGCGACCGGCGCCGAGGGTCCGCTCGACAATCGCCGGGCTCCGCCGTTCGTCGTCGAACCGCATCAACACCCGAGGCCGCCCGGCGCCGTCCGGCGCATCCTCCGCCGGCTGCTCGATCGCCGGCGTATAGCGGTAGAACCTGAACAGCCCGGCCAGCACCGCCATCTCCCCGGCGAACGCATCCCCCAACACAGGCGAATCGACCGCCGAACCCGGGCTGAACCGGACGAACCGATCACCCGACACATCGCCAACCGCCGGACCAATCATCAAAGGGGACAGGCTACTTTTATGGAGCACATCGTTGTAGAAGCTCACGTTCACCCGCTCGCCGGTGAACAGCGCCAAGCCTCCCCCGGCGGACACGTAGCGATGCAATTCGTCGACCGACCGATAGGCGAGCCTCCCGTCGGCCGTCACCTCCGCCGGCAAGTCGCCGACCCCGGCCAGGACGACCAGGTCGTAGTCCTCCCACTGAGCATTGGCCACACCCGCCGCGGCCAGCACCTCGGGCCGAACGCCGAAGGCGCCGTCGCCGGTCGGATCCAACGCCGCGGCCAGGTAGTACGACTCGCCCTTCGTCGGGTGCGACGGGTCATACTGACCGTCGACGATCAACACGTTCAACCGGTCGCGAACGTCGACGACCAAGTGCGACGTATTGTCGGCGGCCAGCGCGTCGGCCGGCAGTTGGGCCTTCAGCACCGTCTGGCCGGAGGAGCCGAATACGCATTCGATCTCCACGTCGCACCGCTCGCCGGCGCCGAGGGCCGCAAGCTCGACCACCGGCAGCGAAACCGCCCCCACGCTGACCGTCACGTGCGAAGCCGCCGAGGCCGCCCGGCCGGTGTTGACGATCGTCGCGGCCACACGCACCGGCAGGCCGGCGATGGCGTGGCGATCGAGCAGCCGCAGGCGGTGAACGCCCAGATTGGCGGCGACGGGCCGTCCTACGTCCAACAGGATCAGATCGTCGGATTGACGTTCCGCCGCGGCCAGTTGGGCCGACAGGGCTTTTGAGGACTCGCCTGCGACGTCAACGCGGCGGAAATCGGAAATCACCATCACGCGCCTGTGTTCGTCCGAACCGGAGGCGTCGGCCGCCACCGCTGCGAGGGTTTCGCTCAACCCGGCGGCGGTGTCGCTTACGTTCATCGACGCCACGCGCCCGGCCAATGCGGCTCGATCCTCCGGCCGACCGAGCGCCAGCCACGGCCGACCACGATCGCTGGTGCGGTAGATCGCCACGCGATGACGATCGGTGGTCGCTTCGATCTGCGAGGCCAGTTCGTCGATCGCAACGGCGAACGCGCTTCGCGAGCGGTCGACCGCGCCCATCGAAGCGCTGTCGTCGAGTACGAACCAATGATCCACCACGCCTGCGGCCGGCGCGACCCCATAGGCGGCCGAGCGGGGCCTGGCTACGGCGGCGGCGATCAGCAGAATCAGCACGCATCGCAGGGCCAGCAGGATCAGGTCTTCGACCAGCAGCCGGCGGCGATTGCGGTGGCGGCTTTCGGCGAGGAACTGCATCGCCGCCCACTTGACCGGCCGGTACCGCCGGCGGTTCAGCAGGTGCAGCACCACAGGCCCGGCCGCGGCCAGGGCGCCGGCCCACGCAATCCACGGAGTCGCGAACGTCATGGCGACAAGCCCGTTCATTGCACCGCCTCACAGCGGCTATGTATCGCTCGATACGTCATCTCTTACCCGACGCCTTTCCTAATATACCCGTGGCCCACCGCCTCCTGACGGCTATGTATCGCTCGATACGTCATCGCTTACCCGACGCCTTTCCTAATATACCCGTGGCCCACCGCCTCCCGACGGCTATGTTTCGCTCGATACGTCATCGCTTACCCGACGCTGTTCTGCCCGCCGCCGCCCTCGCGGCCAAAAAACTCGCCAACGCCGCGCCGAGGTTGTCGGCGGTGCTGATGAGTTTGTAGTCGATCCGATCGGCCACGCACCGCCGTCGCACCTCGTCGCAGAACCGCCCCACCGCTTCGAGGTAACCCTCGCGCAGCGCCCGTGGCCGGGTGGCGAACCGGCCGGCGTCTTCGAGCCCGTCGAACAGCGTGTCGCCTTCGAAGGGGAAGGTCAGTTCGTCGTCGTCCATCACGTGCAGAACCATCACCTCGTGGCCGCGACGGCGGAAGTGCCGCAGTCCTTTGACGAGGTCGTCAACGTCGACGAACAGATCGCTGATCATGCAGATCATCCCCCGCCGGGGGATCTTCTCGGCGAGGTTGCGGCACACGCTCTCGACGGCGGTCTTACCTGACGGGCCGGCGGCGTCGAGGGCGTGAACGATGGCCTTGATGTGGTTGGGATTGGCCGAAGGCGGCACAACCGCTCGAAGATCGTCATCGAAGGTGGCCAGACCGACGGCGTCCTGGCGGCCAAGCAGCAGCAGGCTCAGGCTGGCCGCGACGCACGCGGCGTAATGGTACTTCGTGAGCCGCTGGCGGTTGGACGGCCCGTACCGCATCGACTCGCTGACATCGACGAGGAACGTGGCCCGCAGGTTGGTCTGGTCGGCGTATTGCTTGATGTACAGCCGATCGGTCTTGCCGAACACCTTCCAATCGATGTGCCGCGTGTCGTCGCCGGGGACGTACTCGCGATGGGCGGCGAACTCGACCGCCGGCCCCCTGAACGGGCTGCGATGCCGGCCGGCGAGGAAGCCCTCCACCACCAGCCGGGCCATCAGGTCGAGCCGTTGGATCCGTCCGAGGACAACCGGGTCGAGGTATTGTGTCATCTCGTTCATAGCGGTCAATCGGATCGTCCACCCTTCAAAATACCCCGAGTCCCGGCGTCGGCGGCCACCGACGATTCGCCGACCGATACCGACTCGATCAGGTGGGCGATGATCGTATCGGGGGTGACGCCCTCGGCGTCGGCGCTGAAGTTGGTGATAATCCGATGCCGCAGCACCGCCGGCGCGACGGCCCGAATATCTTCGACGCCGACGTGGAACCGCCCTTGCAGAACCGCGCGGGCCTTGCCGCCGAGGATGAGGAACTGGCACGCCCGGGGGCCCGCACCCCAACTCACATGACGACGGACGAACTCGGGGGCGTCGGCTTCGGTAATCCGCGTCGCCCGCACCAGTCGCAGGGCGTAGTGAATCACATGATCGGCCACCGGCACGCGACGAACGACGCGCTGCATCTCGGTCACGGTCGGCCCGTCGAGGCAGGGGGCGAGGTCGACTTCGGCGCCGGCGGTGGTCAGGCGGATGATGTCGAACTCCTCATCCCAGTTGGGATAGTCGACGAAAATCTTGAACATGAACCGGTCCTGCTGGGCCTCCGGCAGCGGATAGGTGCCTTCCTGCTCGATGGGGTTCTGCGTGGCCAGTACGAAGAACGGATCGGCCATCTCGAAACAGTCGCCGCCGACGGAGACTTGGCGTTCCTGCATCGATTCCAGCAGGGCCGCCTGCGTTTTGGGCGGCGTGCGGTTGATCTCGTCGGCCAGGACGACGTTGGCGAAGATCGGACCTTTGAGGAACGTGAACGCACGCGACCCGGTGGCCTTGTCCTCGGCGATCACCTCGGCGCCGGTGATATCCGACGGCATCAGGTCGGGTGTGAACTGAATCCGGGAGAAGCTCAGATCCAGGCACGACGCCAGCGACGAAACCAGCAGCGTCTTGGCCAGGCCGGGTACGCCTTCGAGGATGGCGTGGCCGCGTGCGAAGATGCACATCAGCAATTGCTCGACCACCTCGTCCTGGCCGACGATAGCTTTGCCCAGTTCCTCTCGCAAACGGGCGGCCGCGGCCTGCAGTTTCTCCACGGCCTCGATATCGCGGCTATCCAGTGGGTTCGATTCTTCGGCCTTCACATCGGTCTCCTCTTCGGGCCCGTCCCATCGGGCGTAGTCGTCGATACGTCTATCGCTGGTAGATCGGCAAGTACCCGTACGGCAGTTGCAGAATCACGCACGCCAGCGATACGCCGTACACGTCGCCGACGCCGTCGCCAGCCCATTGGCCGTCGCTGTCCTGGGTTCGCACCAGGCGGTCGCGGATCTTCGGGTAGTACTCGTGATACTCGGCGCCGCCGCGTTGGTACATCGCCTGAGCCATGTAGTAATGGGTGTAGTAGTAGTGGCCGGTATAGGCGCTGACGTTCACCACACGGGTGCAATAGCGGATGAGTTCTTCGACCGTCTGGGCCTCAACGCTGTCGGAGCCGCGATCGTACGCCCCGGCGGCGTAGAAGCACGCGATGGCCGCCGCGGAAATCGCCGGACGGCTGCGCCCGCGACTGGCGTAGCTGTAGCTGATCCCCCCGTCGGGGTTCTGGCAGTCTTTGAGGTACTTCACCGCCCGATCGACGGTCGACTTGGGCGCGTCGATGCCCACGTTCCGACACGCCCGCAGGGCCTGTAGTTGGGTTACGGTCACCGAGCCTTCATCCCCGGCGCCGCTGGGGGTGTAGATCCACCCGCCCCGATCGCTCTGGGCTTCGACCGTCAGAGCGACCGCACGGGTCAGCACCTGGCGAATCTCCTCGCCACGTTTGGCCGACGACTCGACCCCGTAGCATTGGGCCAGGAACAGCATGCTGAACCCATGACCGTACATACTGCGCCCGCCGCCGGAGATCAGGCCGGTCTTGCCGGCCTTGGCCGATCGGAGAATGTACTGTAGCGCCTTGTTCACCTGCCGGGCGTGGGGTCCGTCCTCGGCCGTCGACCCGCCGGCCATCAGGGCCATCGCCGCCAGCGAAGTCATTGCGACCGGATAGCCGGCGTAGGCGCCCTGATTGACCCAACTGCCGTCGGCTCGCTGATTCTTCACCAGAAAGGCCAACCCCTTCTCGGCCGCGGCTAAGCTGGCGCGGGTCATCATCGGAGGCAGCGTCGGTCCCGGCGCCGCGGCCTGCGCGGGGCAGGTCAACAGAGCGACCAGCAGCATCGCCAGGAGTCGTCGTCGTCGATTCGGATTCGAGCCGTTCATCGCGCCGCCTCCCCGCTGAACAGCGTTACGCCGGCCGGCGACGCGACCAGCACTCGGCGATCGACCACGACCGGGGCCGAGAGCATTCGATAGCGCTGTTGGCCCGGCGTAAGGGCGCCGCCTTGGGCGAACACCGTCCCTCTGGCGATGGGCAACTCGCCGTGGCCGACGGTTTCGCCGGTCATCTTGTCCAACACGCGCCAATAGGCGTCGGAGCCGGGAAGCACCGGTTTGCGAAGAATCGTCACGTAGGCGCCCTGGGACTCGGCGCGAAACGCCCAGTACCGCTGGTCATCGCCGCCGTCGATCGCCAGCGGCCCCCACAGCATCTCGCCGGTGTGGGCGTCGACCGCGGCCAGCAGCAAACCGCTGCTGCGACCGACCGAATCATTGACGCCGTGAATCAGAATCGTCGGGCTGCGACTACAGGTGAGCAACACCAAGTCCTCATCGATCGCGGCCATGATCGGATAGACGTTTCGACCGTCGACCTTCGGCAGCCTGATGCGAACCTTCCGCCCCGGCGTTCCCAAACCGACGATGAGCACTTTGGCCGAACGGATCGATTCCTGCAACACCACGTACCGATAGCTGACGCCCAGAACGCTGGACTTCACGTCGCCGACCCCGAGCGTCCAGACGGGCTCGTCGACGCTCCGGCCGGCTTCGTACAGGCCGAGCAGACCGTCCCGCTTGGCGACCAGAAGCCCGTCTCGGGTCGAGGCCAGGTCGAAGTAGCCCGACCGCAGCCGGGGCCAGTCGAGAATCTGCGCCCCCGACGGCAACTCGTAACACCGGGCGCCGCCCGACAGACGACTGACCGACACCACACAGTCGGCCTGGGCGGCCAGGGCCAGCGGCTCGGAGTATCGAGGATCGGCCACGCGCCAACTGTCGCGAAGCTTGCCGTCGGGGCCGACCGCTATACACCACAGCTTGCCGCCAACGGGAGAACTGTACACCACCGAACGGCCGTCAGCGGCAATCGCGGCCGCCTTCTTCACGCCGAAACTCGACAGGCGACGACGGTCCAAAATCTTCCCATCGGCCGCGTCGAGCAGCGTAATGGCGGCCATATCGGCCAGCATGAGAGTGCGGCCGTCGTCGAGCAGATGACCGACCATCATGCGACTGTTCGGCTCGAACCCCTCATCGCCGGAGCCGCCGACCGCCGCACGCCAGACGATACCGGACCCGTCGGCGAAGCGATCGGCCTTGACGTCCAGGCACAGAACGTGATCGTCGCTCCGCAAGAACAAACGCGACCCCGAGCGGATCGGGCGGCGCCGGCCGTCGCGAATGACCAGCAGCGACGGGTCGGCAACCGAATACACCACACGCATCGGCCCGGCCATGCGTGCGGCCGGCGGCGAAGGGGGAGCATCAGCCACCCCGGCGGCCAGTTTCAGCAGGAGTTGATCGACGTGTCCGTCGAAGTCGCCGAATTTCACACGAGCCGCCGGCCGCACCTGGCCCAGCGGGCCGGTATAGATGCTTCTGGCGGCCCGGGGACTGAGCCGCAGTTGAACCAGCGCTCGCCCGGCCAGGCCCGACAGCGTCACGGGCGAATCGCGATACCGCTCCAATTCGAACAGCGCCTTGCGGGCCCGATGCAACCCGGCCGTATCGACGGGGCCGGCCGCGATCGCATCGGTGTACAACTTCTCGGCCGCGGCCAACAGCATGTGGCCCGCCCACAGACTATGGCGATATCGCCGGCGAAGCGCCAGCAGCGCATCGGCGTCGCCGGCGGCCTTGGCCTGCTCGCAGGCGACCCTGGCCTCACCATCGAACGCCGCGTACGCCTGCCGACCATGGTCGGCGATCAACCGAGCCACGTGACGCTGGCCAATCGCCTCACCACGCTCGGATAGAATATCGCCCCCCCGCCGCCGGGCGGCTTCGCCGATGGGAACGTCGCGAAACATCACGTCGGCGTACGTATCGACCAACTCCATCGCCCGTCGCGCCGCGGCGGCGGTGCGGCCGGCTTGCTCGTCGCAACGCAGCAGACGAACGACCATCTCGCCACGCGAGGAGCGGGCCATCGTCTCGGCCAGGGCTAGCTCGTACCACTTGGCCATGTCGGCGGCGGCGGCTCCCCGATCGCCGAGGCCGATGTACACGCGACGCAGCCAGTCGGCAGCGGCCGCGATCCGGGCCCGATCGCCGACGGCCTCGGCCGCTTGGCGAACGTGCATGAAATCCCCGAGCGCCGCCGCCGGCCTTCCGGCCGTCAGCGCCAGGCGCCCTCGCTCGAACAGCAGTTCGGTGCGTTCGGCGCCGGCGGCGGCGGCGACCCGAGCGGTCAGCCCGTCGTAGATGCGTTGAAAATCGGCGTACGCGCACACCACGCCTGCCGTCGCGGCCACCAATCGGCCGCCGACACTGACGAGGTTGCCTAACACGGCGTGAGAATCGCCCAAGGGCAATCGATCCACGGCAAACGGTTCGGTGTCGGTGTGAACGACGATGATCTCGCCGACGCCGCTGATGCAGATCGAATCGCTCGTCACCGCCGGTCTACCCGACAGCGACGCCCCCCCGCCCAGCCGATACGTCGTTCGCCCATCGCCGACGTCCAACACGACCAACCCCGGATCCGACAGCAGAACGCGTCCGCCGGTCATGGCCGTCAGCCGCCACTGGCCGCCGGCGCGGGTCGTCCAGACCTCGCGACCGCTATCGGCCGCCAGCGCCAACACGTCGCGACTGTCGGCGGGCAACGAGATGACCGTGTCGCCGACGACGATCAGCGGATTCGCCGGCGCCATAAGCCGATACGCGCCCGACCGGCGGGTGGTGGCCCCCCGGCGACCGTCGTACTGATGCATCCAGAGCGCCGCTCCGGTCTCGGCGTCGACCGCGGCGATCAAGCCGGCGTTGGTCGTAACGTACACGCGCCCGCCCGACACCGCCGGTGGACTGGCGGCCGTGACGAACCGCCCGGCGCTTCGGTTGCCCGTGACGGGCGCCTGGCCGATCAACGATATCCAGACCCGCTTGCCGTCGGCGGCGTTCAGGCACGCCAGATAGAACGATTGGGCGTGGCGAATCATCACGTACACGCGCCCGCCGACGCACGCCGGAGAGCCGAGGTATTCACCGGAGGCGAGCAGTTCATCGTCGCCGCGACCGGCGCCGCAGGTCCACACGATCCGTCCCTTCTTCGACCGGCTCACCGCGGCCAAGTACGATGTATTCGACGGCCCCGTCGCCATCCGCCCCCGACGGTCGGTCTCCGGCGGCGGGGGGTAATCGCCGACGGCGAAGATCAGGTCGCCGGCCAACGTGAGCCCGTATCGGCCGGGATCGGCCATCGAAAACCCGTCGGGCCGATACGCCGGCGTCCGCGGCCTGCGAGCGACGGGCAGTTCGGCGCTCCGCCACAACGGGGCGCCGCTGATGAGATCGACGGCGACGATGGCCTCGTGCGTGCGGATCATCACGGCTCCGTCGACCGCCACCGGATGAGTGACCGCCGGGGCGAGAACCCACTCGGCGCCGCCGTCGGCGCTGATCTGCACGTGCCCGTCGCGGAGGGCCGCCTGCAGGTTCATCCCACGCGATGCGCCCCAACCGCCGGTGCGATCGAACAGGAACATCACCGGCTGACCGATGAGCCGATCCGACCGTGGATATCGCCAATGCGGCGTGAGCACGACGTCGCAATCGGCCATGACGGCCAGCCCGTCGCCGAGGCCGCCGAGACCGGGCCAGCGATCCTTCATGACGACCGGCTCATCGGCCGGCCGGCCGATCGCCTGATCGCACAGCCCCAAGGCGAACGTCAGTATGTTTTGCCGGCGCCCGGCCAGAACGGCCGCGGCGTGGGGAGAATCGGCCCGCAACTCATCGAGCCTCTTGTCGCGAAGCGTCGCAACGCCCGCCCGATGCCAGGCGACGGCCGCCTCGGCCAACAGCACATCTCGCCGAACCGACGGCGGGCTCTTCCGGTCCAGCGCCCGCTGAAAGCTCCGCGCCGCCCGGCCGTACCGCCCCCGATCGAACTGCATGCGGCCAAGGAACACCACGGCCTCGTCGCCGCAGGTGGTGTGGAAGTAATGGGCCGCTACGCGACCGAGCGACTTGCGGTCAAGCTCGCGACGGCCCTGATCGAGCAACTGCCGGGCCGGGGCGTCGAACTGCGACCGGTAGGCCGCGATGCCTTCGGGACCGAGAGCCCCGATACGGTTAGCGGCGACGCGAGGGATCGAGAGAAATCGGCGCCGAAGAGCGCCGGAGTCGTCAGCCAATTCGCCGTCGGCCCCGCCGGCGATGACCGCCCGGCCGCCTTTGACGATCAGCGCCTGATACGCCCTCACCGCTTCGGCGTAACTTCCCTCGTCGCGAAGCGTGTCGGCCGCGGCCAGCCATTCGGTGTACTGCTCGTCGAGGGCCACCAGCGGAACCGGCTGCCTACGGGCCGACCCGGCCGCGGATCGCACCTTCGGCATCTTCTGGCGCCCGGGCGCCTGCGCCGCCGCCGGGGAACCGACCAGAGCGATCGCCATCGCCATGGCCGCAGCCAGGGCCGGCTTCACCGCCTCCGTGCGTTTTCGAGCCATCGCCAACGCGCCGCCTCCACCGCACTTCCCACGTGATCCGATCGGCGAGAAACCACACAGGACGCGCGACATGCACCACGTACAGGCTCAGCATCCTTGCGGCCCAATGGACGTATGTGTTCCCCTTGACATGATACGTGGGCCGCCGCGGCAAGTCCAGAAATGGCAATCAGGAACGATGAATATCGAATATCCAACACGGAATTCTCAATGTTGAAGTAACGGCGACAACGGAAACGGAACAATATCGAATATCCAACACGGAATTCTCAATGTTGAAGTAACAGCAACAAAAGAAACGGCAACAGCCCGCGAGTGAACCGGGCCGTCGCCGTCAGCCGTTGCCGTTGCCGTTGCCGTTGCTGTTGCCGTTACTTCAACATTGAGAATTCCGTGTTGGATATTCGATATTCGCTGTTATGCCTCATTTGCCATGAGTCGCTCGACGCGCTTTTCGACCGGCGGATGGGTCATGAAGAGGCGTGCGGCCTTTCGCCCGGTGAAGGGGGCGACGATGAACATGTTGGCTTGGGCGTCGGAGACGGCCAGGGGGATCCGGCTGGAGCCGTGAGCGAGTTTCTCCAACGCCCGGGCCAGCCCTCGGGGCGAGCCGACCCACTCGGCGCCGCGACGGTCGGCCTCGTACTCGCGAGAGCGGCTGATGGCCATCTGGATCAGCCCCGCGGCGATCGGAGCCAGGAGGATCAGCAAAATGCCGATCAGCGGGCTGCGGCTGCGACGATCTCCGCCGCCGAAGAACATGGCCATGTAGGCCAGCCACGTGATGGCGCCGGCGACCACCGAGGCGATGGTGCCAATGAGAATATCGCGATGCTTGACGTGGGCCAGTTCGTGGGCCACCACACCGGCGAGTTCCTCATCGTTGAGCATCTGCCGCAGGCCCATCGTCACGCACACGGCGCTGTGACGCGGGTTCCGCCCGGTCGCAAACGCATTGGGCGCCGCGGCCGCGGAGATATAGACCCGGGGCATCGGCAGGCCCGCTCGCTCCGAGAGCGTCTTGACCAGTTCCCACAGGGCCGGGTCGTCATCGCGAGAAATCTCCTGCGCCCGCATCGTGGCCAGTGCGATCTTGTCGCTGAAGAAGTACATCAGCACGTTCATCCCACCGCCGAGAACCAGAGCGAACGTCATCGCGTTGGGTCCGCCGATCCAATAGCCGATCCCCAGACACATCCCCATCATGATCGCCATCAGCATCAGCGTCTTGGTGTTATTCCACAGTCCCTGCATCGCAAGCTCCTTGTTTTCCGGCATCTTCGTGCAGCATTTTCCGCGAAAACCCCTGCCTCGCAAGCGTCTTGTCTTGCGGCGTTCGTGCAGCCATTCTACGGCGCCGCCCTAAGAGACGTTCGGCAAACCGCGTGCCGGAGCGCTAGCTGTCTGCAATTATGATCTTCGGAGCTTGGCCTGCAAGGGATTACGACAGAGTGCGACGCGCGAAGGGCCAGCCCCCGTTAGGGGCGACAGATTTGTAGCCCGGTCCGTAAGGGCCGGGAACCGTGATGCCCCCCCCCCCGATGCAAGCCCCGACAGGGGCGACACATAGACCGTATGGCCACGGGGTGTCGCCCCTA
>CBDVCA010000038.1:0-21116 GCA_965372365.1 uncultured bacterium
ACGGTGGGCCAAGCGGGGTAACCGTTCACAGTTTCTTTTCAATAATCGGGCTCTCCTCCCGAACCGGTGGCGGGTATTCGTTCGGCCATGATGCAAGAGCGCGCTTGGAATTGGATTCGATCGCTCAAGTGAATCTGCCGTCGAGGCCCGCAGGGCCGACAGATTTGTAGCTCGCCGCGGCGAGGTAGGGTCCGCCCCATAGCAGTCCGTTGAAAAATGGGTTCCGTCGCGAGATCGAGCTAAATTGGCGAGCATCAAGGAAGAAAACACAGGCAATGCCTTAGTAGTCCGTTGAAAAATGGGTTCCGTCGCGAGATCGAGCTGAATTGCCGAGCATCAAGGAAGAAAACACAGGCAATGCCGTAGCATTGCCGAGTATTTCTGACGCAGACGCACAGGCAATTAAGCCGATCGTAGCAGGAACAGCTTTTTCAACGGGCTGTTAGCATTGCCGAGTATTTCTGACGCAGACGCACAGGCAATTGAGCCGATCGCAGCAGGAACAGCTTTTTCAACGGGCTGATAGCGCCCCAAGCCCCGATAGGGGCGACACCCCGTGGCCATACGGTCTGTGTATCGCCCCCATCGGGGCTTGCATCGGGGGATACATCACGGTTCTCGCCGCGGCGAGCTACAAATCTTTCGCCCCTAACGGGGCTCGACACGCCAATACTGAGCAGCGACCAAGAGTGTGTCGACCTTGCTGACGATCGCTTGTGCTCGCTCGCCGCGGGCCCATTTCCACGGTACGCATTCAAGCGATACGGAACAAACGGTCGCCGAAAGCGAGTCTTTGGCGTATCGGTGGTCGCCTCGCTTGTCAGCAGGGTCCCGGGACGAACATAATACATGGGCCTATTGTTTTGCGAGCGTGTGTGAATGACAGCGAAACCTACACAGAACCAACCAGACGCGACGTGGAAACCCGGACGACCCTATACCGTCCTGCGATGGGCGATCGGGTTGCTGTTGGTCGCCGCGGCGGTGCTCAAAGGGTATCAACTGGGAGTCGAGCCGGTCGCCAACGAGGGATGGCTGACGTACCGATGGTCGCTGACCGCCCAGGTGATGCTGGAGCTGCTGGGGGGGCTGTGGCTGCTGGGGGGGCTGGCGCCGCGGCTGACGTGGGCGGCGACGCTGGCGTGTTTCGTGGGGTTCTCGGGGGTGACGCTCTACAAGGGGGTCACCGGCGAGGCCTCCTGCGGCTGCTTCGGATTGGTGGAGGTGTCGCCCTGGTATACGCTGGCGCTCGATGTCGCCCTGGTGGGCGCCCTGCTGGCGGCCCGGCCCCAACCACGGGGGCGGCCGGGTCGAAGGCGAGTTGGGGTCAGGGCCGCGACGGTCGGGGCGCTCTGGCTTTTGCTGGGGGCGCCGCTGTTGGCGTTCATCAGCGCATACGAGCCGGCGACGCTGGCCGCGGGGGGGAAGATTATCGGCGCCGACCGATTCGTGGTCCTGCGGCCAAGCGAGTGGGTCGGCAAGCGGCTGCCCCTGCTGGAGCACATCGACGTTGGAGACACGCTTGCCCGGGGGTACTGGCTGGTCGTTCTGGTCCATGACCATTGCCGCGATTGCCGGGAGGCTGTGGGTCGGTATCGCACATTGGCCGAAGAATCTCAGCGTGACCCCAGCGCCGCCCGGGTCGCACTGATCGAGCTGACCGGCGCCGCCCCGCCCGCCGACAGTCCCTTGGCCGGATTGCCCGTAACTCACGGCAGAATGGATCCGCAGCGAGAGTGGTTCTGCCGAACGCCGCGAGAGCTTCTCCTGCGTGACGGGAAGGTCCTTTCGGTGGATACCCAAGCCGAACTCCCACCGGCAGTGGGGGCCGCGGCGGGAACGCCGGATGTCCTGACCTACGAGTTCGGCAGTAGCGCGCTGGGCGGAACGGCGAAGCACACGTTCGTCCTGAGCAATACCACCGAGCAAACGTGGAGCGCGCCGGAACTCTTCTCGGACTGCGCGTGTGCGAGTACGCCCAAGGCGCCCAAATCGATCGAACCGGGAGAGTCGTGGGAGATTCCCGTGGAGGTCATTCTGGACGCGGCCTCCGATCGATTCGTCGCCACGACGCTGATTACGTTCGCCAACCGCCGCCCGTTCCGGCTGGTAGTCGCCGGCCGCGTCGTCCTGCAGGCGCCGGCGCATGTCGACTTCGGCCGGTTCAAGAAGGACCAGGCGCCCACGAAGACTTTCCACGTTCGCTCGGTCACGACCGACCCGATCCATGTGAAAGCCGTCCGCTATGACAAGGACGTGCTCACGGTCTCCTATGCTCGCGACCCAGCCGGCGTCAACGACCTTCGGTTCGAGGTGGGCCTGGTCGACGGGCTGACGGGTCGGGTGCAAACAAAGCTGCAAATCGATACCGACGACCCGGAGCATCCCACGTTCACCGTCCGGGTCAGCGGACACGTGCTGGGGCCGGTGGTGGCTCGCCCCTCTGTCGATGCGCGATCGACCCCTGTATACTCGCAGCCGGACAATGGGCCTGACCAGGAGACACGCATGACGTTCTACGACGCCATCGCCGACGACTATGACGACATCACCGGGGCCGCCGGGCGAGCGAAAGCCGCGACGGTGTTGGCCGCCGAGATCCGACGCCGGTACGACGTCGGCTCGGTGCTGGACGCCGCGTGCGGGACGGGGCTGCATGCGTTCGCCTTCGCCGCCGCCGGTGTGCGGACGACCGGAGCCGACATCTCCGAAGCGATGCTCGATCAGGCCCGCGCCAAAGACGACGGGTCGGACGTTCGATGGCTCTGCTCGCCGATGCAAACGCTGGCCTCGCGGCTTGACGATCGATACGACGCCGTGCTCTGTGTGGGCAACTCGCTGGCGCACCTGCTGAACGACGGCGACCTCGACGCGACGATCGCCGGGTTCGCACAGTTAACCACCGATCGCGGCGTGGTGATTCTGCATGTGCTCAACTACGCCAGGATCCTCGCCAAGCGGGAACGAATCATCGGCGTGAATCGCCACGGGGACCGGCAGTATGTGCGGTTCTACGACTTTTTGCCCGACCGAGTGCAATTCAACATTCTGGAAATGGTTTGGGACGGCGACACATGCCGCCACAGGCTCAACAGCACGCTGCACAGGCCCTACGGGGCCGGCGAACTTCACGAAGCGCTGTCGCGGCAGGGGTTGGCGGAGATCGCCGCGTATGGGGATATGCAGTTCTCGCCGTTCGAGGCCGACTCAAGCCCGGCGTTGGTTCTGGTCGCTCGGCGCGGAGGTGCGTGAAGGGCTCAGGCGGCGATCGTTACGTTGCTTCCGGAGACCGCGATTTCGTCGTCGGTGCAGAGTCGGAAGGCCATCTCGGCGATATCGGCCGGCTTGACGACGGAGGCCGTTTCGCCTTCGGGTGCAGGACACCCCCAGGCCGGGCTGATGCAGTTAACTCGTACGTTGGGGGCCAGGCTGACGGCCAGCGATTGGGTCAGGCCGACCAGGCCGGCCTTGGAGACGGCGTAGGCTTCGCCATTGGGTTCACAGATCGACGGTCGGCTCGATGCGATGTTCACGATCGCTCCGCCGGCCTCGGACAGTTGCTTGGCGCAGTACTTGGCGAACAGATAGGCCCCCGTCAGGTTCACGCCGATGACGCGTTGCCAGTCGGTCATGGACAGTTCGGTCACCGGGCGTCTGCGGTCCAGGCTGGCGCAATTGACCAGGAAGTCCATTCGTCCGTAGGCGGTCATCACCCGCTCGGCGACGGCCTTCACGGAGGGTTCGCTGGCGACGTCGGCGTCGATGAAGTATACTTCGCCGGCGTCATCGAGGGCGTCGGCGGCCAGGGCGCCGGCCAAGGCGTCGATCTCGGCGATCACGACGGTCGCGCCGGCCGCTACGAACCGCTCGGCCACCGCCAGTCCGGTTCCGCTGCCGGCGCCGGTTACAATCACTACCTTGCCCGATACATCCATCCCAGACACTCCCCGGCCGCGTGGGTTGGTCTACTGCGGCGCATTTGGTTTACGGGTTAGTCATTACGCCCGGCGCCGATCGCAGAGGCCGTCGATGCAAGGCTGCATTCTTGTATGTCGGCACGCAAGCTACTGAAGTGAAATAAGTAAGGCGGTCGATCCTCCGGTGGTGGCGTCATCGGAGCCGATCGTGTAAAATCGCCGTCACCTGGAGGTGACCGGTAGCCTGGTGGCGCCCCTGGTCTTCAAAACCAGTGTGGGGCTCAACAAAGTCCCGGGTGGGTTCGATTCCCATTCGCCTCCGTCGACAGGGGTGTTGCTCAAGGCCCCCTGTCAACGCGTCGATACCGCAGAAGTATGAGCCAACGTCCCGCAATGAACTCGCCCTCGCCGGTCTTAGGCCCAGCCCTACGCCCCAAGAGCCGCTGGTTGGCTGTTGTGTTCTGGGTCTCGCTGGCGGCGTTTGCGATTGGCGCCTATGTGCGAGTTACGGCCAAGAGCAACGTCGGGGCCGGCGGCCAGAGGCAGGCGCCGATCCAATACAGGTCGACCTGAGGCTAGCAGTCATTGGGCCATGCGCGCCATGGCCAACCCGCTCAGCCTCGCAGGGCTTCGTCGTAAAACAATTTCACCGGCGCTCCGCCCATGGCCACCGCACACCACGCGGCCTCGTCCAACTCCGCCTGCGAAATCCCCATCGCCCGGGCCTTCTTCAGATGCACCGCAACGCATGGACTGCACCGCGACAATAGGACCAAGGCGAACGTGATCAGTTCCTTGGTGCGTTCGTCGAGCGAACCGGCCGACCCGGCGGCGCGCATCAGCGAGCCGAAGGCCTTGAGCGATTCGCCGGCGCTGGAGGCGGAAGCCGACGACGACGCGGGCTCCGAACCCGAACAGCAGCATCCTTGGGCGGCGGCCGCGACCGGCGTTGGAACGTCGCAGCAACACGAATCGGCGGCGACGCTGTCGGATTTCGGCGCCGACGAGGAACAGCACGCCGAGGACGCTTGGGTCGGTTCAGGTGTGGGATCAGGCATGTCGGACTCCTGTAGGGTAAACTTCCCCGCCGCGGCGGGGGATTGGTTTGAATTCGTGACGACAATCCGTCCGGTCGACGCGGCAGTGATCTTCCCGACGACAACAGCGGGCACGCCGCGATCGCCAAGCGCCGCCAGCATCGCCGCTTCGTTGTCAGCCCCAACGGCGATCAACAGCCCCCCGGACGTCTGGGCGTCGTAGCCCAGATGCACCCGCGCGGGGTCGACGCCGTCGGCGATGAGGATATCGTCGCCGACGTATTCGGTGTTCCGTTCGATCGCCCCGGGGACCACCCCGTCGGCCAGCGCCTCCAGAGCCCCATCGAACGCCGGCAGCACATCGGCGTACACGTGGGCCGTTACCTCTGAATGGCGAACCATGCCGACCAGATGCCCGAACAGCCCGAACCCGGTGATATCGGTGCACGCCGAGGCGCCCACTTCGGTCATCGCCTCGGCGGCCAGGCGGTTCAGCGTAGCCATCGACTCGGCCGCCCGGGCCAGGCCCACTTCATGCGTGCGGCCGATCTGATGGGCGAAGCTCAACACCCCCGTACCCAGCGACTTGGTGAGAATCAGCACGTCGCCGGTCTTAGCTCCGCCCCGCTCAACGGCCGCGGTTTCGATCGTGCCGGTAATGGCGAAGCCCAGCTTGATCTCCTCATCCTTGATGCTGTGCCCGCCGATCAGGGCGACGTCGGCTTCGGCGAGCATTGCCATTGCGCCGGCCATCATCTGATACATGATCTGCCCGTCGAGCGTCTCGGCCGGGAACCCCAGCACGCTGAGGGCCGTGCGGGGAACGCCGCCCATGGCGTAGATATCGGAAAGGCAATTGGCGGCGCAGATTCGCCCGAAGGTGTACGGGTCGTCCACGCACGGGGTGAACACGTCGAGCGTCTGCACGAGCGTGACCTCGTCGGTCAGGGCGTAGACGCCGGCGTCGTCCCCGGCGGGGATGCCGCTGAGGACGGCCGGATCGTTCACCGGCGGCAGACGGTCCAGCACCTGCTGAAGATCGCCGGGGGCGATTTTGGAGGCGCAGCCGGCGTTGTGGACCATTTCGGTGAGTTTCACCTCGCCGGCGGGGATCGGATCGGGGCGTTCGCCGGCGCAGGGACAGATCCCCTGGTCGGTGAAGATATCGCACGGGCACGGGCGCTTGGGATCGCAGATGCAATGTCCCAACTTCATCGAGCGTTGCATAATCCGCCGGCGTTTCGCCAGGTCGATCGCGGCCATCGGTTCAAACTCCTCTGTCGACCCGTTCCGCCGGGTCGCCGGAGGAGCAGGGTTACTTGACGGTGAATTTCGTTTCAGCGGATTCAACTTCGCTCGCCAACGGTCCGCCGTACTTGGCGGTTACGGTGAATTCGCCTTTGAGCTTCTTGGGCACACTCCATGTGTGCGTTGCGGAGTTGCCTCAGCCATACTCGAACTGGCCGGTATGCACAACTTTGCCGGCCGCGTCTCGCACTTCGATAGACGGCGGCTCGGGAGGCTGACCGCCCACTTGCACATCGCTGATCTCCATCGCCCCTGCGTCGAACGCCGTCAAGGACATACTGACCGTCTTACGCTTGACCTGGGTGTTCACGCGAAGGGCGATGGGCAGCCCCGCGGCGATCTCGATGGTCTTACCGGCCGCGACGGCGTATCGCTTCGTATCGGCTCTGGAGTTCTCCGTACCGGCCGAATCAAGGCTGACTCGCGTAGCTTCGGTGGCGACCGCATCCTGATGATACTTGTGAATCCTATACTCGCCGGCCGGAACGGGAACCGGTTCGGGTCCGCCGGACAGGTGCAGAATGTGATCGGCGCTGACCAGTGTGGCTTCCCACTTCTGCTGGTTGATCTTGATATACGCCGTCTTCAATGGCGTGGGCTCGGCGGTCACCTTCCTCCCGTCGGCCGACACGATGACGTTGTACCAGGCGCCGTCGACCATGACCGGCTGGCCGTAGTAGCTTCGAGCGTATACGCCGTCCGCCAAGCCGATCGCCACAGTATCGGGGGCGCCGTCAACGTATTCATTCTGGCCGTGGATCGCCATCTTGGCCGCGGCGTTCATCTTGAAATCGCCGCCGCCGTCGAACAGGATCACCGGCAGGACCTTCTTGCCGAATACGCATGACCCTTCGGTTGCGATGGTGAGCGACAGGGAAACATTTCGGCGGGGTCCGAACTTCCAGTACTGGCCCGCAACGGACACAGGAAAGAGCCTGTCGTTGTGTTCGACGACGAACGTCCCGGAGCCGATCTCACCGCTGAAGGAGCCTCTCTCGGTCTTGCCGGTTAGAGGAAGGGTAGGCTTGCCGCCGAAAGCTTTCGTGCCGGTGAAATCGATTCGAACAATGTCGGGGCTCTTGGCGTCGGGGCTCGTGGCGTCGATCGCGATGGCCACCTTCACCCTCTCTCCAATCATGTTGTGTTCGACCGCCACAGCCACGACGGCGCTGGGGTGCACCGTCCCGTCGCCATCGGAGGCCTTCTCGAATGCTTCGCTCTCGACCCACCGGGAAAGCGGGGTCAGCCCCGACTGGCCTTTGCCATCGGAGGGGGTCAGCTCTCCCACCTCCGCCCGCGCCAAGCCAGCGGCGGCGGCGATCATCGCAACGCATATCCATTTCCTCATTCTCGCTCCACCTTCCTGTCCAGCATGCCGCCGGACACGTCGCATCCCATCGGCGTCGCTATCTCACGGTAAAAACGGTCTCGAACACCTTCACCTCAAACGGATCAGCCTCGAACTTGGCCACGACGGTGAAACGACCCTTCAGTCTATTGGGCACACGCCACGTGTGCGAACAGGTACCGCCTCAGCCATACTCGAACGCGCCGGAGTGAACTACCTTGCCCTTGGCGTCACGGATCTCCACCTTCGGAGTCGGGCGTTTTTCCTGGCTATTGAGCAGATAATCGATCCCCAACCCCGCGACGTCGGTCATCTTGAAATCGAGTTGCACGTTGCGCCTTCGCGCTTTGGCCAGCACGCGAACCTGAACGGGCGAACCGACGAGCAACTCGGTGGTCTCACCGGCGGGAAGATTCTGAATCTTTCCCATACCCCCGCTCTTGCTGGGGCTGCAAGAGAGGACGGCTGACCGCCGGCCTTCTTTCACGTCAACGAGAACGGTCTCTGTATAGCTGACGACCTGGTACCGCCCCGCCGGCACGGCGAACGGACCGGCGCCGCCCTTCAGTGCGATGATGCTCGATCCGCTGGTGATCATCCCGTTCCACTTCTCGTGGCTGACCGTAACGTGGGCCGTGTCCCGGGCCACCGGCTTGGCGATGATCGTCGATCCGTCACGGGCAATCTTCACCCGATACCACGCGCCGTCGACGAAAATCGGCTGGCCGACGAAGGCCTTGATCACGGTGGCCGCGTCGCCGGTCCCGCAGGTAACGGCGACGGTATCGCCGCCGGCAATCTGCACGCCCGTGGGCTTTCGCACCACCTTGGCCGGATCGGTCGGCCTGAGGTTGTTATCGCCATCGACCACGGCGACCGGATAGGTCTTCTCGCCAAAGCGGCATTCGCCGATCAAAGCGGTGTTGAGGTCAAGTCGAACCTGGCGATTCTTGCCGGATGCGTAGAAGAAGCCGCCGACACGCACGGGAATGCTCTTGGCGCCCCGCCGCACGTTCAGCGTGCTCGGGCCCAAACGCGAATAGAAGGTTCCGTTCTTATTGGTGTTGGTCAGCGGCAGCGTGGGGCACTTGCCAAAAGCTCCCTTGCCGGTGAAGTCGAGCCGCAGAATATTCGGATCACCCGCTTTGGCGTCGGTCGCATCGACCGCCACGGCGATCTTGCCGGTTCCGCCTTCGAGCTTGCCCACGCTCGCTTTTCGCCACACCGTCCCGGCGCCTTTGGCGGGGCGCTTCAAGCCGCGGCTATACACGTACATCTGCCGCGACAGGAGCGGCTTGATCTTGCACTCCGCCGAGGGGGTCAGATCGCCGACCTCCCCAACAGCCGCGGCGGCCAGCCACAAACACAGGCCCAATCCGATCAGACGATTCATACTGAATACCTCCACCCGCTTGCCCTTCGCGGCGCGCGTGCATCGCACGCATCAGCGTCAATCATACCGACGGTCGTGGGCGCAGGCAAGAGCACTCCGCCACCGATTGTCGTGTCGCTCTTTCTATACCGCCAGTCGCTTCTTCGCTTCGACCCCTGCCCGGCGAAGGCTGCCGGACCGAGCGGTGAAGCGGATCGTATCGAAGTAGTCCAACAACGGCACCGCGTACTTGCGGCTCACTCCCAACGCGTCGCGGAAGGCCATGGTGGTGAAACTTGCACCGCTTCTGAATAGATCCAACGCCGTCTCCTTGGCCCGCTCGACAGCCGCGGCGTGCATGACGAGCTTGGCGTCGAGCCTGACGACCGAACCCTGGTCGGCCAGCAGACCGACCATCGCGTCGATGCGTTCTGCGGATTCGCCGAGCGTCTCGGCCAGCACCGTCACAGAAGGCGGGCTCAGGCCGGCGTCGCCGAGCACCGTCTCCACGCGTCCGGCCAGTTCGATGTCGGCGGCGGGAGCCTTGACGGCCGAACCGATCAACGCAATGAGATCTCCGTGACGCTCGATGGTTCGGTCGCAGACGAGTTTCTCGATCGCCAGCGCTATGATCGACTCGGCGGCGTTGAGTTCGGTCGGAAACTCCGTCGGCGCCACCCCCAGCCGCAGAGGGTTGGCGCTGTGAAAACCTTCCAGATGCTCGGCGATCTTCCCGGCCAGATCGGCCACGGTGTCCTTGTGTACGACGCGGCCGCCGCCGGCGTCTATGGCGATTCGGTCCGCCGTCAGGGCCGCCGCGACTTCGGCGACTTGGTCGACGGGCATCTTCGCGCGATGCGCCAGTTCGGCCGCCGTGACGGCGGCGTCGGCCTCGGCGAGCACCGCGGCACACCACTGCACCGGCGAATTCAAGGCCTTCCGTCGGGCGGCCAGCCGCTCCAGCAGCCAAGGGCGATTTCGCTTGAGGCGCCGATCGCTGGTACCCAGAATTCGCCCACCCCCCACCGTGGTGACGCGCCCGCCGGCGACCCCGGCCAGCGAGGCCCGCATGACGAACCGCTCGCCGGGCGCCAGGGCCAGAGGATTGCGCATGCGAAGCTGCACCAACTGGCTCTCACCGGGGGCTATCGGCCCCCCTTCCAGCATGGCGACATTGGCCATCACCTCGGCGGCGCCGACGTGGATGTGACCTTCGACGTAGTCGGCCACCGGACCGGCCATGGTGGGAAGAATCGTCAACTCCGCTTCAACCATCGTCGCCGGCTCAAAGGCGTCGCCGTCGGTCAGGAGCATCCCCCGACCGATGGCGTCCATATCGACATCGGAGAGGTTCATCGCCACGCATTCGCCGGCGCGGCCGACCTCGGCGTCCTGACCGTACACCTGTAGCTTCCGAAGACGAGCGGTCTGGGCGACGCCGGGGATCGTCAACCGGTCGCCGACGCGGACCTCCCCGGCGCCGGGGATACCCGAGACGACCGTCCCGAAGCCGTGGATGGTGAACACGCGTTCGACCCACATGCGAAACAGGCCCGACAGGTCCCGGCCCGCGCAGGCCGCGACGACGGCGTCGAGGGCTCCGAAGAACCCGTCGAAGCCGTCGCCGGTGATATTGGAGATAGGACATAGGGGGGCGTTCTCCAGGAACGTACCGGCGACGAATTCGCGAACATCCTCGGCCGCAAGGTCGCGCATCTCCGCATCGACCAAGTCGGTCTTCGTCAGCGCGATAATCCCCCGACGAACGCCCATCAGCGTGAGAATATCCAGATGCTCCCGCGTCTGCGGCATCACGCCATCGTCGGCGGCGACCACGAAGATCACCACGTCGACCCCCTGGGCGCCGGCGACCATATTGCGAATGAACCCCACGTGCCCCGGCACGTCGACCACGCCGACGATCCGCTCATCGGCCATCTGACACGGAGCGAACCCCAAATCGATCGTCAGCCCCCGCTTCTTCTCGTCGGCCAGCGTATCGGTGTCGCAGCCGGTCAACAGTTTGACCAACGCCGTCTTGCCGTGATCCACGTGACCGGCGGTGCCGAGCATGATGTTCTTGCGGGTGGTCATTGCGGGCCTCTCACGAACAGACTCGCTCCACGGCGCCGGCGACGGCGGAGATCTGGGCGTCGGTCATCGTCCGAACGTCCATCACCACCGCATCGTCGGTCACCCTTGTGAAGACACATGCCTCATCCATCCGCAACCGTCGGGCCAGTTCGCCCGCTTTCATCTTCTCGGTCGCGACGACCACCGCCCACGTCGGCAGGGCCTCGGTGGGGAGCGAGCCGCTGCCGAGGTAGCCGACGTCTTCTCGCACTTGCACGTCGGCGGTCGGGGCGGCTTTGGCGATCGCCGCGGCCAAGGCGTCGGCCCGGGTTCTCAGTTCGTCGCAGGTAGTCGACAACATGCGATAGAGCGGGTGCTCGCGTTTGAGCAGGTCGATATCGCGGAACAGGTGGAGCGTGCGCTCCAGGGCCATCAGACAAGTCTTATCGGCGCGGAGGGCGCGGGCGAGGGGATGCTTGCGGATCTTGTCGATCAGATCCTTGCGTCCGACGATGATCCCGCCCTGGCCGGCGCCGATGAGTTTGTCGGCGCTGAACAGAGCGACGTCGGCTCCGGCGGCGATCGATTCCTGGACCGTCACCTCGTGCGGCAAACCGAACAACTCAAGGTCCACCAACGCCCCGGCGCCGAGATCGTCCACAACGGTTATCCCACGCTCGCGGCCGATTTCGGCCATCTCGGCGGTGCTGACTTCCTTGGTGAAACCCACCACGCGGAAGTTGCTGGGATGGGCGCGGAAGAGAATGGCGGTGTCGTCGGTGATGGCGTTGGCGTAATCGCGCGGATGCGTGCGGTTGGTGGTGCCCACTTCCACCATGCCGACGGCGCTCTGGGCCATTACGTCGGGGAGGCGGAAGGCGCCGCCGATTTCGATGAGTTGGCCGCGAGAGACGATCGCCTCCTTGCCGGCCGCCAGGGCCGCCAACACCAGCAGCGTCGCCCCGGCGTTATTGTTCACCACGGTCGCGGCCTCGGCGCCGGTCAGTTCGGTCAGCACGTACTCGATCCGCCCGTCCCGCTCGCTTCGGGTTCCGCTTTCGCGATCGATGGCCAGCGTGACGTAGCCCTTCAGTTCGTCGACCATCGAATCGACCACGCAGGCGGGCCACACCGCCCGACCGAGGGCCGTATGAAGGATGACGCCGGTGGCGTTGACGGCGCCGCGAAGATGGGGGCGGGTCCGATCGGCAAGCATCGCCGCGGCCGCGTCGAGGACGAACGCGTCGGTCACGTGCATGGGTCCGCAGCGACCGGAGGCGTCGTCGAGAATCTGCCGACGCAGATCGTCGAGGGCGTCTCGCAGGCAATCGGTCACAAGCCGGCGAGGGTGCTCGGCGAGCCAGCCGGTAACCGTCCGGGATTCCAGCAGATTGCCGACCGACGGCAACGTACGCAAAAGGTCTTGTTTCGATGTAGGGGCCATACGCATCTCTCCCTGGGTATCCGGCCGCCATGGTATCACGAACGCGACCAGTCCGCAGCCCCAATCGGCGATTATCCGCCGGGTGAACCGATCCGTCATTGGCCGATATGCATGGCGTCGTTGAGCGTATGACGAACCCTCGCCAAGACAGCGATGAAGTCTTCGCCCAGCCGGTTGCGGGGCCGGGGCAGGTCCACGCGAAAATCGGCCACCTTGCCCCCGGCGTTCATGACGACGATCCGATCGGCCAGGTAGACCGCCTCCTCGCTGTTATGGGTCACCAGCAGCACCGTGCTGCGATCGGCCAGCCACAGGTCGAGCAGTTCGGCTTGCAGCCGGTGGCAGGTCGGCTCGTCGAGACTGCTGAAGGGTTCGTCCATCAGCAACATCTTGGGCTCTCCGCATATCGCCCGGGCCAGGGCCACGCGCTGACGCATGCCGCCGGAGAGTTCGTGGGGAAAGCTACTCGCCACATCGCCCGGCAGGCCCGCCCGTTGCAGCGCACGCATGGCTCTGCGAAACCTCACGCGTCGCGGCGCGCCGGCCAGCTCCAGGGCGATCGCCACATTGTCCCGCACGCGCCGCCACGGCAGCAGATCGCCTTGCTGGCTGACCATGGCGATACCCGCCGGGGGGCCGTCGACCGGGTTTCCGTGCACCGTGACGGTCCCGTCAGCCGGGCGATCCAGCCCCGCCACCAGTCGCAGCAGCGTGGTCTTGCCGCAGCCGGAGGGTCCGAGCACGCAGGTGAGTTCTCCGGCCGGGCACGTCAGCGAGAAATCGCGAACGGCCCACACCACGCCCCGCCCGTCGGTGCGATAGCACTTACTCAATCCGTCGATGGCGATTGCGTCAGGTTCAGCCACGGTCATCGCTCCTCCACCTGCCACCGCCGCGTACGCCGGACGGCCAGGCTGAGCATCCCGTCGACCACAAGGCCGATCGCGGCGATGACCACGATGCCGGCGAATGCGTACTCGTACGCCACCACTTCGTGACTAGTCGAAATCATGTACCCCAGCCCTCCGCGAGTGCCGGGGAACAACTCGGCGGCGATGATGACCCGCCATGAGATCCCCGCCCCCACGCGAAGGCCGGTCAGGATCGCCGGGGCGGCGCCGGGGAGAATCACCTTCAGCAACACCTGCCGGCGGCCCGCGCCCAGCACGGTCACGGCCTCGCAATAGCTCTTTCGCACGCCGGCGGCTCCGGCGGCCACGTTGACCACCATGGGGAAGAACGCCCCCATCCAGATCACCGCCACAATCGCCAAGCGCACTTGGTCCAGCATGTCATGGCGCCAGGAGTCTGCGCCGTAGAACATCGTCGCCGGACTCGACAACCCGAAGATAATAATCGCCACCGGAATCCACGCGATAGGACTTACCGCCATCGAGGCCGCCATCACCGGGGAGAGCGCCTCTCGCGCGAATCGACACCGGCCGACCAGCAGACCGATGGGAATCGCCGTGAACACCGCCAAGGAGAACCCCACAGCCACTCGCGTCAGACTCAGCGCGATCCCGGCGGCCAGCGAAGCCGAATCCAATTCCGCCGGCTCGGTGAACGGATGCGCCAGAACCATTGCCACCGAGCCGATCGAAGGCACAACGACGCTGTGAGCGGAAGCCAGATGCCAGACGACCAGCAGGCCGACGGGAATCACGGACCCTAATATAAGCTTGCGAATCACTCGCTTCACGGCTGTCGCTTCTCCAGCAGCCCGGCCTCGCGCAATTCCTCTCCGGCCTGGCGGCAGAAGTCGAGATTGCACGCTTCGGCGATGAACTCCGCTGAGGATAGCTCGGCGAACCTGCCGTTGAAACCCCCCGCCTGCTGCATCAGACCCAGCCACGTAACCATGCCCGACACCCACGAGCCCGTCGGCTCGCCAATGTACGCCACCGTCGGTATCGACGCGGCCTCCACGGCGCGGGGGGTCTTAATCCAACCGGACGCAACCTCGACGGCGTAGTCAGGGTCGGTCTTGATTCGCTCGGTGGCCAGGAGGATGACCTTCAGGAACGACTTGACGATCTCCGGATGCGCGGCGAGCGTCTCGTCGGACGCGGCGACGCAACAGCACGGATGATTGACCCACTTGCCGACCGGAGGAAGGTCGCGAAGCTCGGCGACGACTGTACCCAGCCCCTTGTGCACGGCCAGGGCGACGGTGGGCTGGTTCATCACAAAGCCGTCGATCTCGCCGCTCTCCAACAGCGGGATCGCCTTCTTGCCGCCGCCCATATTGACCAGAATTACCCGATCGTCCGCGGATGCGGCCTTGCTGGTGTGGGCGATCCCCTCGGCCGTCAGCGCGCCGATGAACACCAGCTTGGCCACGGCAACCGGCGCCTTGTAGCCAATTCGCAACGGCGGGCCGTCGGCCCGGCAGGCCGCGACGAACGACGCCCAGTCGGTCACCGGCGATCCGGTCCGCATCACCAGCATGTCGCCGTCGGCTTGCAGGGGACAGATGATTCTGAACGGCCGGCCCTTATCGGCGAACTTCACCACCGCCGGAACGCCGCCGAGCCCGATCTGGATCTCTCCCCGCTCCATCGCCGCGGGCATGTTCGACCCGCCGCCGACCTTGATGAGCTTCAGCCGGGCCACAACGGCGCCGTCGTCGACGAGGTCGTATATCTGCCGCTCCTTCACCAGTCGCAGATGCGGCGCCGACGCCCCGGCGAGGTTCTCCCCGGCCATCGCAGCCATGTACAGAGCCAACTGGTGATCGTGACCGACGTGGCCCACCGTCAGCATCACAGGACGGTCAGCGTCGGCGGCCGGCGGCGTAGAACTCTTACAGCCGATCACACTGAACAGAAGCACCAACAAAGCTATGCCTAGACGTTTCATTTGCTATCTCCCAAATCTCGCTACATCGCAGCCAAGCCCCTTGTCTCCATGACAATGGACGCTCCCCACGGCGTAGAGAATCCTGTTCCTTATCTGGTTAGCGTCGGCCCATGCGGCCGCTACGCATCTAAATCCGCCCTTTTTCGCGGCGATGGTCGATCACGCGAACGGCCTTGCCGACCGACCGGTCCAACGTCTGCGGCTCGACCAGATGCACCTTCACCCGAATGCCGGCCACCGAATGAATCTCGCGACCGATGCGATCTCGCAGTTCCTGCATGCGGCTCATCTGGTCCGAAAAGTCCTCGGCGCGAATCTCCACGTACACGTCCACTTCGTCCAGCGTGCCGGGGCGATCCACTTCGATCAGGTAATGCGGCGCCGTGCCTTCCACACGCAGCAGCGCCTCTTCGATCATCGACGGGAACACGTTGGCCCCGCGAATGATCAGCATGTCGTCGGTCCGCCCCACGACGCGGCTCATTCGAACGGTCGTCCGGCCGCACGGGCACAGCGAGCGATCCAGCGTGGCGATGTCGCGAGTGCGATACCGAAGAATCGGCATCGCCTGCTTGGTCATGGCGGTGAAGACCAACTCGCCGGGCTGACCGTCGGGGACCGGCTCGAGCGTTTCGGGGGCGACGCACTCGACGAGGAAGTGATCTTCCTGGATGTGCATGCCCGTTCGGGCGGGGCACTCGCCGCTGACGCCGGGGCCGATGACTTCCGACAGGCCATAGTTGTTGAACGCCAGAATCCCCAACTGCTCTTCGATGGCGAATCGCATGTCTTCGGTCCACGGCTCCCCGCCGAAGTGGCCGTACCGGATCGAGAGTTCTTCGGGGCCGATCCCCTGACCCCGGGCCACCTCGGCGATATTCAGCGCGTAGCTGGGCGTGCAGACCAGGGCGTCGGGTTTGATGTCTTGGATAAGCATGACCTGACGGGGCGTATTGCCGGCCGCGGCCGGGACGATCGCGGCGCCGACCCGCTCGACGCCATAATGAAGACCGAACCCGCCGGTGAACAGGCCGTACCCGAAGGCGATGTGCACGGTGTGATGGCTGCGAAGTCCGCCGGCGACCAGGAACCGGGCGCAGAGATCGGCCCACATTCTCAGATCGTCGGCGGTATAGGCCACAAACGTCGGCTTGCCGGTCGTACCCGACGACCCATGAATACGTGCGACCTGTTCTCGCGGCACGGTGAGGAAGCCGAGAGGATCGTGGCCGCGAAGGTCGGCCTTGGTGGTGAACGGAAGTTGGCGGAGGTCGTCGGGGCTCTGGATATCGTCGGGGCAGACCCCGGCCAGGGCTTTGGCGTAAAAGGGAGCCGCGGTGATTCGCCCGAGCATGTTCTGCAGCCGCCGGGTCTGCACGCTGCGGCGTTCGTCGACCGACAGGGTCTCGGCCGGATCGTGAATGAGATTCTCAAACGGAAATTCCGCCATGGGCGATGTCCATCCAGCCGTGATCGTCGGTAATCGTTACCTCTTAGCCGATCAGCGCGTCGCCGTCAATAACGTTGACGCCTTTGCCTGTGAGAAGTTCGACCGCCTCTTGCGGTTTCTCAAATCGGAATACGACGACGGCCTTGTCGCCTCGCCGGAAGGTGAGAGCGTACATATACTCCACATTGATGCCGACCTGTTCGATGGCCTGCAGCACGCTTTCGAGGCCGCCGGGGCGGTCTTCGACTTCGATGGCCGTCACCGGCGTGACGTTGACCACGCAGCCGGCGTCGGTCAGGGCGGCCTTGGCGGCTTCCCAGTCCTGCACGATCAGACGCATGATGCCGAACTGATCGGTATCGGCCAGCGACAGCGTGAGGATGTTGACCCCCGCGTCGGCGAGCACCTTGCACGGGTGGCTCAACCGGCCGGGCTTGTTCTCCAGGAAGACTGACAGTTGGTTCAGTTGCATCATTCGCCCTTCCGCTGAGATTACAGTTCTCTGTTGTCGATTACCCGCTTCTATTGTCAATTACCCGCTTGGCTTTGCCCATCGACCGCTCAATGGTATGCGGCTCCACCAGGCTTAGCTTGACGCGAATGCCCAAGGTGTTCTCGATGGCGCGGCCGAGTTGGGTCCGAAGATCCTCGAGGCCTTTGACCTTGTCGCTGAAGAACTCGGCCGTCACTTCCACCTGGACTTCCATCTGGTCGAGACCCTTGTCCCGAGTGAGAATAATCTGGTAATGCGGCTGCGTCCCTTCCACGCGGAGCAGGGCCGTTTCGACCTGCGAGGGGAAGACGTTCACGCCGCGAATGATGAACATATCGTCGCTTCGCCGGCCGATCCGCTGGATCCGGCGAACGGTGCGGCCGCAGGAGCAGGGCTCGGGGATGATCGACGTGATGTCACGCGTTCGATAGCGGATCATCGGCATCGCGTCTTTGCTCAGCGTGGTGAACACCAACTCCCCTTCGGCCCCGTCGGGCAGCGGCTCCAGGGTCTCGGAGTCGATGATCTCGGGGTAGAAGTGGTCTTCGAAGATGTGCAGCCCTTCCTGGGCGCAGCACGCGCTGGCCACGCCGGGGCCGATGATCTCCGACAACCCGTAAATGTCGTACGCCTTGATACCGGCGGCGTCTTCAACGTATTCCCGCATCGCCTCCGACCAGGGCTCGGCGCCGAAGACGCCCGCTTTGAGCGGCAGCTCGCGCAGGTCGATCCCCATGGCCGCGGCCGCTTCGACGAGGTGGAGGAAGTAGCTCGGCGTCGCGCAGATGGCGGTGACGCCGAAGTCCTTCATCACCATGATTTGCCGCTCGGTGTTGCCGCCGGAGATGGGAATGACCGTCGCGCCCAGCGCCTCGGCTCCGTAGTGGGCGCCGAGTCCGCCGGTGAACAGGCCGTAGCCGTAGGCGTTCTGAATGATATCGCCGGCGCCGAGCCCGCAGGCGGCGAACGTGCGAACCATCACCTCCGCCCAGACGTCGACGTCCTTCTGCGTATAGGCCACCACGATGGGTTTGCCGGTGGTGCCGCTGGAGGCGTGCAGGCGGACGATGTCGCCGATGTCGCTGGCGAACAGGCCGAACGGGTACGTGTCGCGGAGGTCGGCCTTGACGGTGAACGGAAGCTTGGCGATGTCTTCCAGCGACTTGACGCTGTCGCCGTTGAGGCCCCGCTCGTCCATTCGCCGGCGGAACAGTTCCACGCGATCGTAGGCCCGCTTGACCATCGCCCCGAGCCGCTGCAACTGGAGCTGCTTCAATTGCGGCGTCGGCAGGTAATCCGGCGCACTGACGGGATGGAACGCGCCGGCCGAAGGAACTGCGCTGTCAATCATCGGGGTGCTCTCCTTTGCCTGGCTCGCCCGGCTCGGGCGAGGGGTACGGGGTTCACCGAATCGTCCCGACGCGGCTATCCGGCGCCGACCGACCGGCCCAAGGCAAACGCCCGGGCGTTTATCTCGTGAAGCTTCCGGGGCAGATTCGCGTTGATCGCCTCCCGCCAGATGTCTTCGGAAATATCCAGATGACAACTGAGCACACCCAGCAGCGCCACGTTCAAGCTCCGCGGATGCGGCAACCTGTCGGCGTCGATGGCGTCGGGGGCGATCAACCGGCCGCCGTCGGCCAGCATGTGCCGGTGTACCTCCACCTGGTCGGCGGCCAGCACCACCAGGTAGTCGGCCTGCCCCGTCGAAACCATGGGGCTCCAGACGCAATCGCCGTAGCGAACGTCGGTGCGAACCGAGCCGCCACGTTGGCTCATGCCGTGTACTTCGGCCTTCTTCACGTCCAGACCCGTACCAAACGCCGCGCCGGCGAGGATGTCCGAGGCTTTCAGGACGCCTTGGCCGCCGAGGCCGGCCACAACAATATTCACTACTTCGGTCGCCATCGGCTCAGTCCTCTTTTTCCAGGCCTGTTCGTGTCGGTAGATCTTCCCGGTCATCAGCACGCAAGACCCCCGTTCTCCCTTGGGCCTGTTCGTATTGGCGGATTTTCGCGGCCGCCAGCACGCAGGGCCGGCGTACGATGATCACGCTCAGATCGTCGCTGGCCAGTCGCTCGCTCAACAAGTCTGCGAATTGGCTGCGATCCTTCACCGGGTCGACGATGGTGACGCTGTCGATACCCAGCGATCGCACCAGATCCTCGATCACGACGCGGCCGGCCGGTTCGTGGTTCAAGGCGCGCCCGGTGCCCGGGTGCTCCTGCATGCCCGTCATGGCGGTGGTGCCATTGTCGAGAATCAAAACCACATGCCCGGTGCGTGGACGATTGTACACCATCTCGATCAGGCCGGTGACGCCGCTGTGAATGAAGGTGCTGTCGCCGATGACGCTGACGACCTTGCGAGCTTGCGATTCGTCCAGAACGTGCCGCAGCCCGAGGGCCACGCCGATGCTGGCGCCCATGCACACGCAGGTGTCCATCGCCTCAAACGGCGGCAGCACACCCAACGTGTAGCAGCCGATGTCGCCGGCAACGATACATTTCAAGTCCCGAAGCGCCTCGAACGCCGTCCGATGCGGGCATCCCTGGCACAACTGCGGCGGCTTCCCACGCGGAGGCTCCGGCTCGGGGGTGTCGTCAGAAGCCAGAATCCTGGCCACCCGTTCGACGCTCAATTCACCGAACCGATACATCGCCGCTTTGCCCTCGACGTTGACGCCCGCCGCACGGATCGCATCGGTCAGGTACGGGTCGCCTTCTTCGATGACGACGCAACGGTCGACCCCGTCGGCGAACTCCCGTATCCGCGCCATCGGCAACGGATACGTAAGGCCCAGCTTGAGAATGCTCGCCTTGGGGGCCGCTTCCCGGGCGTGAACGTAGGCGACGCCCGATGCGATGATCCCCAGCGACGAGTCGCCGGCAATCGCAGGGTTCAAATCACACTGCTCATTCCACGCGGCCAGGTCGTCAAGCTTCTCGCAAAGCCGACGGTGCGCCCCGCGGGCGTGGCCGGGAATCATCACGCGCCCGCGAACGTCACGGGTGAACTGCACCGGCTCGGTCGCCTGGTCCAGAACCCGAGGCCATACGACGGCCTTGGAATGACAAATACGGGTCGTCACGCGAACCATCACCGGGATCCGCAATCGCTCGGAGATCTCCAGCGCCCGGGCCGTGAAGTCGTAGGCCTCCTGCGAATCCGACGGCTCCAGCATCGGCGCCCCGGCGGCGACGGCGTAACGACGGTTGTCCTGTTCGTTTTGACTGGACGCCATGCCGGGATCGTCAGCGGAAATTAGAACCAACCCGCCGATGACGCCGGTGTACGCGGCGGTGAACAGCGGATCGGCCGCGACGTTGACCCCGACGTGCTTCATCGTCACCAGCGTGCGGGCTCCGGCGAACGCGGCCCCGAGGCCGACCTCCAACGCCACCTTCTCGTTGGGCGCCCACTGGGCGCGGCCGCCGATGGCGGAGAACGTCTCGAGAATCTCCGTGGAGGGGGTCCCCGGGTACCCGGTCCCCAACACGACGCCGGCGTCCAACGCCGCACGGGCGATCGCCTCGTTGCCGCTTAACAGCAAGCGATCTTCATCTGACATGTATACACGCACCGTTCTAGCTTGAACTCGTGAATGACCCGCCTTCGCCATCGCAAGCGAGCCCGCAAACCGTCTGTTTTCTACCAAATCAGGCTCTGACAATCAAGGCGACACCCGACTGCAAACAGGGCCTTCGCCAAGCCGAGAGCCGGCCGGCTGAAAGGAGAAGGGCTCTCATCCCGAACCGGTGGCGGGTATTTGTTCGGCCATGATGCAAGAACGTGCTTGGAATTGGGTTCGA
>CBDVCA010000039.1:0-20865 GCA_965372365.1 uncultured bacterium
TAGTAACGGCAAGCACTCGTCAGACCCACTCTCCGATAATCCGTCATGAACCCTTAGTTGCCGACGGCGTTGCAGTTGTTTCTATCCCGGGCATATTCACCGCCCGAGCCATGGCGTCGGCCATGCGGCGTTGCACTCGCCCCCACGTGTATTCGGCCTGTACGAGCCGGCGCCCGCGCTCGCCCATGCGCCGGCACCCCAGCGGATCCGACAGCAGCCGGTCGAGCCGATCGGCGAGTTGGTCGATGTCGCCGGGGGCGACCCGGTAACCGGTTTGGCCGTCGACGATAAAGTCGGGCGTGGCGCCCAGATTCAGCCCCACCACCGGCAGCCCGGCTCGCATCGCCTCCAGGAAAGCAATGCCGAACGGTTCGCGAAGCGACGGCATGCAGAACACCGTCGCCCCCGCCAGATACCGCGCCGTCCGCTTCTGCGATACCCGCCCGACAATCCGCACACCCGGCGCCGCCGCCTTCGGCCGACAGCCCAGAATCGTCAGCGTGGCGTCCGGGTGGCGGCGCCTCACCTTGGCGAACGCTTCCAGCAGGTCGGGGCCGCCTTTGCGATTCCAGTCGACGCCGACGAACACCACGTTCTTCCTCGCAAACCGGGCCGGATCGACCGGAGCCCGATGAGGCACGTTGCACCCCGCCCCCACTTGCAGAATTCGCTCGCCGGGCAAACGGTAATGCTCCCGAAGCGACCGAGCCACGTGCTCGCTCATCGTGAACACCATCTGAGCCCGGTCGATCGTTCGTTGTTCGATCGGCAGCGCCTCGGACCATCGCTGCACGTGCTCGGGACCGTCGGGATAGTACAGATTGCTCAGGATCGTATGATCGGTATACAGAAAGTACGGCATCGGCAGAACCGCCGCCGGAATCGTCGTACCGAACACCAGCGCCACGCTGCACCCGGCGGCCGGCGAGGGCTTGGTCAACGCCGCGGCCATCCGATCGAAGTACCATTTCGACCGCACCCTATCGCCCCCGGCTCCGCGACCGACCCCCACCGCCGCCATCGCCCGACGAACTTTTCGCCCCAGGCGCCCCAGGCGCCCCAGGGCAAGGGTCGCTACGTCGCACGTCACCACCGGCACATTGGGACTGCCCCGACGCCAGGCGTCCAGCAGGGCCTCGTTGGTGCCGGAGTTCCATCCTTGGCACAGAAAGAGCATTCGCATTGTTTCGGTCCCCTTGGTTATGGCTTCGGCTCCCCGATCCGAAGCCGACACACAATCGGCTCCCCGTCGCCCACCGATCGCCGGCCGATCACGCTGGCCGCCGCGGTCTTCTGGTGATATCCGCGCGAGACCCACCCGCCGATCGGGTCCTCGCTGCCGGTGAGCACCTGAACATCGAGCGTCGGGTCCATCTCCAGATCGGCCGAGCCGCCGTCGAGTTCGATCGCGAATCGGTTCTCGCCTTCAGCCCTCACGCGGCAGTGCTCGGAAAAGTGAAAACAGACGGCTGCGTCGTGCGACCTGCCGGCGGTAATCTGATCGGTGATAACGACCGCCCTGGCGTCGGCGTCCAACTCCACCGTCCGGCGATGGGCGACCGGATCGTCCAGGCGAGCGTACCCGTCGTGCTCCCCGACGACGCGTCCCCCCGACGACGTCGGCTCCCACCGGGCGCACCAGGCGCGCGCGTGATGGGTCCACAAGAACAGACCGGCCATCACCGACTGGTCCTGACGGTCGATCTCGACGGTATTGTGCGCCCGTGTGCTGCGAAAGTAGTTCCGCCATCGCGGATAGCTGAAGTAGTCGTACGTGCCGGGGTCCACCAATAGGTCGGTCCCGAAGGCCCGAACCGTCACGCTCAAGGCGTCGGCGTGGCCGTGGGCGGCGATCGATTCGAAACCGAGGGAGCCGCAGTCGAAGCCGACGCTGATCCGATCGGCGCGGCCGCGAGAGCCACTCTGGAGGAGGTAGTAGCCGGCGTCGGGAAAGGCCCGGCAGGTGAGTTTCGCTTGGGGCCGACGGTGGCTGCGAACCATGGCCGCGAGCGTCTCGGGCGCCAGCATCCACGCGGCCGGTTGGAGGGCGTCGATGAGCGATGCGCCGTAGGCGTCGGCCCTGCCGGCGATCGCCGCGGCGATGACCAGCCAAGGCTCGACCCGGCCGGGTTCGCCTCCGAGGTCGAGAACGTAGCCGTCGTCGCAATCGCCGAACACCCAGGGCTCGTCGCCTCCTTCGCCAAAGGCCCCGGCGAACGCGGCCGACGCGTCGACGGCGGCCCAGTACTCGTCGGGAAAGTCGCGCCCCATCCGCCTCGCCGCCAACCCCGCGGCCAGGAAGAACTGAAACGTGAACCGCTGATAACCCATCGCCTGCTCGCGACCGCCGCCGTCGGGGAACGATTGCCGAATGATCTGCTCCCGCAGAATTCGCCGGGCCTCCGTCATCAATCGTTCCGACCGCGCCAACGAGCTGAAGTACCCCGCCGCGATGAACACGCCGGCGGCCTCGCCGACCAGATGGTTATTGGCCGAGGAGCCGCGGGAGTACTTGCGTGCGATTTCCCACAAGTGCAGATCGACGGCCTTCAGCAGCCGCAGGCGGAGCGATTCGTCCACCACCGCCGCCGGAGCGATCAGGTCCAGCGCCCACACCCAGTTGATCAGCCGGATGGCCAACTCCAGGCCGCTGCGCCACTGCATACCCAGGCCGTAGGGGCATTGATCGAGCCAACTGGTCAGTTGTTCGACCACCGCCCGAGCGTAACGCAGGTCGCCGCCGGCGCGATAGGCCCGGGCCAGGACCACCAGGTGATGATGCCGGCTGGGCTCCCAGACGAACTTGCAGTCGCCGGTGGCGGCGAAATCGCGATAGTCGATCCCCGACGCAAACGTCATCGGCGTAGGACGGCCATGCTTGTGATCGCGGTTCCAATCGATCGGGGCGCCCAGATCGCAATCGACCAGATCGAAGAAACTCAGTTTGCCGGTGGCGATCTTCTCGGCCGCGACCGTCAGTTGAGACAGCCACTGGACGCGCAGGTCGTCGGCCGCGGCCGAGGCCCAGGCTCCGACGGCCACGTCGGTAACGCGAAATCCGCAACGGTCGACGTCAGCCCCGGCCGGCAGGGCCGCCGACACGGGCCGCCTCCGGCGTCGACCGACCATCAGCCGGTCGGCGCGGTCGCGGATGGACGCGGCCACGCGCCAGGAGATCTCGCGTTTGGACATCGTCGCCAGTCGTTGCAGATACCAGTTCAGTGGCTGCATGGTCTATCGGCCTCGTCATTGAGCCGCGGCCCGCCGATTCGTTGTTCGACGTAGACGGCCTTGCCGCGTGGAGTCAGTTGGATCGCATCGACAATCTCGATATCGAAGTCGATCCTTCCGTTGAGCTTGTGCCCCAGATTCCGCACGATCCGGGCGCGGTCCTGGCCGCCGAAGCCGTCCGCCGGCACGATTCGCAGCACCGCCAGACCCGGGGTATCCTGGGCGAACTGGAATTGCCGCACCCGGGCGAAGGTATCGTCGTGCATGTTCACGGCGGTCCACGAAATTTCGTCGCCATTGACGGCGATCAGCGACTCTTGGGTGCGATGGCCGCGGATGTCGGTCAGCAGGACGTGCTCGCGTCCGCACCGGTCGCAGCGGTCGGCCACGTAGGTGGCGTAATCGCCCGTGCGATACCGAATGAACGGCGCCACCGTATTGATGAACCCCGTGGCGACGATCTCGCCGGACTCACCGGGGGTGCTGACGGGGCGCCCGTCGTCGTCGAGCAGCTCGAAGTACCCGTACGTCGGCCACACATGGTACGCGGCCGTCCCCTCGCACTCGACGGCCAACACCAGCTTCTCCGAATGCCCGTAACACGCCAGCACCGGACAACCGAACGCCGCCTCGATCATGCGTCGCTGGCGGGGGTAGACGATCTCCGATTCCAAGATGACCCCGGTCAACCCCGCCGGCGCCGGGCGCCCGGCGCGTTGAAGATAGCGTCCCAGGACGGTGACGGTGGATGGGTACCCGTGCAGGAAGAACCGCCCGAGGCGGTCGGCGTGCTGGAGGTATTCTGCCATCTGACTATCGGACATGTGAAAACTGCTGTACCCATGATGCCGGAACAGCGGGTCGTATTCGTGATGCATCCCGTCGGCGTCGCGACCGATGGTTCGCCCTCGAAACACCGCCAACGGCGCGCCGAGTCGATAGCCGATTCGCGACCAACTGGCCACAAGGTAGGCGTATTCGATAGCCGACCGGCTCGCCGGGGCGTAGAACCGCAGCGGTCGGCCGCTGGTGCCGGCGGTGGCCACCTCATCCACCCACGGCCATCGCCTCGACGTGACGAGCATCCGGTCGAGTTGCTCGTTCAACGTCCGCCGATCGATCGTGCCCAGACCGGCGATGTCCTCCGGCCGCCGAATATCCCGGGGGTCGAACCCGCTCCGCTTGAACCGCTCGCGATAGAACGGCGACCGCAGCGCCAGCGAGCAGATACGCCGCAATCGGCGCACCTGGAACGCACGCGTTCGTTCGGCCGGCCACCACTGAGCCGCCAGGGCCATCCGCAGCGTCCGGCGGAACTGTCCGCCCAGCAAGTAGCGCGCGGGAACCGCCCCCACCGCGGCGCCGAGCCAGCGTCTCACCGGCCTCGGAAGGCCGTCCCACAAGTTCTTTCGCGACCACGCCCGTTTCATGAATAGGCTCTCATTGCACCTGTTGATCCAGCGGTGCATTCCACTGGTACTCCGTCCTACGGAGACAATCTAAGGGGACAGGCTACTTTTCTAAGGGAAATCTAAGGGGACAGGCTACTTTTTCGAGGGGCAAGCGGGCCGCCCCTCGGAAAAGTAGCCTGTCCCCTTAGATTTCTCTCGTCGATCATTGCGATACGTACCTCCGCAGGATTCGATCCCAATGCTGGACGGTTTGGGACGTTTCGTATCGGCGTGAGTCGCGCCGTGCGGCGGCGGCGAAGGCGGCGCGTTTGGGCTCGTCGCCGAGTAATTCGACGATGCGGTCGGCGAAGGCCTCCGGGTCGCGCCGCGGGGCGAGGAACCCGTTGACGCCGTCGGTCACCAGGTCGGCCAGGTCGCCTACGTCGGAGACCACCGCCGGCAGGCCGGCGACCATCGCCTCCATCAGCGCCAGCGACAGCCCCTCCGAATCGCTGGTCAGCAGGAACAGTCGCGACTGGGTCAGCCAGGCCTCGACGTTGTCCTGATGACCTGCGAACCGAACGCAGCCGTCAAGTCCAAGCTCCGAGGCCATCCGCTCCAGGTCGGCGCGAATGGGCCCGTCGCCGACAATCGCGGCGGTCAATCCGCCAAGCCTCCCCCGAGCGCGGGCGAGCGATTCCAGCAACACGTCGATTCGCTTGATCGGCGTCAGGCGGGCGGTGAGAATCACATCCACCGACGGCGCCCCGCCGGCGTCGGCGAACCGGCTCGAGTCGATCCCCCCCGGCACGACGCGAATGTCGGTGGTGACGCCCCGATCGCGAAAGAACGCCGCGGCGCGGGTGCCCATCGTAATCACCAGGTCGAACGCCTCGACGGTCTTCAGCAGGCGTCGCTCCACCAGCGGGTCGGGCGTTTCCATCATGGCGAAGTAGTTGCCCTCGCCCCGCACGCCCCCGTCGAGCACCTCGGCGGGTCCGCCGACGCAGAAGTACATCGACCGCGCCGCCACGAACCGGCCCACGACGGCCGCGGCCATTCCGTTGATCAACAGATGAAACCCGCCGACCACATCGGGCCGGCGACGCATCGCACAGAAGGCGAACGTCAGCAACCGGGCGCCCGATGCGCCCAGGATCCGCACCAGCCACCGGGGCGGGTACAGCCCGACGACCTTGGGCATCTCCGGCACCGGGCGCGTCGAGACCATCCACACCACTTCGCAGTTGGCCGACTCGGCCAGGGGCTTGAGGTGGGCTCGAACCCAATTGGCCGAATCGAACCGGCCGGTGATGAGAATCCGAAGTCGGCCCCGACACCGACGCCGCCTTCGCATCGGGACCATCCCGGCTGCACCGAGGGCTATGATGTGGGCGAGCGTCAGCGCCCGGATCGCGCGATGAAAGAACCATCGTCGCAGTCGCCGGCGAAACGTCGGGGCGGCCGGGACGTCGGCGTCGTCGGCACGTGTCGTCGTTGTTTCGTCCATTCGCTCGCTCGCCCCTACAAGGTCGGGAATTCCAATCGCGGCCACGGCGCCGACACGCTCGGCCGGCCGGTATGATCGGGCGGATTGGTCCACATCGTCTCGACCGCCGCACCGTTGATCGTCAGACGAACGGCCTCCGATCGCGGCACGTACAGCGTCAGGCCGGCCGGGTCGAGAACGTCGCCCCTTTCGTCGGGGCCGATCCGCACAGAGACGTCCAGGCGCCCGTCGACCTCGCGCGTGCGGAAGCCCACCCGGTCCCGCATGTCCAGATACCGGAGCATTCGACCCGTCGCGGCCACGAGGATTCGCCCGTCCCGATGGGCCGCGGCCAAGCGACCGAACGCCCGCACGGCCCGCTCATCGAACGGGACGGCCGGATCGGCCGCCTTGCCCAGATGCGTGTACAGCGCGCACGCGCCCTGGCGTTCGATCAGCCGCTGGAGCATCGCATCGGTAATCACCTCGCCGATCCCCCTGGCGGTCTCGCACGAACTGACCCCGCCCCAGTGGGGATTCGCGCGAAGAAACTCCATCACCGGCCGACCGTCGCGCAGCTTCGCCGGCCGCAGCAGCCGGTTGGCCGCGTGCATGGCGTACTGAGATTCGACCCGCCGGCCGACGATCCGCTTGACGGCTTCCTTGGCCACCGTCCGGGCCGAGGCCGCCGGGTGGCCGCGGTTCCACAAGCCCCCCAGCCGCCCGGGCGCATCCTGGCCGATCATACTGGTCACCCGTCCCCGCCAGACGTACTTGACCCCATGGTCGATCGTCAAATCGGCGTGATAGGCCGGATGGCCGACCTGATCGCCGTGGCCGCACATAATATCGGACCCGAAGTTGGTCGCCGCGACGCCGTGGTCGACCCACACCTCGAGCTTGCAGTCGTGGCGGTCCAGATCATCCAGGGCTCTGGCGACGTGGGCGCGTCCGGTGGCCATATCGCCGTAGGAATGCAGGCAGTCGATGTGCCCGCTGCGGATCAGCGTGCGGACGCGATCGCGCCCGGCGTCGTCGGTGGTCCAGTAGGCGAACCTGTCGGCCGGCATGTCGAAGTAGATGCCGCCGGCCGCCTCCAAGTCGACGCCCGCACCCATGGCCGTCGGCTCGGAGGTATTGAGGAACCGTAGAATCGTCTCGTACGCATGGCGGTCGGGCGTCTCGTCCAAGTCCGAGCACACGGCCAGCATCGCCCGGTACGGGTACGGAAATCGCCTCACCTGCACGTTGTCATCGTTCGGCACTGAGCCCGCCCCCCTCGAATTCACCGATGGCACGCTTGTACACTTCGACGGTTCGCCTGGCGACGACCGTCGGATGAAATCGCTGATACGCCGTCCGGTGAGCCGCCGAACCCATGCTGGCGCGGAGCCCGTCATCGCTGAACAGTTGACCGAGCCGCCAGGCGATATCCTGGGGATCGGACGGATCGACCAGGAAGCCGCTTTCGCCGTCGCTGACCATGTAGGGCATGCCGCAGCAATTGGACGCGACGATCGGCAGTCCCGCGGCCATCGCCTCCTCGATGCACATCGGCGAGTTCTCCTCCAGCGACACCAGGGCGAACACGCTGGCGCGGGCCAACTCGTCGGCCACCTGTTGGCTGTCGAGGGTGCCGAGCATCTTGACGTGCTCGCCCAGGCGAAGCTGGCGTATGCGATCGGTCACCTGCTGGGCGTACGCGGCGTCTTTGACCGGGCCGGCCAGCCGCAAGTTCACATCGAGGCCGCGATCGACCAACAGGGCCACGGCGTCGACCAGGGCGAGCGTGTTCTTGCGCGGGCCGATCAACGCGGCCGAGAAAATAGTCCCGGGCCGCTCGTCGCTGTCGATCTCGAAAAACGATTCGGCCACGGGGTTGTCGATATCGTGGATCAGCCCCCCAACGCGCCCCGCGAGCCGCTCGCGAACGTACGGGCTGATGGCGATGACGTGCTGCTGATCGGCCCATCCGGCGATCTCGACCCGTTTCCAAAGTCGCCACCGAAGGGCCGACCATCGCTGGCGGGCGATCTTGGTGTCGCCGTAGATGAAGCCGTGAACGGTGAACACCCTGGGTGCAGCCAAGCCTTTGACCATGAGGCCGTAGACGTCGTGAGAATGGACGACGTCGGGCGCCAACTCCTTGAGATACTTCTTCATCTGCCTCCGGCCGGCCCCGACGGCCCCGGTGAGAACGCGCCGCCCCCGCCGGGGCAGCCGATGCACCGTCAACGGGCCTTCACGGGTCACCTCCACATACCGGCACGACGGATCGGTGGTCACCACGTGCAGATCCATCGAACTGATGTGCGCCAGCGCGCCGACGAGATTGACGCTGACCGATTCGACCCCGCCGACCGGCGACTGCGGGTCGCGCGGATACGCTGTGACGATCGCGGCTTTCATATGTTCCCCCTTACCACCAGGCGGCGCCGAGAACATCGGCGAACACCTGTCTGAACCGCGGCATCACCGCCGCGAGCGTGTGCTTGTGCATGTAGTACCGACGGGCGTTACCCGACAACCGCCCGAAACGCTCCGGGTCGCTCAACACCGACTTGAGAGCCGCGACGACGCCGTCGGTCTGATCGGCGACGACCCCCAACTCCTCGGTCGCCAGCAGCCGGTCGGGATCGAACGTCGAGATCACCGGCAGGCCGTAGCTCCACCCCTCCAAAAAGGTGTTGGGAAACCCCTCGAAATCCGAAGTGCTCACCAGGCACGTGGCCTGCTTGTAGAAACGGGGCACCTCTTTTCGCGAAGCCGGCCCGTGGAGCGTAACGTTGGGCGCCTCCTCGGCCCGTGCGGCGGCGGCCTGGGCGTACTCGCTGGGGTACACCGGCCCGACCATATCGAAATCAAACTCCGGGCATTTCGCCGCCACGTCCAGCAGCCGGTCGGGCCTCTTCTGACGGCAGAGCCGACCGATCCACAACACCCGGGGCCGCCGATCGACCGGCAGTCGCGGCGGAATGTACTCCGACTCCAGCGGCCCCGGACACGGCATCGGAATGACCACCGACTCGCGCCCGAACCCGTCGACGAGCATCTTCTGCTGGGTCCGCGTCTGGGTCACCACAGCATCGGCCTGGCGAAGTCCGTAGCGGTACAGCAGCCGCTCGCGAACGCTTCGCATCTCCGGCAGACGATGGTCGCAATCCGTATCGTTGGCGACCGAATACACGAACTTCCGTCGGCGACGCTTGCACCACAGGGCCACCTGCCCGGTGACGTACTCGCCGCAGTTGTGGTAGTACACGTCGGCGTCGGCGACCCGCAAGGCCCTGTGGAGGCTCGTCCATCGCGGGTGGAAGAACCGCAGTCCCCACACCCCCTCGTTGCGTCGACACAACGGAATGTGCTCGACTTCGCCGGTATCGACCACGCAGTGACGCGATTCGTCCCAGGTGGCCATCGAAACCTTGCACCCCCCGGCGGCCAGCCACTTGGCCATCAGGGCCGTCTGGCGTTCGACCCCGCCGACATGACCGCCTTGAGCGCCGGACAACTCGCCGAGGGCGTTGTGGGCCACGAAGCAAATCCGCGGCTTATCCTTCTTGTGGGCGTTCATACTCTCCCCTCCCAATCAGACCGACGATTCGGTCGACACGAATGGACCCGCCAGCCGCACCGGGCGACCTCGGGCGATATCGACCACGGCCGCCACGGCCGCCAGCAACATCAGATACGTCAGCGTAATGCACAACCCCCCGGTGATCAGCCCCATGTACCCCTGCGGGGGCACGTGCGGCCACAGAACGTGGCGCCACAGAACCCAGATCGCCGCCGCGGCCGCCGTCGGCCCGGCAATCGGCAGGCAGTATTGCCTCAGCGACAGGCCCACGACGCGCGACACGTACACCGGCTGGGTCACCATTCGCACGACCACCATCGAAATCAGGGCGCCCACCGCGACGCCGACGGTTCCCATTCGGCCGGCCAGGATGATGCTCAATGTGACGTTGACCGCCGCCTCGACAAGCATAACGCCGGCGTACACCCGGTGGCGATTCATCGCGTACAGGGCCGTGGTCGCCGGCGCCTGGGACAACCCCAACGCGTAGTACACCGTCAAAATCATCAGCACCGTCACCGCCGTGGAGAATTCAGCCGGCGTGAATCGCGACCCCACCCACAAGTGCAGGAACCTATCGCCCAGAATCAGCATCCCAAGGCCAACCGAGCAACTCAGGATGGTCGACACCCACAGGCCCTTCAGCACCAGCCGACGAATGGCGACCGTATCGTTGGCCCCGTCCAGCCCGGCGAACCGGGGGCCCAGCACGCCCATACCGGCGTGGATCAGGTTGCTGAAGTGACGCATCAGCAACGCCGCGATCGCATAGACAGCCACCGCTTCGAGGCTGACCACCTTCGCCAGAATCGCCGAGGCCGTCTGCACCTGCACGATCCCGGCGCCGACGATGACCGTCATGGTCAGGCCATAGGTGAGCAGCGGCCGGACCCGCCGCCAGCGCCAGCGCCCCGGACGCGTGATGACGTGCGGGGTCAGCCATTTGACCAGGCACAGGTCACAGACCAGCCGAATCATATCGACCACCATGCACGACGCGGCTACGCCCAGCAGCCCCCAGCCCATCATGAGGGTCCACACGGTCAGCCCCGCGCGAATCGCCGTAACGGCGATGGTGACGCAGTTTCGCGCCACGAAATGCTCGTGGGCGGTGATCGTGGCCCGGTACACCTGCCCGACGATATTGAACCCGGCCGCGGCTCCCAGGAAAATGACAATGCGATGAAACTCGACCGCCTCGGCGCCGGTGACGCCGAAGAAGGAAGCCAAGGCCCCGCCGGCGATGATCGAGAACACCAGCATCGCCACGCCGGCGATGGCGAAGACGGTCACCGCAGTTCCGACCGTTTCGTTCAGCGCGTCATGGTCGCCCCTCGCGGCGTACCTCGCCACATACCGACGCACCGCCGCCGAGACGCCCAAGTCCAGCAGGCCGTAGTAGCCGATCACCGAGCCCACCAGGCACCAAACGCCGTAGCCGCTCTTGCCGAGGCGGGTGATCACATACGGGGTCAACAGGAACCCGGCCACCACCGTCGCGGCGAACCCGACCCACCCGCTGACGGCGTTGACGACCAACGAAGGCTTGCGGACGGCGGCGGAGCCGGCGGCCTCGACCGCGTCGCGGGGACACTTGTCGCCGCCGGCGTCGGGCTGGTTATGAGGATGGCTCTCACCCATGGACTCTTTGCTCCTGTCGGCCGTCTCGACCATTACATGTACCCGTACCGCCGGTTCATGCACCCGGCCTTGGCGCCGAACGCGACCCGCTCATCCGTCGTCAATGCGTCTCGCCATCGCTCGTCGAGCGCCACGTCGATCCGGCCGTCCAGACGCATGCCGTTGCCGACGACGTGGTGGGCCGTCGACCGGAGCCGCTTCACCGGAGCCGCACGGGCCGCGTCCAGCCCCAGAAACTCCATCAGCCTGCGTAACGTCGACTCCGGATCCACGCACAGCGTCTCGTACCGCACCTGGACCCACTGATCGGGGGCGACACGTCGAAGAGCCTGTTCAGCCTCCTCGTTGCTGCGCCGCCATTGATGAGCCGCGGCGGCCATCGACACCCGCTCGCCCGCCCGGTCGCCGCCGGCTCCGCCATCGCGTAATTCCTCGCGAGCGGCGTCGGCGTACAGATCCGGTCGCATATAGGCCAGAGCCACGCCCCGGCCGTCGCGAATCAGGCGGATCACCTTCACGTTCAACTTCCGATTCGCCAGCAGGTGCTTCAGTCGCAGGCCGGTCTTAGACGAATCCACGATAAGCCTCGCCCCCGACAACCCGCACACCACCTCGGCCAACGCCGCGTTGCGCCGCTGAATGATGGGAAAGTTCCGCCGCCACAACTTCGACATCCACAACCCCGCGTCGCGACATCCCTCCAGCCACGGGCCACGATGCAGCGGAGCCAGCAGGCGGCCGGCGTAGGGCGACACGCCCCATCGATGGTCGGTTCGGGCGTCGGTGACGTCGAATCGCTCACCCCGGTCGCCCATCGCCGCGGCCACCTTCGACCAGAAGGGACAGGCGGTGATCCATGCTCCGCACGAGCAGCGATACCGTTGGGGGTCGCCCAGGTTCGTCGCCTTCAACTCTCCGACCGTGCAGATCTCCGGATGCGTCGACAGCAGCATCGCCAGCAGGGTCGACCCGGAATGACTGGCGGCCAGGATGTACACCAAGTCGGTCATGCCGGGGCCGCCCTCCTTGCCGTCCCGCTAATCGGCGGGAGCATGGCGACCGCAGGCGCCGCGGCCGGCGCCCGGCGCGACTCGACCCATACGCGAAGCGCCACGAAAGCCGCGGCCCACATCGCCACGGTGCTCTCGCGCGGGTAAAAGTGCTGGCTGCCAATCCCGGCGACCAATTGAACTGTCATCGCCGCCAGGGCCATCCCCCCCGCCGCGGCGCACCACGGGTTCGCCCGATCGCGGAACATCGCCCCCCCCCGAACCAGCACCAGCCCATAGAAGATCAGCACCGGAATCAGACCGATAACGCCATTATCAAGCAGCCATTCCAGGTAGATGTTGTGCGGATGCGGAAAGGCGTCGGCAATTCCGTACCGCCTGCCCAACTCGTCCCGCAGACCCGTGCGAACCATCGCACCGCGACCGTAGCCGATCAGGGGCTCGGCCTTGATCTTCTCGATCACATGCGGCCACATCAGGTTCCGCCCCGAGGTAATGGCATACTCGCTGTGAGTCGCGGCTCCGGCGGGGCCTTCGGTGTCGAACCCCTGCAACATCCGCGCCGCCGTGCCGGGCAAGACCAGCAGGAGTACGACCGGTACAATGGGCGCCAGAATGAGCCCCTTTCGCCACCGCAACGTGCACATCAGCAGCCCGGCGACGGCCCAGGCGAGGTAGCCTGCCCGACCGCCGGTGAGAAGCTGGCCGTACAGCGTCAGCACCGCCATCGCAATCAGCACCGCCTTCTGACGACGCCTCCGGCACAGGGGCGCCGCCGCCAGGCACACCCAACTGCCCCCGGCCAGTATTGTGGACATATCCGGCACGCTGTAGCCGATGCCGGCGCACGTTTTCAGACGCAGCTTCTGGATGCGAGGGCCGCCGCCGCCCCATACCGAACTGGGCGGCATTCGCCTGACCACCTGGCCGGCCAGCAGCACATACAGCAGACAGATCGACGCCAAGGCCCCCGCCAGCCGTCGCCGCGTGCGGCAGCCGTCGTAGATCAGCAGGCCCGGGATGACCCATTTGAACGTGTTGATCAATTCCTCGCTGATCGCCGACTTGAGCGGGTACTCCTCCAGAACCGACCGATCGACGAGCATGCGGAAGACCCCCACGCCGATGACCACTGCATACAGCCCCAGCAAGACCATCACGTGGCCGGGCATGTCCCACACGAGGCCCTCCGACCACCGCCGGACGGCCCAAGCGGCGATCACCGATGCTAATAGAACGTTCCACAGGTTAAGACCTTGGATCCCGGCTATGCTCTTGGGCATGTCCTCGTGCTGCATTACGGCCATCAGCACAACCAACGCGCAGCATGGGACGAACCAGTCCCGCCAGGCGTAGACCGCCAATACGGCCACTACGATGTATAGGACATACTGACGCATTCGGGCGTCCTCGTCTTCTCGGGTCAGTCGTCGGCGTCGTCGGCCGCTTCCGGCGCCGCCACCGCCGACGGGCGCCATGCGTACAGAATCCATCCCATGTGGTACGGCCGGCTTTCATAGTCGATACGCCCGGGACGAAGCAGAAAGTCCAGCCCCGGGGCGCGAAGATTCTTGTGAATGCGGCTGGCCGCCGCCTGGATGCCCCGAGCCAGCTTGCCGGGCTCGCGACGGGCGACCTTTCGCCAGATCACCTCCGAGGCCGGATCGATGAGATTCTCGGACGTCTCGGGCGGATCGAGCAGCCACTGAAGGCTGCGCGCGATCGGCTCGGCGTATTTCCGCCCGCACGCCGCCTCGACCGCTCGAAGAGCCATCGGGGCCATCGAATCCTGATGCACCGAATACACCGGGAAGCACTCGATCACCTTGCCGGTCCGCACGTCGAAGTGCCACCACCATTGGCCTTCGGGACCTTGCAGCGAGCACATCTGTTCGGCGGCTCCGAAAGCGGCGGCGTGGGCTTCGGCGTTGTCGGCGGCCGCCCCGTAGGCGGCCAGCGCCATCGTCGGATACACGAAATCGGCGAAGCACGTCACGTGCGATCGCAGCCCCGGGGCCGACACGCCGCCAGGGAAGTGCGAGAACATGGCGGTGTCCCGATGGTACGCGTCCAGCAGCCGCCGGGCGACCTCCCGCGCCAGCGCCCAGTCGACCACGGTGCGGTCGCTGACCAGCGCCATCAGCGTCCAGGCCAACTCGACCGTGGGCATCGACCGGTTCGCCGGATCCATCCTCCGCACGGCGTCCATCGCCTCGCGCCATTGCGGATGCTCCAGCGATCGGGCCGCCCACAGGGTCAGGGCCGCTTCGCCGGCGTCGTCGGTGGCGCCGGCGGACTTGATCATCCGCCCGCACACGTGACGGGGATCGTCCCCGTGGAGCACCTGATCTCGCACGTTGGAACTCTCCCCGGCCAAGGCGATCAGTACGGTGGACGTATACCGCCGGCTGACGCCCTCGAGCCTGTCGCCGTCCATGTGGCGCCGGCGCCGGAAGGCGAAGGCCTGTTCGTCCGGCAGATACATTCGGGCCAAGGCGCGAATCGCCAAATGGCGAAGCTCCTTCACCGCCGCCTGCGTATCACGCCCGGTCATCTCTGTAACTGTTTCCACGTAGTCTCGACCTCATTTTCTCATGGGAGCGCGGTGATGGTAGTCATAGGGCAATCGGCGAAGTTCACCGACGAACACCGTACCCCACAGGGGCGCCGCAGAGGCCGCTTCCAGCGATCGCAGCGCGTCGGCCACCGCATGCCGATGACTGTGATCCTCCTTCACAACCAAGATGGTCCCGTCGGCGTGCCGAGCCAGAATCCGCCCGTCGGCCACCGACAGCAGCGGCGGACTGTCCACCACCACAACGTCGAACATCTCGCGCCATCGGGCCAAACAGTCCGGCAAACTCCCATTGGCGACAATCTCCGTCTCCACCGGGCCGGAATGACGACCGGCCGGCAGGAAGCTGAGCGTCGGCAAGTCGGTTTCGAGAATCGTCTCGGCGTCGGGGGCGTCTTCGATCAGCGCCCCGACAAACCCCTTGCCCTGATCCATCCCGAACCGTTTGGATACATCGCGGCCTCGAAGGTCGCCGTCGATGAGCAACACGCTCATCGAGCATCTGGCGAAACTGCGCGCCAACAGCCAGGCGACGGTCGACTTGCCCTCGCCTTGGCCGGCGCTGGTCACTACAACGGCGTTGCCGTCTCTGGCTTCGATGTGCGCCAGCAGCGCTGTGCGGACCATGCGAATGCCTTCGTTGGCCAGCCCGCTGCGGTCGGGGGCCGCCTCATGCTTCCGCTCCAGCAAAGGCAGGTGCCCCAGGAACGGAGCGGCCACGCTGTGGTGGAGTTCGCGAACTTCGGTAATCACCTGGCTTCGCCCCGCGCGGACCATGGCCAGTCCCACCCCGCAACCCAAGCCCGTCATTATCGCCGCCAGTGTGGCCAGCATCCGATAGTCGCGAGAGGGCTTCGACGGCGCGAAGGCCCGGGTGAGCACCTCGACGGAACCGGGAACGTTCCGTTCCATCTCACGCTGGTCTTTGCGCAGTCGAACGTCCTGGAACATCTCGCGCTTGCGCTGGATCAACTGCGTCTGCTGCTCCAGCGACATCGCCGTATCGACGGTGTTCTCCCACCCCTTGCGGAGCTGGCTGAGATCCTCCTGGAGAACCTTCTCCTGGAACTGCAGCATCCGCGTCCGCCTGTGGGCCGCGGCCAACTTATCGTCCACACTGGCCGCCTCTTCGCCGGGGCCGGTGATCTCGCCGGGGTTCAGTCGCCATTGCTGCACGAGCTGCAATTCCCGCGTTCGCAGCATGTCGGCCGCCAGTTCGACGCGACGGCTAATGTCGATCATCTTGGGGTGAGCGTCGCCGAGTTGCCCCGACGTCTGCTCCAACCTGTACTCGATCTGCTTGAAGGCGATCTGCAGTTGCCGCCATTCGGCGTCGGTCGGGAAACGCCGCTGATTGGCCGCCAGCGACTCCGGTTGCGTCGTGGCCAATCGCGTCAGGCGGTCGCCCTGATCGATCAGGTGTTCCCACTGCGATTCCTGCCACCGGCTCTGGGCCAACCGCCGTTGGACGTCCTCGAGGCGCGAAGCGATCTCGTCAAGGCGAAGCCGTTCGCGATCAACCAGTTCGGCCGGCACGTTGGTGGTGTATTCCTTCTTCATCCGGGCCAGCACCTTCTCTCGCCCGTTGATATCGTTCTGCAGGGTGCGATACTGCTCCAGCAGCTTGCGATACAGCACGTCGCGGGTCTGGTCGGCCGATTCGCGAATGTACCGCATGTACTGATCGAGCACGGCGTTGACCAGCGTCCGTGCGTCCTGGGGCCAATCGGCGCTCATCCAGACGTCGATGATCTCGGTCTGGCCGCGAGGGCGAACCTTCAGCAGCTCTCGCAGCCGCTCGATGGCCGGGCGATCGTCACTGAGCACGAACCCCATCGGGCCTTTGCGAACGCCCTTGAACCAAGCCGTCGCCTGCACGTCGGGCTGGTCGAGTACTCGCTGAAGCACCGTCGGGGAAGCCACGACCGCCGCCTGAGTGTTCATGAACGACTCGTACAGCGGGATCCGACCGTTGTCGTCGGTTTGGTACACCAGTCGCGGGATGATCGGTCGCACGCGGATTTCGGCGTTGGCCGTATACTGCGGCGGCAGCAGCAGCCACACCGCCGCGGTGATCGTACCGGCGACAATGACGAAGACCCAGAAGATGCTCCACTTCTGCTTGGTCACCGTCATCCACAGCGCCGGCCGCAGCGCGGCGGCCGCGACAGGGTAGCCCGTCAGAGGCATATCGCCGAACATCCCGTTACCGGCGCGGGCCACAGGTAGCGCCGGCAAGGCGCTGACGATCTGACGATCGCCGGCCTCCTCGGTGCGATCCTGGTTCTTCTTCGATGGCACGTTCATCCCCCCCCACGCAGACCTTGGCCGCTATCGGCCTGAATCACCCGGCTCTTGTGTACCGCCCGAATCGGCCAGCAGCTTTTCCCCGGCCAGCCTCGCGGCCGCCTGGTCGCGAACGCTCTGGACGGTCGCCGTCAAGCTGCCGCGCTGGTCGAGAATCCGCATCAACCGGCGTAGTCGTCCCTTGTTCTCCCCGGCGATCGTCAACGCGAGGTCGGCTCGCTCGACCCCGGCGATATAGACCGCTGCAATCTCGGAGAACATGTGCTCATTGGCGGCCAGAGCCCGTCGGAACTTCGGGAGCGAATCGGCGAACCGCCCCTGCTCGACGTCGAGCCTGCCGACGGCGAAACACGCCGCCGGATCGTTCGGCGTCAGCCGGTACCCCAGACGGATGTGCCGATCGCCGGCCGCGTTACGAAGCACGTACCACTGCAGGCGCCCCAGGAACGTGCACGCCGGCCCGAACGCCGGACACACCGACCGTGCGGCCGCCAAATCAGCGGCGATGGATTCGACCTGATCGCGAATCGGCCCCGGCGCCGCGTGAGTGAGCCGAGCGGTCGAGATCGAGCCGACCCAATCGTACAGCGCTTCGAACCGGCACAGCGCCAAGCGATATCGATACCGAATGTTGCTCGGCTGCAGCCCAACGGCGGCGCGAACGTGCCGCACCATCGCTGCATGGGCGACCGGCCGGTCCAGCCGGGGGTCCGACTGCAGCATTTGCTCGATCCGGGTGGCGGCGTCGTTGTGATACTCGGCCGCGGCTGCTCGACCGGCCTCCGGCAGCAGCAAGGCCCAGACGCCCGCGACGGCGATAACGCCGGCGGCGCGTAACACTCTTCGGGGCTTGAGTCGGCGGGCGGCGACGCGTTCGACGACCGGCTCGGCGACCGGCTCGCCCCCCATGCGGCGGAGGTTGACCAGCAGCCCGCAGCAGGCGGCCGTCATGCACGCCACGGCCGGAGCCTGCAGGCCGCTGCCGGTGATGCTGTGCATCATCACCGCGAACAGGCCGAACCCCAACCCGAACGACGCCAACTGAATCGGCCGCTCCATGCGACGGACGCCTCGCAGATAGCAGCCCCAGATGATGCCCCCCAGCACCATCGCCGGGACGAGTCCGACCAGACCGATCTCGCCGATCGTTCGAACGTAATCGTTGCTGACCAGTGACTGCATGGTTCTGGCCCGCGACTGGCCGAACATCTGGGCGATCGTGTCGAGCGTCCCCAGCCCGGCGCCGGCGAAGGCGTACCCGGACCATTGCGAGAGCACGCCGTTGGCGGCTCCGCCGGCCGATGAGCCGATCGATCGCTGCAAGAGAGCGTCGAAGCCGACGTAGAGCACCGACAGCACCGCCCCCGTCGTCACCGCCACCACCGCCCAGGTGGACCGCTTCATCGAGTACTTCGCCGCCATAACCAACGTCGTGAAAGCCCCGGCCGCCAACGTCGCCGTCACGGCATCGCGGCTAAGCGTAGTGAACACGGTCGCGCCGGCCAACAGGATCATCGCCGGCAAGTACCACAGGCGCCGAAGTCCCTCTGAACCGATCAGGTTCATCGCGTCGGGCAGAGTCACCGGACGACGGCCGTAGACTTCCCGCAGCCGCACCATCAGCAGCGCCAGGGCCGCGCCGATGCACAGGCAGATGAACTGGCCGTAATGCTCTCGCACCAAGAACGGTCCGGCGTCGGCCACCGGTCGGCCCACGCGAACGGTCGCGTAAATCCGATCGGTCGCGGCGGCAACCTGGGCGAACGCCATCATCGCCACCGCCGCCCCGACCCCGACGATGCCGGCCAGGAGCCGCTTGACCTGTCGCGGCGACCGGTACACGTTGACCGTAACGAAGAACACCGCCGCGATGACCAGCAACAGACGAATCTGCTGACGCGTCGCGTGGGGGTACAGGCTGACGGTGAGTCTGCCGGGCGCCTCGAAGGAGCCCATGAGATACGCGTGAGCCGCCGTCGTACTGGGGGAGAGCACCTCCACCCATGCGGTCGGCAGCGGGGTAGCCTGCACCACCGCCCAGCCAACCAGCAGTGCGACGGGGACATACGCCCACGTCCACACCAGCGACGCTCGCGGCCGCAACAGGGCCTTGCCGACCAGCAGCAGCACCATCGCCCCGGCGATCGCCAGCACGATCAGCTCACTCCAGGCGTGAACCGCGCCAAACGCCAGCGGCATGAATATCAGCAGAACCAGCATCATCCACTCGACCACGCCGCCGAAACCAATCGTCGACGGGTCGCCCTCGGCCCCGGCGGTGGATGCTCGCCCCTCCTTCGATAGATCGATTCGCCCCTGCACGGCTCCCCCCGTCCAGCACGCCGATCATGCGACCCCAACCGGAGATAGCTCACCCGGCCCTCGCACAATTCGGAAGCTCTCTAGTTCCCCCGTCCTCATCCCCCCCGCCGCCACACCACCACCCGCGGCCGGGACTGCGACGCCAGCATTATACAATCCGACACCGGAACCAACCACGCCGGCGACGGGTTTTCATGCGGGGCCCGGCGGCATACCCGCTTAACCGATGGCCTGCAGTGACCAGCCCCCCGCAGTGCAGAGGGGCGAGTAACGGCGCGCGATCATCAGACGAACTCCCCGGCGGGGCCTTGCTCAAGAGAACGGCATGAATATCACCGCCCTGAACTGGGGAGGACAACACGAAATCCCAGGAGGCCGTAGCGATAGCCCGGCGCGCGCCGCCGCCCCCTGAACCCTGGCGTCGCCCGGTAGCGTTAGCGCCGTAGCCCCCGCAGGGGGCGATTGTTAGTAGCCTCGGGCGCGAGCCCGTGGATTGCGAACGTCCCGGTAAGGATGAGCCCCCGTAGGGGGCGACTGAAACATGTATACCCTATTCATCCACCCCGTCAGTCGCCCCCTGCGGGGGCTCGAATCTTTCAGCCGATCACATACCACGGGCTCGCGCCCGAGGCTACTACCAAACGCCGCTACGCGGCTAACGGCAACGGAACACCACACTCCGCAAGCGTAGGGGACGGGCTCGGCAGTCTCGCCGCGGCGAGACAAACGTGCCTGTACCCGGCCCATGGGGGCAAGTCTCGATACGACGTCCTCGATCGCCCGCCGGGGTCGCCACTGGCCCCCGTAGCTCGTTGGGTCGCCACTGGCCCCGTAGCTCGTTGGGTTGTCGCTTGGATTCGACGCGGCGGCTCCGCTCGCCTTGTCTCTCCTACGCTTCTCCCCACCTCGCCTTGCTCAAGAGAACCGAATGAATATCACCGCCCCGAACTGGGGAGGACAACACGAAAACCCGGGTTGAAGAAGTGAATGCCCGGCGAGTTCCAGTTGCGGTTGGCCGAGCGGCAGCACCCGGGGTCGCTGTTCCAGCTGCCGCCGCGAACCACGCGCTGGGAGCCTGTTTGCGGTCCTTGGGGGTCCACATTATTCGCATATGCGTAATAGTCGCTGCGGTACCAGTCGGCGCACCATTCCCAAACGTTGCCGCTCATATCGTACAGGCCCCATGCGTTGGGCGTCTTTTGGCCCACGGGGTGGGTTTCGCGACCACTGTTGCCGCTCTCGTCCCAATACCCGTACCACGCGTAGTTGCCCAGGAGCGAGTAGTCCAGGTCGTCCCCGTAGTAGAATCGCGTCGTGCTGCC
>CBDVCA010000040.1:0-20759 GCA_965372365.1 uncultured bacterium
AGACGCACGCGATTCGGCGCTCCATCGGCTGAAGTTGTAGCTGCTCGGAATCGACTCGATCTGTTCGGTCGTCAGGTGCTCCACCTGATCGGCCGGTACATATCGGAAGTCCGGCTCGTTAAGGTCCGCCACCTGGTCCCCCGTCAGTTCGCTGCGTTGGTCGGCCGTCAAGTAGCCGATCGATACCTCCGAAACATCGATCGCCTGCACCTGATCGACGCTCAGAGATGCACGCGCGTCGGCGCTCCATCGGCTGAAGCTGTAACTACTCGGGATTTCCTCAATCTGTTCGACGGTCAGGTGTTCGACCTGATCGGCTGAGAGATAACGGAAGTCGGTGTCGGCGAGGTCCTCGATCTGATCAACGGTCAGGGCGTCAAGTTCGGTCGCTGAGAGAGAGCCCAGATCTATTTCGCTGACGGCCGTAACGGTCACATCGACGGTGGCGGTATCGAAGCCGCCGTTGCCATCGGTAATCGTGTACGTGAAGCTGTCCGCGCCGTGGTAGTCGGCGTCGGGGGTGTACGTGAAGGCGCCGTCGCCGTTGTCCACGACCGTACCGTGGTCGGCTTGAGTGAAGCTGTCGACTGTAAGCGTATCACCGTTCAAGGAGATGTCGTTGGCGGTGATATCGATGGTGATGGGCGTATCTTCGGCGGTGACCAGAGAATCATCGGCCGCGTCGAGGACATCGAGCGTTCCGTCGGCGAACTCGACCGTCTCGATGTTGGTGTGGTTGACGGTGAAGCTGTCGCCATTGCCCAAGTCGACGGTCATGGTCCCGTCGCCGAAAGTGACGTCGTCACGGTCGACCCCGCTCAGATCGAGCGTATCGGTCCCGGCGCCGCCGTCGATGGTGAAGCTGTCCCCATCGGCGGCCGCGGCGAACCCAAACGCATCGTCGTTATCGCTGCCGATCGCCCCTTCGATGTCGACAAGCGTATCGATTCCGTCGCCGGTGGCCGCGCCGGCCGACAAGTCGACGGTGACCGCATTGTCGGCATCGCTGAAGTCGACGATATCGAATCCGTCGCCGCCGTCGAGCAGGTCGTCGCCTAGCCCGCCGTTGAGCAGGTCGTCACCGAGTCCGCCGAACAGGTCATCGTTACCCAATCCGCCGGTAAGATCGTCATTACCGACCAGTCCGTTGAGGATGTCGTCGCCGTCGAGACCGTCGGCGACATCATCGGCGGCGGTTCCGTCGAATACATCGTCGCCGTCGGTGGCGTCGGCCCAAGTGGCCGACAGCATGATCCGGGGCTCGAGGCTTTCGATGCTCAGCGAAGCCTTGGACTTGTCGGCGGGTTCGACCGAGTTCTCGGCCTGCAGTTTGCGGGTCAGATCTGAGTTCTCGCTGTCGCCGGTGAGGTCACGGTTCAGTGGGTCGTTGGGATTCTGATCTTTGGGCATGTGTACCACCTATGTGTGAGACTCCCGCCGGGCGGACGATCCGTCCCGGTCGCATAGCAACGTTGCAGCTATCGGATGGAACTCGCTTCGGGTCGGGGGGGCTTGTCGAGAAGCCCCATTCCGGACAGAGGCGGCTGTTGAGCCGCCAGTGGGTTCGGGACGCGCCGTCCCAAGATAGGATATGCCCTCGGTTGGACGGGGTTGGAGACACCCCGACCCATCGGGCACACACAAATCCCTCCAACGAACTCGGCCTCCGTGAGCCGTACCGACGTCGATGCGCCGCCCGCACCATAGGCGGACACATGCCCTATCGTGTATCCTCTGGCTGGACATCACCATTACGACCCTCAGGACCCGATTCGCCGCACGCCCACGCTGCGAAGACCGCACAAACGGCACAGACGGCCGCACGGGATGGGGCGAGTCGGCCGGAAGTGGGGTGATTCCGATCGTAAGCCAAGCCCATACCGGCCTGCGCCGCGGGAATACACTTGCGAAAGACCACCATCGGGGCTACCGTGCCTACGATAGTCGTCCTCTGAACAAGTGAGTTTGCCGGCAAAGGATCACAACCGAATGAACCAATCGATTACACGTGGAATTCGCGTAGGTTTGCTGCTTGCCGCCGTGGCCATGGGGACAGTCGACGACGCCGTCGCGTCTCGCCCACGCGTGATCAAAGCCACCCCCGACAACGGCGCCAAGGATGTGGACCCGACCCTGAAGCGAATAACCATCGTCTTCGACCAGGACATGGCCCCTGAAGGCATGTCCGTCGTCGGCAGCGGGTCGAGTTTCCCCAAGATCGTCGGCCGGCCGCGATGGGCGAATCCGCGGACGTTCGAAATGACCGTGAAGCTCCAAGGCGGCCACGACTACCGGCTCAGTATCAACTCCAGATCATTCAACGGCTTCGCCAACGCGGCCGGGCAGTCGGCCGTGCCGTATCCGATTGAGTTCCGCACGCGCCGGGCGACCGGGGCGAAGGTCAAGCAGACGTCTGCTGACATGAACCGGGAGGCGATCGAGGTCTTGAACAGGAGTATCGCCGACAGTTACTCCTATCGCGACCGCCTCGGCCTCGACTGGGACGCCCTGATCGCCCAACACACGCCCGAACTGCTCAAGGCGAAGACGGCCGCTGAGTTCGCCGGCGGCGTGGCGACCATGCTGGCCGCGGCCAAGGATCTACACATCTGGCTCAAAGCCGACGACCGGACGTTCTACTCGTACAGGCGATCGTACCAGTCCAACTACAATCCAAAAACACTGGCGAAGTTGATCCCGAACTTGAAACGGCATAATCCGGCCGTCAAGACCGGTCGATTCCCCGACGGCATCGGCTATATCGCCATCAGGGGCTGGGACGCGTCCAAGCCCCGATTGCTGGAGCCGGCCTACAAGGCGTTGGCCGAGTTCGCCGGCGCCAAGGGAGTCATCATCGACGTGCGAACCAACGGCGGCGGCGCCGAACCGTTGGCCCGCCAGTTCGCCGGCTGCTTCATCGACAAGCCCGCCGTGTACGCCAAGCACGTCGTCGTCTCGCCCGGCAGCGAGAGCGGATTCAGTCGCGTCTATGAGCGGAGTTTCGCGCCGAATGCGGATAGACCACAGTACCGCGGGAAAGTGGCCGTGCTGTCGGGGCCGGCGGTTCTGAGCAGTTGCGAAGCGTTCGTACTCATGATGAAGCAGGTCCCTCAGTGCAAGGTCATCGGCGGACGCACCGGGGGCAGCAGCGGAAACCCCCAGCCGATTTCGCTGGGCAACAACGTAACCGTCTATCTCCCCTGCTGGCAAGCCATGGAGCCCGACGGAACCTGCTTCGAGGGCAAGGGAGTCGCCCCTGACATCACCATCAAGACCACGCCGGCCTTGCTACGCAGAACCGACCCGGTTCTCCTGGCGGCCCTGAAATATCTCCGCAAACGATGATCCGTTGAACGTCGCTGCGCCTGACCGCCGACCCATCGGGTCGCCGAATGCGATCAGCCTACTTCTTCTCATCGCGCTTGGCCCACGGATACAGCGGCCGCCTGATCATACCGCCTTCTTTGAGCAGGTTCCGGAGGCGTTGGGGGTCTTCGAGGACGTCGAGGTTGGCGTCGAAGAACTTGCGGATGTCCTGCCAGTTCCGGGCGAGGACGCCGTGGAGGCCGAAGCCTTCGATGTTGTCCTTGGTCACCACGACCGTCAGCATGCCCGACTGACCGTAGGCCTCGGCGTCGCCGGCCGTATTGCCGATCCCGATCAGTATGTTGGGGAACACCTTCTGCGAGTGTTTGAGCACTCGTAGTTTGTATTCGCTCTGATGGATCCAGTCGCCCAACGTGTCGGACGTGAGCACGGGACCGTCGGGAAAGCCTTCGGACTTGATCCACCGACGCGTCTTGTCCAGCAACTCCCGGGGCCGCGCCGTCAGGTACGCCACGTTGAAACGGCGGGCGATCTCGGTCATCGCCTCCACCGAATGCGGCAGCGGGGTCGAACCGACATCCGTGGCCTTGCCGGACAGAAGTGTCTGATAGTCGGTGTTCGAAATCGTTTCGTCAATGTCGACCAAAACGATCGTCCGCTGAGGCCAACGGTGAATCCGGCCGGTCGCGCGGACGTCTTTGCCGTCGATGACGGTGCGGGCCTCGAACACTTCAGCCTTGGCCGGCAGGTGAGCGTGAACCTCCAGATGTCCGTTCTCGTCGGTCTTGCCGCGATGGATCTCGCGGCCGCCGGCAAACAGGGTGACCTCCAGACCCTTCACATGACGACCCGGCTGGGTCAACCCCGGCTTCTCGACCACCGCCCGCAGGGGCGATTCAACATCGCCCATAATAACCGTATCGTCCACCGTCAGGGCCGGCGACTGACACCCCCCCACCGCCGCACAGACCACCATCGCGGCACAAACCGTCCAACCTATCCGAACCATCCCGAAACCACCCAATCTCATCCCATTACCGGCCATAGTACTCCCCCTTTTGGTGTGCAAACTCACTCCATTCTACGCACGCCGCGACCACGACGACCATAACCTCGGAGATTGTCGAACCATGGATCCGCCCCTTCGGTCACCGCCCCATTGCGGGACCATCGGGACCGACTGCTCCGTCGCCACACTGGCGGCGCTATCGATGCTGATCTCGCCGTCGCCCTACTCGAAGCACGAATTGACAATGTCGTCGAGTTTGCCGGTCGCCACGCAGATGGCGGTGTCGGCGGCTCCGTAGTAGATCTTCACTTCGCCGTCGTCTTCCACAATCGCGCCGCAGGCGAACACTACGTTGGCGATGTCGCCGATCCGCTCGTAATCCTCGCGCGGGCTCAGCAGAGGCGATGGCCCTTGGCCCACCACGACCGACGGATCTTCGGTATCGAGCATGATCGCCCCGATCCGGTAGATCGGCCCGGCGGAAGTCATCTTGACGCCGTGGTAGATCTCCAGCCAGCCGCGATCGGTCAGAATCGGAGGCGCCGACGCGCCGACCCGGAAGCTGTCCCAGTACCTCGCCCGGGGGGTGAACACCACTTCGGATCGGCCCCAGTTAATCAGGTCCGGCGAGTACGAAATCCACACGCTGCCGACCCCATGCCCGAAGGGGCGGTCCAGACGGGCGTAGAGACCGTTGATCTTGGCGGGGAACAGCACGCCGTCCTTGTTGCCGGGGCCGCTGATGGGGGCGATGCGCTCGTAGGTGCGAAAGTTCTCCGTCGACGCCAGGGCGATCAGGTGGCCGAACCGCCCGCAGGCGGTGTACAGGATGTAGTACTTCCCGTCGATCCACGTCACCCGAGGGTCTTCGATGCCGGCTTCCTCCCACACGGCCCACGGCCCTTCCTTGGCCGGGAGCATCGCCGGAGTATCATCGGCCTTGAACGTGTACCCGTCCTGACTGCGAGCCAGCGAGAAGAACGAATACCCCTGCTGACCCTCAACGCGGATGAGAATGAGATACTCCCCCCCCATCTTCACCGGCGAGCCGTTGAACACGGTGTTGCAGCGGTAAGGGAGATTCTCCAGCGTGAGAATCGGGTTGCCTTCGTAACGGTGCAGCGTATCGCGTCCAAGGGCTGTCATCGCTAGAACTCCCTTTCGCTTTCGAAACACGTGTAAATGATCTCTTCCAGAGGCGCCGCGCCGCGGCAGATGCAACTGTCGGAGGCTCCGTAGTAGACCAGCACGACACCACGCTCGAGCAGGGCGCCGCAGGAGAAGACCACGTTGGGCACATCGCCGATCCGCTCGTATCTCTCTCGCGGCGCCAGAATGGGGATATTCGACCGAGCCAGCACGCGGGACGGGTTCTCCCGGTCGAGAATCGCCGCGCCCAGACGGACAAGGGGGCCGGCGGAAGTGCTCTTCTGACCGTAGTACAGCAGCAGCCATCCCTGGCTGATCTCGATCGGCGGGGCGGCGGCTCCGATACGCGTGGAATCCCAGTACCCCCCTCGCGGGGTCATAACGACCTCGGAGGAGCCCCAGAACTCCAAGTCGTCGGAATACGATACCCAGATCGACTGACCGGGGTCGGGACGAGTCAACATCGCGAAGCGGCCGCCGATCTTCTCGGGGAACAGGGCTCCGTTCTTGACGTCGACCTGGGTGACGTAGCCGAGCCGTTCGACCGAAACGAAATCCGACGTCCGCGCCAAGGCAGTGCGGAACCCGTGGTCGCCTTCGGTGGTGTAGGTAATGTAGTACTCCCCGCCCACCGGCGTAATGCGAGGATCGCGAATCCCGCCGCTCTCGTGCTGGGCGGCCGATCCCTCGCTGGACGCCGTCATGAACGGCCGGTCCTCAACGGTGAAGGCCTCGCCGTCGTCGCTGAAGGCCTTGTAGATGGCGTACCGCCCTGAGAGCAACTCGATGGTGATCAGCAGCAGGTACTGCTCCTGGTAGCGAACCACGCCGGCGTTCCAGATATCGCTGCACCGGAAAGGAACGTCTCCCAGCCCGATGAGCGGATTGCCTGGACACCGCGCGATGACGTCGCGACCCGAGTTACGTTCCATAGGTTCTCCTCTCGCCGACCGGAATCGATGATCCATCGGCAGCATTCGTCCCTATCCCCTATCGGCCAAATATCGGAAAAACCTGAGCAGTCTCTCCCTGCGGAAATGAGGCAACTCATGGAGGGATTAGAGATTGCGTCTTCGGTCCTTTCGAGTATTATCTAGGGTATACACCTTAGGAAGGGTCGTCTCGATACGAGCGGTCCTTCGCAAGGTTCAAGTTCAGGTTCAGGTTTCAGTTCAGATTCAGGCTCGGGACGCGGCCATCGCCGCAGGACCCGTAACGGCGCGATTTCCGTGGGATAGCGCGCGGACACTGCTATCGATTGCGACATTCGTCGCGTCAAGTCCGCGCGCGCTTGGAGAGACAGGAGTGTGCGGTATGAGAACGTTGAGTGTGATGGCCGTATTGGTGGGTTTGGTCGCCGGCAGCGCCTCGGCGACCCCGCAGATCGTTTCGGTGTGGAGTTCCGATACCGTCGAGGTTTTCCCGACGATTTTTCCCATCGGCGGCAGCGGGCAAGTGAACGGCAATTTCACCGTCGCCGAAGCCGAAGGCGTCCAGATCGGCCTACGGGCAAACCGTCGCTTCAGCGGTGATCCGCTGCACGTGGAAGGATCGACCTACTTCATCGAAACCGGCGAATCGGGTCCGGGCCTGACGCTGTGGAACTACGACATCCACATCGACTTCGGCTCGCAGTTCTCCATGGGCGACTACCTGGTCATGCTGATCGCAAGCATGCCTAACCATAGCACCTTTGATCTGCAACAGGATATCCGGGCGACGGCCGAGGCGGCGTTGGGCTATCCGCTTCAGCCAGGCTATCTGGACGGCGTGCAACTGTTCCAGACATCCCAGAACCCCGGCTTCTTCGCCTCCGGAATCGATCCGGACGCCCATGGGCTATACACCTTCGATCTGCACCTGTTCCCCCACGCTGACGCCCCCTTCCTGTCCACGACCATCACGGTTGCGGTCGATGCTCGTCCGGTCCCCGAGCCGGCCACGATGCTGGCCGCGACGATGGGCCTGATCGGTCTCGGCGGGTACGTCCGCCGGCGGGTGAAGGCGTAATGTCAAGAATACTCGGGCGGGCCCGGTCGTTGTCAAACGGCTGGGACCGCCTTTTCTGTGCGCTCATGACGGAGTGACGAGGAGTTCGTCTGACGAGTGCTTGCCGTTACTAGCCCCCCGCAGTGCGGGGGGTCAAAAGACGTGTGAATCCACAATCTATGGATGGACCTTCGGCGTCCCGCCGATCGACATCGAATCTACAGCGGCAGCGCCATCGGTTCAGCGACCCCCTGCACTGCAGGGGGCTAGTAACGGCAGATCGTTGACCGTGAGAACTCCCCGCTGAACCGTAATGAACCTTGCTTTGTGCGCCGACAACCCCAGGAGCCGACCTTGACATCCTCGTCCTGCCCGCCGAAGATAACCCGGTTGGCCGCGACGGACGCGGCCGGGATTTGTAGGCGCCCTTAGAATCGAGCGAAACGCAATGTTGGAAGATATTCAGGCTGAACGACAGAAGAAGTTGGAGAAGATCCGCGAGTTGGGGATCGATCCCTACGGCCGGCGGTACGACACCGCCGAGTCGGTGGCGTCGATCCGCGAACGGTTCGTCCAAGATCAGGAAGGGCAAACCGCCGACGTGGCCGGTCGGCTCGTGCTGATGCGCGACATGGGCAAGCTGATCTTCGCCCAGGTTCGCGACGAGACCGGTACGATCCAGATCGCCCTGCGAAAGAACGCCCTCGACCAAACGCAGTGGGCTTTGGCCAAGTTGCTCGATCTCGGCGACCTCGTCGCCGTCCGAGGCCCGTTGATGCTGACCCGAACCGGCGAGGTGACGGTCTTCGCCGACAATCTATCGCTGCTGTGCAAGAGCCTGCTGCCGCTGCCGGAGAAGTTCCACGGCCTCCAGGACACCGAGCTGCGATACCGCCGGCGGCACCTCGACCTGATCGTCAACCCCGACTCGATGGACGTGTTCAAGAAGCGAATCGCCATTATCAGCCACTTCCGCCGGTACCTCCAGGACCGGGGCTTCCTGGAAGTGGAAACGCCCATGATGCAGTCCCAGTGCGGCGGCGCCGCGGCCAGGCCGTTCCGGACGCACCATAACGCCCTCGATATGGACCTGTACATGCGGATCAGCCCCGAGCTGTTCCTCAAGCGGCTCCTGGTCGGCGGGATGGAGAAGATCTTCGAGATCAACCGGAACTTCCGCAACGAAGGCATCGACTCGACCCACAACCCCGAGTTCACCATGATGGAGCTGTACCAGGCTCGGGCGGACTACGAGGTGATGATGGAACTGACCGAGGGCCTGGTTTCCACGGCCGCCGAGGCCGTCTGCGGGACCACGAAGGTGACCTACGGCGACTTGGAATTGGACTTCGCGGCGCCGTGGCGCAGGGCGACGTACGACCAACTGCTGATCGAGCACGCCGGCGTCTCGATGCGCGACCCCGACGCCATGCGAGAGAAGGCCCGAGAATTGGGCGTCGAAGAATCCAACAAGGCCGACGCCGTCGTGGCCAACCTTGTGTTTGAAGAGGTGGTCGAGCCGAAGCTCATCGATCCGATCTTCGTGAAGGACTACCCCGCCGAGTTGTGCCCGCTGACGCGGCGCGACCCCAACGACCCGACCATCGCCCTGCGGTTCGAGGCCTACGCCGCCAACATGGAACTGGCCAACGCCTACACTGAACTGAACGACCCGGCGATTCAGGAAGCCAACTTCAGCGAGCAACTGGCCGGCGAGGCCGCCGACGAGACGATGCGGGTGATGGATACCGAGTTCCTCGCCGCGTTGCAGCAGGGCATGCCCCCCGCCGGCGGGCTGGGCGTCGGCATCGACCGAATCGTGATGCTACTGACCGGACGAACGACCATTCGCGACGTCGTGCTGTTCCCGACGTTGCGACCCCAGCAACAGGACTGACCCCGCGAGAGCGATCAGCAGAAAAGGGACCATGTACAAACTATTCCTCTGCCTCCGCTATCTACGACGGCGATACATCGCACTGGTGGCCATCATCGGCATCGCCTTGTGCGTGTTCATGGTGGTGATCGTCGCCAGCGTGATGAACGGCTTCCTCGGCGGGGTCGAGGACGCCGCCCGGGGGATGATGGGCGACGTCATCGTCGACGGCCCCGGCGGACTGCCCTACTACGAAGAGTTCATCGCCGAGCTGAACAAGCTGGACAACGTCGAGGCCGCCACGCCGGTGATCTACACCGCCGGCCTGTTGCGGCTTCGCAGCAAGTACACCCAGATGGTCCGCGTGGTCGGCATCCGACTGCCGCAGGCCACCGAGGTGACCCGCTTCGGCGACGGGCTGTACCCCGACCCACTGGAGGCCGCCCCGGGGTTCCAGTTCCCCGAGTCGATGGCGACGCAGCTTCTGGCCAACAACCGGCTCTGGGAAGATCAGATCGTCGTCATGGCCGAGCAGACCGAGCAGTTGGAACAGCGGCTCCTGGAAGAGACCGAAAAGGACGCCGCCGCCCAGGACCAAGGGTTGATCAAGGCGTTGGAAACCGACATCAACGCCGCGCGGGAGTCGCTGGCGGCCATTCGTCGCCAGTACATTTTCCGCCCCGAGGCGCCGGGGCTGATCCTCGGGGTCGACATCCCCGGCACTACCAAGCGAGATCCAGCGACCGGCGCGTACCTGCGGTACACCGGCGTAGGCCAAGGCGACAAGGGCCAACTGACGCTGCTGCCGCTGGGCCGCAGCGTGGGGGCAATGACCACGCCGATCAAGAAGACGTTCAACCTGATCGGCGATCAGCGGTTCGGGGTGTACCTGATCGACAGCAACCACGTGTACGTGGACTTCGACGTCTTACAGAACCTCATCGAGATGGACGGACGCTGCGACCAGATCCAAGTGAAGATCCGCGACGCCGGCGACGACAAGGCCATCCTGGCCGTCGGAGCCGCGGCTGTCAGCGATGCGTGGACGACGTTCGCGGCGAATCACCCCGATCTGGATGAGAATCTGGCCATCATCCAGACCTGGCGGCAGAAGCAGGCGCCCTACATCGACCCGATCGAGCGGCAGCGCGACCTGGTGATCATCATGTTCGGCGTCGTCTCGCTGGTGTCGGTGGTGCTGGTGTTCGCCATTTTCTACATGATGGTCGTCCAGAAGACCAAGGACATCGGCATCCTCAAGAGCATCGGCGCCTCCAACGCCGGCGTGGCCTGCGTGTTCCTGCTGTACGGCAGCGCCGTCGGGCTGGTCGGCAGCGTGCTGGGGGCGATCGGCGGATATTACTTCGTGCGGTTCATCAACCCGATTCACGACTGGATCGCCGACGTCTTCGACTGGCGAGTCTTCAGTCGCGAGGCGTACATGTTCGACAAGATCCCCAACGATGTGGACCCGTGGGTCATCTTCAGCGTCCTCGTCGGGGCGATGATCGCCGGCCTGTTCGGCGCCCTGGCGCCGGCGACACGAGCGGCCCGCATGGAGCCGGTGGAGGCGTTGCGCTATGAGTAGTCCACGCCGAAACCGGAACCGGAACCAAGGCCAGAACCGAAAGGGTCTGATCCAGATCTCCGGACTCAGCAAGAGCTACCGCATGGGTCGAGCCGATCTGCACGTGCTGCGCGGGGTGAGCCTCCGCGTGGAAGCGGGCGAATTCCTGGCCATCGTCGGCGCTTCGGGGTCCGGCAAGAGTACGCTGCTGCACCTCGCCGGCCTGCTCGATACCGCCGATAAGGGATTGGTGAAGATCGACGGCGTCGAGACCACCACCCTCTCGGGCCGGGCGCGCACCATGCTGCGCCGCCACGACATCGGGTTCGTGTTCCAGTTCTACCACCTGCTGCCGGAGCTGAACGTACTGGAGAACGTGCTGATCGCCTCGATGACCGGCTGCGGAATAATCCGCTGGCCCGGCCGCGTCCGCCAGGCGCGGCACACGGCCGTCGAACTGCTCGAAACCCTCGGCCTGGGCAAGCGGCTCACCCACCGGCCCCGGGAACTATCCGGCGGAGAGCGTCAGCGCGTGGCCATCGCCCGCGCCCTGGTGAACCAACCCGATATCCTCCTGGCCGACGAGCCCACCGGCAACCTGGACCGCAAAACCGGCGATGAGATCCTCGACGTCCTCAAGCGATTCCACACCGATCGCGGCCAGACCCTGGTCATGGTGACCCACGACGCCGCCGTGGCCGACCGGGCCGACCGAGTGGTGCATCTGGAGGACGGACGGCTCCAGTAGCGACAGTCTGACAGTCGACAGAGCGCCGCCGCCCGCTCGCCGCGAGGCCACAATTCCCGAGATTCATCACCACGCATACCGTTGTCAGAACTGCCGTATGCCGATATCATAGAGGAACTGTGGTCTTTGCAGCCAAGTGAGTTTGGAGCTACACATGAAAGTCTGGATGGACGGTGAATTACGGGACACCGCCGACGCGACGGTCAGCGTCTTCGATCATGGATTGCTGTACGGCGACGGCGTCTTCGAGGGCATTCGCATCTACGGCGGCCGCATCTTCCGCGCCGAGGACCACGTGACCCGGCTGTTCCAAAGCGCGCGGGCGATCCGGTTGGAGATCCCCCACGACACAGACCGGATCATCGCGGCTATGTACGAAACGCTCCAGGCCAACAGCTTGGAAGACGGCTATATCCGCCTGGTGGTTACCCGCGGCGCCGGCACGCTGGGGCTGAACCCGTTCGAATGCCCCGAACCGCACCTGTTCGTCATCGCCGATACGATCCAACTGTACCCCCAAGAGATGTACGACAACGGGATGCGGGTCATCACCTCCTCGGTCGTGCGGAACAACCCCAACGCCCTGAGCCCCAGGATCAAGAGTCTCAACTACCTCAACAATATCCTCGCCAAGATCGAGGCCATCGACGCCGGCGTTCCCGAAGCGATCATGCTCAACGCCAACGGCCTGGTCGCCGAGGCTACCGGCGATAACATCTTCATCGTCCGCAACGGGACAATCATCACCCCGCCGCTGCACGCAGGGGTTCTCGAGGGCGTCACCCGAGGCGTCGTGGCCGAACTGGCTGAAGCGGCGGCCCTTCCGCTGGTCGAAAGCGAACTGACCCGCCACGACCTCTACATCGCCGACGAATGCTTCCTGACCGGCACCGCCGCCGAGATCATCGCCGTCACCGACATCGACGGCCGCCGCGTCGGCCAAGGCGAAGTCGGACCCATCACCCGGCGCCTGACCAAGGCGTTCAGAACATTGGTGAGGACCGACCATCGCGATTGACAATCTTTTCGGTTCTCGATTTCCGATCGCCCCAATGCCCGATTGTCGATTGACCGCCGGGAGCGCGTGGCGACGGACATCATCGAACCCGAACGCCATCGGGCGGGTCTCATCTTCGTTCGCCCCCCAACTGTGACATTGCTCTTCCAATCCGAACAATTCGGCCGGAAATCTCCTACTCCTACAGCCCTTTTCGCTCGGCCAATTCACGATAGAGACGATCGATTCGATCCACCATCGTCTCGGCGGAGAACGCCTCGGCCACCAACTCGCGACCGTTGTCGCCCATCATCCGACGCAGGGCGGGGTCGTCGGCCAGTTTCCGTATCGCCGCCACCAGCGCCGGCGCATCCTTGGGTGGCAGCAGCAAACCCGTCTGACCGTCGATGACCACTTCGGAGGCGCCGTCGACGTCGTAACTGATCACCGGCGTAGCGGTCAGCAGCGCCTGGGGCAGCGTGCGGGCGAGCCCCTCGTGCAGACTGCAATGGGCCACGATATCCGAGGCGTGCATCACCGCGGGAATATCGGCCGGGTCCAGCAGGCCGGTCAGGTGGAAACGATCGGTCAGGCCGGCCGCGTCGATCCGGGCGGTCAGTTCTTCCTGCAACTCGCCATCGCCGACGAGGCAGAAGTGGATAGGCTCGGGCAATTCGGCCGCGGCGGCCACAAGATACTCCTGCCCCTTCAGCGGCGCCAGCCGGGCCACCTGAGTAACCAGCACGGCGCCGTCGGGCAGGCCGAGGCTCGCGCGGAAAGCGTCGGCCGCGATCGGGCGGGTGAGGTACGGCTCAACGTCCATCCCGCTGCGAACCGTGGTGTACTGCTCGGGCTGACCGACGCCGGCGGCGAGGGCTTGGCGCGTCATCGAGTCGGCCACGCAGAAGATCGCGTCGGTCTGACGAGCCGCCCGGCGCTCGAGGCCGATGTACAGCCGGTTCAGCCACCACGGCTGGAACGGATGGAACGGCAGCCCGTGAATGGTATGGACGACCATGGGAACGTCGCACCGGCCGGCGGCGCGTCGGGCGAGAATACCCGCTTTGGACGAGTGGCTGTGCATCACCTCCGGCGCCAGTTGCTTGAAGTGCCGGATCAACGCCCGATAGCTCGCCCGGTCGCGAATCGGATGCACCGGGCGCTGCAAGGCGTCGATGACGACTACGCGATACCCGCCGCCCATGGCGCGATCCAGCAGTTGCCCTTCACGCCCCAGCGGCGGGCCGGTAATCAGCGTCACGTCGTGGCCGCGGCGGGCCAAGCCCTCACAAGTGAGAACCGTGTTCTCCTGAGCCCCACCTAAGATCAGTCGGGTAATGACGTGAACGATCTTCATAATGCACAAGTGTTGCCGGAGGAGGCGATTTCGTCAAGAGGTTATCGGAATCGACCGGGAAGGATCACCGGTAACCGAACAACATGGCTTGGGCGCCGCGGCTTGTCAACACAGCGACACACCACGGCGCCCAAGGCCAATTCAGTCTATCCTGTTACGCGGCTTCAATTCTCCTCGACAAGCACGTCGAAATGCGCCTGCGGATGGGAGCACGCGAAGCACACGGCCGGGGCTTCGGCGCCGGTATGCAGGTACCCGCAATTGCGACAGCGCCAGACAACGGGCTTGTCCCGCTTGAATACCGTGCCGGCTTCGACGTTGGCCGCCAGGGCGAGGTACTGCTTCTCATGCTGCTTCTCGGCTACGGCGATCGCCTCGAACACCTTGGCGATGCTGTCGAAACCTTCGCCGACCGCCACCTTGGCGAACGACGGATACATGTCGGACCACTCGTGGTTCTCGCCGGCGGCGGCGCCTTTGAGATTCTCCAGCGTCGAGCCGATCACGCCGGCCGGGAACGCCGCGGCGATCTGGGCGGTTCCGCCTTCCATGAGCTTGAACAGACGCTTGGCGTGTTCGCTCTCCTGGCGGGCCGTCTCGGCGAACACGGCCGAGATCTGCACGAAACCTTCCTTCTTGGCCTTGCCGGCGGCATAGTCATACCGATTGCGCGCCTGCGACTCACCGGCGAATGCGGTCAGCAAATTCACTTCCGTCTGCGATCCTTTTAGTGCAGCCATCTACTTCTCCTCGTGCGTTCAACGTGAATAGTAATTCCCTGTTTCACCTGAGGTCGGCCGGCGAACGAACAGGCGGTCAGACCGCCTGAGCCGATTTCGACCCCGGTTGTGTTTTCTGGCAGTCCGGGCAAACGCCCGCAAATTCCACCCAGTGGCCGGTCACCTCGTAGTGGCACTGATCGTGCAACGCGTGCTCCAGCTCGATCACCGGGTCCAGCGGAACGTCATCGACGCGCCCGCAATGATTGCAGCGAATGTGGTAATGCTGAGTCACCGTCGCGTCGTACCGCCGCTGGGAGCCGCTGGCCTCCAACTTCTGGATGGCGCCCGTCCGGCTCAGAACTTCCAAGTTACGGTAGATCGTTCCCAAGCTGACCCGCGGGAGCTTCAGTCGCACCAGGTCGTACACTTCATCGGCCGTCGGATGCGAAGTAAGCTTCTGCAACTCTTCCAGGATGATCCTCCGCTGCCGCGTCATTCTCGTCATTCTGCCGACAGCCATGATCCTCGCCCTCACTCCTCGAATTGAGAATAGTTATCAATATACAGAGTGAGAGGCAAGAATGTCAAGGCTGGTGGAAGATTTTTTCGGTGTTTGGCCCTATGCGGGCGGGATCTTCCCAAATGGCGTTGGCCGGGTGTGTGACTAGTTTCCTGGGCTATCGCAAGCGTCACATACGAGGATTAGGTGCTACGGCCGTTGCTGTCAGCCCCAACGGGGCGGAGGCGTTTAGCCCGCCGCGGCGGGAAAACGGCTCACACGAGCTTCAAAGCCCCAACGGGGCGACACCGGCTGACTGAAAGCGTCCAGCCCTCCGCTTCGTGTCGCCCCGCTGGGGCTTGATCGTTTGAGAGCCCATCTTCCCGCCGCGGCGGGCTAAACGCCTTCGCCCTTCCAGGACTTCTCCTGAGCCCCTGCACGTTGGCCCTGCCAATTCAGCATCAGACGTTCATTGCCAGAGAATCCAGCCAGTCCCCTGGCCGGTCCGCCGATCGTTTTCGCTGTGCCTGCGTGAGGTTGCGGCGCATAATGGCCGGCCATGACGGACGGTACAGACACGCACAACGAGCGCCGGCATTTTTTCGCCGCGGCCAAGGTCGTCGCAAGCATTACGCTCTGTTCGCGTATCGGCGGGTTGGTGCGGGATATGATCCTGAGCCGGACGCTGGGGGCGTCGGCGGTGACCAGCGCGTTTTGGACGGCGTTCTCGATTCCCAACTTCTTTCGCCGGCTGTTCGGCGAAGGCGCCCTTTCGGCGGCGTTCGTACCGGTATTCAGCGAAATCACCGAGCGGGAGGGCGCCGACAAGGCCGCGGCCTTGTTCGCCAACATCATCGCCGTACTGAGCGTGACCCTCTGTGGGCTCTTCCTCCTGGTCGAACTCGGCCTGCTGGTCGCATGGTGGCTCGCCCCGGCCGACGCCGGCGGGCATGTCCTCACCTACACAGCGATCATGATGCCGTTCATGATCACCATCTGTCTGGTCGCTCTGGGGTCGGCGGCGCTGAACTGCCGCGGGCATTTTGTCTACCCGGCCGCGGCTCCCATTATCATGAACGTGGTGCTGATCCTGTTCGCGGCGCTACTGACCCCCCTGGCCGAATCCCTGCACGCCAAGCTGACCATCCTGGCGATCGGCATGCCGATCACCGGCGTTCTCCAACTGGCGGCCCTGATCTGGGTTCTGCGGGCGCACAAGCTGCCGATCGCCCCCCGCCTGCGGCCCATGCAGCCGGGGCTTCGCAAGGTCATCACGTCCATGGCGCCGATGATGATTCCCCTCGGCGTTCTGCAGATCAACGCTCTGCTCGACAAGGTCATCGCGCTGACGTTCTCGGGCGACCCGGGCTCAACGATCACCCTTGTCGGTTGGACATTAAAAAAGCCCCTGGAGGCCGGGGCCGTTACGTGGATGAACTTCGGGGAGCGACTCTTCCAGTTCCCCATGGGCGTGCTGGCGATCTCACTGGCCACCGCCATGTTCCCCCTGTTCAGCCGGTACGCCGCCAGGGGCGACGACGCCAATCTCAAGTTGAGCGTGAATCGCGCGATGCGACTGGCGGTGTTCGAGGGCCTCCCCAGCGGCGTCGGCCTGATGATGCTGGGCGTCCCGCTGGTGGGGCTGATCTTCGGCGGAGGCAGGTTCAGCGCCCACGACGTCAGCGAAGCGGCCCACGTGGTGTGGTTCTACGGGATCGGAATGTGGGCGTTCTGCAGCCATCACATCCTGCTGAGGGCCTTCTACGCCACCGGCGACCGCCGAACGCCGCTGCGGGTGGCGTGCAGTATTGTGGGGCTGAACTTCGTGCTGAGCCTGGGCTTCATCTGGCTGCCGGACGTTCGCCACGGGGCGTTCGGGCTGGCCTCGTCGATCACCCAGATGATCAACGTAACGATCCTCGCCGCCGTCCTGCGACGCCGCATGGGTCGCGGCTTCACCGAGGGCATGGCGCTGAGCGTGCTCCGCGTCGCGATCGCCACCGCCGCGATGGCCGGCGCGCTGTGGGCCGCACGGGTGTGGCCGCCCCGATGGGGTTTGGCCGGAGACTTGTACGTCACCGTCGCGGGCGTCGTCGGGGGGATGGCCGTGTACTTCGCCACCTGCTGGTTGCTCCGCGCCCCGGAGATTGGCGAACTGCTCGAACTGCGACATCGTAAGAAGCAGACCGACGAGAGTGAGCCGTGAGGGTGGAACTCTGTTCGGTGAATCCGCTATAATGGCGCGTCGGCACACACTGTTACTAGATGGAGTACACGATGCTGTTCCAGGAACCGTTGACCGAGCCGTACACGTCGATGACGTTCGATGAACTCGACAGCCGCATCCGCGCCCACAAGGAGCGGTTCGGCTCGCGGCTGGTTATTCTGGGCCACCATTACCAGCAGGACGACGTGGTTCGCTACGCCGACTTCGCCGGCGACAGCCTGAAGCTGTCGCAGTTGGCGGCCGATCAGCACGAGGCGGAATTCATCGTCTTCTGCGGCGTCCACTTCATGGCCGAGTCGGCCGACATCCTCACCTCCGACGCCCAGGCGGTGATTCTGCCCGACCTGTCGGCCGGATGCACCATGGCCGACATGGCCGACGACCTGGACGTGCAGACCTGCCTGGAAGAGATGACCGCCCTGGCCGACGGGGCGAAGATCACGCCGATCACCTACGTCAACTCAACCGCCGCGGTCAAGGCCGCCACCGGCCGCAACGGCGGCGCGTGCTGCACCAGCGGGAACTGCCGCACGGTGCTGGAGTGGGCCTTGCGACCGATCGACCAAGGCGGCGCAGGCGCGGCAAAAATCGTAGCGGCGCCCGATCAGCATTTGGTCCGCGCGACGGCCCTGGACATGGGCTATTCGCTGGACGACTGCGTGGTCTATCATCCCGACCAGCCCAACGGCGGGCTTACCGCCGAGCAGGTTCAGCGGGCGACGTTCATCCTGTGGGAAGGCTTTTGTAGCGTTCACCAGGAGTTCACCGTCGAGAACATCCGCCGCCGCCGCGAACAATACTCCGGGATCAAGATCATCGTGCATCCCGAGTGCGAGATCTCCGTCGTTCAGGCGGCCGATCTGCACGGCTCCACCGAGCAGATCATCCGTGCGATCGCCGATTCGGCTCCGGGCGACAAGTGGGCCGTGGGGACCGAGGCCAACTTGGTCAACCGTCTGGCGTGCCGGCACGTCGACAAGCTCGTGGTGAACCTGGCCGACCATCAATGCCTGTGCGCGACGATGTACCGCATCGACCCCCAGCACCTCTGCTGGACCCTGGACAACCTCGCCGAAGGAAACATCGTCAACCGCATCACCGTCCCGTCCGAAATCGCAGCCGACGCTCGAATCGCCCTTCAACGCATGGTCGCCCTCAAAGGCGTCTCCGCCGCATCCCCGACAACGAAGTGATCGTCAGCGTAGGGGACTGGCTCCGCAGGCGCCTGTATCCGAAGCGTGTGGCGGCCATCCGTCCACAGCGAAGGCGCCTGCACCCGAAGCAAGGTCGAGTCACATTCGACCGGGCACAGGCGCCTGCGCTACGCTACCGAAAGACGCCGCGCTGACCCGTCAAAAAAACGGCGGGTTTGGTTTGATTTCCGGGCCATCGGAAACCGACATTCCTATAATGATCTCACATGGCGATCGGCCCTATCTGAGGATTGGGGCACAAATGTCGTGTGTCCCGCGGGCCGGCCGCCGGCCGGTTCGCCAAGAGGATTGCGTGATGAACGATGAGCATAACGATCCCGACGACGACCTCATCAACGATGATCCGAGCGATTGCGAGGTTGTCGCCCACTGCCACAGCGTCCAACAGGCCGAGAGCATGCGCGATCTTCTGATCGATCACGACATCCTCGCGACGCTGGAGCAAGACGATCAGGGCGAGTACGTATCGACCAGCGAAGGATTCGGCGTCAAGGTTCCGTACAACTCGGCCAACGAGGCCCGCGACATCATCGAGGAGTTGGATTCGATCGAAGAACTCGACACCGCCGATCCTGACGTCGACGACGACGGCGACGATGACGACGCGGCCATGTCCGACGCGATGCAGCCCCTGGAAGCCGACTCCTACAGCCTCGACGACGCCGAAGACGCCGACGGGCCCGACCTTGGGGCCGAGTTGTTGGACTGACACGCCCCCGCGGCCCGGACGGACAGACGATGACGTATCCGCCCAATTGATGCGAGCGACTCAAATCGCCGATACAGGACAGGTACGATTACTTACTGCGCCTAGGAGAGCCAACATGCCCGACGAAACATCTGCCGATCAGGCCGCCGAGAAAACAGGGTGGGACGGGGTAGATCGTCGCGGAGGCGAGCGCCAAGAGCGCCGCAGCGGCGACCGGCGTGACGGATGCCTCGACAGGCGGCTAGGCCTCGATCGCCGACGCGGCCCCGGCCGACGACGCAGCGACAGCCGCCGAAGCGCCGAAGAAGGCGAGATGAACCCAGATCAGTTCGAGTTCATCCTGGCCATCGACGAATACAAGCGAGCCAACAACCGACCGTTCCCCAGTTGGACAGAGGTTCTCGACATCGTTCGAGCGTTGGGATACCGCAAAGTCGCCGAGCCGGGAACGGTGGAGTGATTTCGCAATGGCGCTGGAAAAGTGAAAAGTCGCCGAACCGGGAACGGTGGAGTGATTGACACCTGCTGAAATGGTGTATAATAAGCTATAGTAGTCTGATGGTCGTCACCGTCGCAGGCCTTTGGATGCGTAGCGAAGAATCGGCATGTTGAGTACTTGGCAAATCGAGTTGGCCTTCCAGATCGCCATGGCGGCGACCCCGGTGGCTGTCTACTTCCTCATCCTGGGGCTGCTCAACAGCCAGCGTCGGCCGCAGTTGCTGTCGTCGCGGCTGGACTTCTCGCTTCTGTTGGCCGCGATGAGCCCCCTGTGCCTGGTTCCCCTTCTGCGGTGGATCGGCGCCGACCTGCGAACGCTCTCGGCCTCGGTCATCGCCATCGCCGGGCTGATCGCCTGGATGGCGCCCAAGAGGCTTACCGGATGGGTCATCTATAATATCAACACTGAGCAGGCTTTGGGCTCCATCCGCCAAGCCCTTGACCATGCCGGACTCGCCTTCGCCCCTCGCACCGACGGCTTTGGGCTCGACATCGGCTGTAATATCCGGGTCAGCCCCTTCACACTGCTGCGGAACGTCTCCATCTCGATCGACGGCGCCGATCGGTCCCACGATGCGTCTCTGGAACGATTCGCCGGCTCTCTGGCTGATACTCTCGGCAGAGTCGAAGTCGTCGCCAGCCCCACCGCCGTCAGCTTCGTCCTGATCGCCACCGCCATGATCATCGCACCACTGGCCCTCATGGCCAATCGCATGCCCGAAATGGTCCGACTGCTGACCGACATGCTGGGCTGACAGTCACGGAAAATACCGATCCCTGTTCGCCGGGATCGATAGCCGACACGGAATACTGAGGTTGATGGCGCCGCGACGGCGAACGATCGGCGCATATCCGTCGTACTCTCAACTGA
>CBDVCA010000041.1:0-20722 GCA_965372365.1 uncultured bacterium
CGGCAGATTCACTTGAGCGATCGAACCCAATTCCAAGCACGCTCTTGCATCATGGTCGAACGAATACCGGCTGCCGGTTCGGGATGAGAGCCCGATTATTGAGAAGAAACTGTGAACGGTTACCGCCGGTTTTGGAGTCATCTCAATCTCCGAGGTAGATTCTCTCGCCCGGTTCGATGACCAGGTCGCCGACTTTGTCGGCCAGTTCGGCCGCGTCCAGCGCGAACAGGGGGCTGACTTCGATCGCCGCGGCCACGACGCCGTCGGCGTCTCGGGGGACGTCGATCCCGGCGTCTTCCAGCCATTGGGACACGCGCCGGACTTGGTCGGAGAGGCACGTGACCAGGCTGTCGTCTCCGGAGGCGTTCTTGAGCGGACTGAACTCTTCGACGCGCGACGTCTCCAGGATCAGCGTGGTGTCGACCCGTTCGAGGGCGTCGAAGACGAACATCTCCATCTTCACGGCGTTGGGTTCGTCGGGCTTGACGTACCGGCCGTCGGCGCTGAGGTGGGCCACTTTCTTGATCGCCCGGTGGAACGGCAGCAGGCATCGGCCGTCGGCGGTGAGCCGTTCGGCGAACCGGCGGCCGATGATGTGAATGGCGATCGACCCCGCCCGGAACCGCAGCCGCCCGTCGTCGGTGGTCTGGCGGGCCAGTTCCTCGGGCAGGTCGCTGTACTCGATGACGACGGTCTTGCCGTCGGCGACGCAGAAGTTGCCCACACGCTCGGTCGGCTCCCGCTTGGGCAGGGCCTTGGACGACATATCGGCGCCGGCGTCGGCGTGCAGACCGATGAACAGCGGGTCCAGCACCTTCACCAGGGGGTTGTCGATCTGGAAGTAGCTGATGTACTCGACGCCGCGAGCGGCCATGTCGGCCAGGGATCCGCTGTCGGCCAAGGCGGCCAGGGATCCGCCGTGGCCGTTGGGGCTCAGGGCCAGGTGGCCCTTGTCGGCCAGCAGGACCTTCCCGTCGAGGCCGACCGCCGGCATCATGCCTTGGGTGAAGAACGTCACATCCTCGGGTGCGAGGCCGAAGTGGTCGTTGTCGGCGAAGAACGCCCGGGTCGCCTCATCGTTGGTCACGCTGGTCATGACGTACCACGGGACCGGCTTGCCGTATCGGCGAGACGCGGCCAGGATCTGCTCGGCGAACGTCGCAAAGAGGCTCTTGTTCTTGACGGGCGTGACCGGGTAGCAACCCTTGGGGCCGTCGTACCCCAGACGCGTGCCCTGGCCGCCGGCGACGACGAATGCCGCCACTTTGCCGGCTGCCAGCAGGTCGGCGCCGCTCCGGCGGGCCTGATCGTATCGGGTGACGGTCGCTGGGTCGGTGGGTTCGGCGGGGAGGATTTCCGCCGGCTCGATATCGGCGGGGATCTTCGCCGCCGGTTCGCCAAGCACGTGCGATTGGATCCGTTCGGCCAGCAACGTCCAGTCGACCTTTTCGATCTGGCCGAGAAGTTCGTCCCGACCCGACGCGTCCAGTTCATCGATGAACGCCAGCAGGTGCTCTTGCCCAACGGCCGCGAGAGTCTCGTGTACAGCCTGAATATCCGCCATGCCATCACTCCATGATTGACTGGGCCTATCCCCCCTGGATGGACGATCATAACTACTGTCATGGCAGAGTATGGTCATCGAGACGGGTTGTCAACGGCGCCGTTCGCCGAACCCACAACGCGGCGAGGATTCCTCGCGGCCGCCGGCGCCGGTGCGCTGGCGGCGGCGCTGGCGTCGACGGGCGAACTGTGGGCCGCCGCCGCCGGCTCCCCGGTCGGCGTCGACGGATCCCGAGTGGTTCGGATGACCTCCCATCGCGTCATCGAAGGCTACCAAGTCAGCCGCATGCGTCTTGGCAAGATGATCGACGGATGCGTCATGGCGCTGGCCGACTGCTCCGACGTCGGCGACGCTTGGCGCAAGTTCATCGAGCCGGGCGCCAAAGTGCTGTTGAAGTTCGGCCGACTGCCCGGGTGGGGGCTCCGCACCGAGCGGGCGATGGTGGAGTCGCTGGTCGATTCCCTCGTCGGCGCCGGGTACGACCCCGCCAACCTCATGGCCGCCGATTGCCCCGAGAGCCGGTACGTCGCCGGTCTGGCTCCGACGCCGACGGGGTGGTCCACGCGAACCGTCCTGGTCGGCGGCCGGCTCGAACAGGTGCGACGGTACCTCGACGATATCGACGTGATTATCAACGTTCCCACCGTCAGCGACCACAACCTCGCCGGCGTATCCTGCGCGATGATGAATATGAGCCTGCCGCTGATCCGCCGGCCGGGACGGTACTACGATCATCGCCTTCACGAGGCGATCGTCTCGGTGTGCGACAGCTCGGCGACGATCCGACGACCGACCCTGACGCTGGTGAACGCCCTCCGCTGCCTCTACGACGGCGGCCCGACCGTGAACGAAGATAACGTCGCCTACGACAACAGCGTATGGGCCTCGACCGACATGGTGGCCATCGATCGGTTGGCGATGCAATGGATCGAGCGACGGCGGCGAATGCAGCGCCTCGATTCGCTCGTCGCGGCCGGTCGGCCCGCTACCTATGTCCAGTTAGCCGACGATAGGGGACTCGGTACGGCCGATCTTCGCAGGATTGTCGCCCAGACCAGTGTAATGTAATCGTAACCACCTTCTACAACAGTAACTATACCCTGCTGGGTGACGGTCTACGCCCACGCGTCGCTCCCGCCCAGTCGGGGATCGCAAAAATCCACATCCAAGAGCTGTGCGATGCTTGACATAGCCCCCTGCCCCGAAGTAAGATTGTATTAGTTGCAATGCGCTGAAGTGTCGGCGACGAAGTTTGTTCGAACATCGTCTCGCGGCACAGCAGCGGGCCGCCTTCCGGCGTCGGGTCTTGACGGATCGACGTCCTGCCTTCTGCGGCGACCCAGGGGAGTGAATTCCGTCGGAGTAGAGCTTGCCTTTTCCAGCCGGTGTAGCAAAAAATGCTCGCTCTGACGGTGTGTTGATCCTGACTCCGGCGGTTGAGCCGGAGGGTTCACTGTGAGTACGGATAGAAAAGGTCGGAGCAGCGTGTTCCGGCCATAACACTGGTGTTCCAGGCGCCGGCCGATAGGTCCACAACGTATACCATGCCATCATTCGGATAGAAATCGACGGATCGAATGGCGCAGCGCCCGGGCAAAATCTGAAGGAGGTCGCAACATGAAGCGATCGAAAGGTTTTACACTGATTGAGCTGTTGGTCGTCGTCGCGATTATCGCACTGTTGGTGTCGATTCTGTTGCCCGCTCTCGGCCGCGCTCGCGAGATAACTCGCCAGTCGGTCTGCATGGCCAACGTCAGGGCGATCGGCACGGCCATGACGATGTACAAGCAGAGCAACGACGACCAGTTCCCGTTCATCCAGTATAACATGGGCGCCGGCGTTGTTGGCGTTGATGCCGGCGGCGACTTCACCGACATGCCGACGGATGAGCCGGCCTTCGTGACGGGGTCGTTCTCGTCGAAGTGGGGCGATTCGATTCAGCAGAACTTCTTCCTGCTCGTGGCCGAAGGCCTGACCGGCGAGAAGACGTTCGTCTGCCCGTCCACCACCGACAAAGTCACCATCCGTGTGGACCCGCAAACCGGCGATCCCACCGGTAAGGACTTCGGCTTCGGTTCGATCTACAACGTCAGCTACGGCATCCAGTTCCAAGGCGAGGAGTATCTCGGCGGGAATACCGCGAGCAGCAGTGGCGGTGTTACGCGTCCTGAGGCGGGGCACCAAGCGAGTTGGTATCGCAGGCTCATCCGTGACGAAGTGGCGATCGTGGCCGATGAGGGCGACGAGGGCGACTTGGACGCGAGAAGCCCGAATCACAACTACGAAGGCGAGTCCGTCCTGTTCGTCAGCACCCGCGTGGTCTTCGCTCGGGACGAAGATAACAAGGCCGGTTACAAGGACAACGTTCTGTACCGTAAGGACATGCGTGCCGAATCTGACGGCGTTACCTCCCACGATAATCACCTCGTGGATAACGAGAACCGTCGCGGCGATTGGGAGGATGCCGAGAGTATGTACGACAGCGTCATCGTCTGGAACCACGCGCCGTCGCCGTAACACATGATGTATGACGTATACGGGGCGGCCCACGATCGGGTCGCCCCTTTTTTGTGGTGTGCCAGGCATGGCGCGACGACATCGGTTGTTGATGCGGCGGGAATGTGGAGCGGACGTAGGGGACGGGCTCGGGAGTTCCGGCTTGCCGGGCGGACTCATTGTTGGGCGGTATGCCCCCGAACATCGTTCGAGAGGAGCGCGCAATAAAAGCACGGCGTCGGGGAACACCGTGCTGGGGAAGCCCGCCAGGGGGTGGCGGGCATTCGGGGTCATCGTTGGCTTCAGTGAGGCCTATCTTCGTCGGCTCCGTAGTTCGTGTTCGGCGGACGGGATTCGAGCATCTTCCGCAGGTAGCGATTTTCCCGGCGCGTCGCTTCCAGGTCGAAAACCAGGTACTTAATGTGCAGCCGCAGGTAATCGAGGGCCTCGGCGACGCTCTTGGCGGTCGCGGTGAGCTTCTGATGCTGCTCTTGGGTCTGTGTGGCCAGGTCCTTGAGGATCTTCTGCTGAGGAGCGGGAAGTCGCTCGATCTCGCGGATCAACTCGTTCAGTCTTGTCTTGAAGGTCGTCTCGTCCATATGTACGCAACCGCCTTTCTGCTGCAACAAAGGTCAACCCGTTTGCGAGCTTCTCATCACGCTTGGCGCCTGAGTAAGAAGCAACCGGGGCGCCAGCGGCGAAGAATGGCAGGCGGGAAATGAATATTGTTATAACCTATGAAAAACGCTGTTGTTACACTTGCGTATTGCAGGCGGTAACTTAGGCTATCTGTGCGACGTATTCGGTCATGTTTCGCCGGAGCATCGCAACCGGGGTCTAAACAAGAAGATAGGGGGACTGTGCCGACTGACCGTCCGGTTGTGCCGGATGCGCCGTGTTGCGAATTGTCAACACGTTTACAAAAAGCAACACACTATCAGCCATGCGTGTAAGGTCTTGATCCCATGAGCGGTTGCGGCCGCGTCGGGGGCAGGATTGGGGCGGGATCAGGCGAAAACGACCGATGCGTAGCCTACCGAGTTGCTGGTGTCGTCGGGATAGTAGGCCCGCAGGGTCTCGCAACTGTTGGTGTGGCGCAGGACGGTCCCGGTCGCGGCTCCGAGGGCGGCGCATGCGGCGATCGTCGCGGCGATGGCCCCGCCGCCGCAGGCGCTGTGCTGACGCGAAGTCTCGGCGACGATCTGCTCGGCGTACATCGCTTCGATCATCGCCAGCAGTTTGCGGTCGTTCCGCATCGCCCACTCCACGCCGGCGGGACCGATTCCCGCGGCGGTGACGCCGTAGCGAGGGCCGTAGTGCGTCAGGTCGGTGCTGCCGACGATCAGCGGACGAGGGGTAATCTCACCGACCGCCGCGGCCACCTGCTTGCCCACGGCGGCCGCCTGGGGGGTCGGGGGCACCAGAATCGGGACGATCTTGGCCTCGGGGCACAGCACCTGGATAAGGGGAATCTGCACTTCGAGGCTGTGTTCCCGTCCGTGGGCGTGGCAATCGGCTCTGACGCCGGGGCAGGTGTCGCGGATCGCCCCGGCCAGGTCGGTGTCGATCTTCGCTTCGCCCAGGGGCGTGACCCACTGGCCGACGTCGTACACCATCGCCTCGGGGCCGGTATACGAATGCACGGCCCCCAGCAGCACGAACGTCCCGCCGGTCCACTGGCGAGTGAGGGCCTTGAAGGTCATCGCGGCGATCGCCCCCGAGCACACCCAGCCGGCGTGGGGAACCAGCCCGCCGATGGGGTGGGCCGGCGCATTGTCGGGCAATTGCACCTCGCCGAGCATCTTTTCGACCGATTGGCGGCAAGCGGCGGGGTCGGCTTCGTAGAAGGTCCCGGCGACGATGGCCGAACGCGTCATGGTCAACTCCCTTGCGTAGCGATGGCGGCGATTATGAACGCACGTGCGACTGCTGCAATTCTAGTATCGCCAAAGCGATCGGGCAAGCAGTTGCGAGATTGCGACGCTCGCCGTATCATACAAGTATGGGTTGTTCGATGTGGCGGCGTGTGGATTCGGAGAGTCTCGCGTGTCCCAGTCGTACCTATACCTTTGGCGGGCCTTGAACTGGCCCAACAGGATCAGTCTGTTGCGGGTTCTGGGGGTGGCGCCGTTTGTGGTGCTGCTGCTAACCCAGCAGCAATGGCCCGCGGCCAGGCGCGTGGCGATTGTACTGTTCGCGATCATCGCTCTCAGCGACGCTCTCGACGGGTATCTCGCACGCCGTTTGGGTCAGATTACGCGACTGGGCAAGATCCTCGACCCGCTCGCCGACAAACTGCTGATCGCATGTTCGGTCGTCCTGCTGGCCTCCGAAGCCGGAGCGGTCGACGGAGTGCAACTGCCGGTGTGGGTGGTCGTATGCGTGCTCGGCAAGGACCTGTGGGTGGTCGCCGGGTTCATGGTGCTGTTCCTGCTTACCGGAACGTTGCGAATTCAACCGACCCGGGTTGGGAAGGTGTGCACGACGATGCAGTTGGTTATGGTCGTCGTCGTGTTGGTCGCCCCGGACGTCAACGCGATCGCCACCGACCTCGGCGCGGCCGCGGCTGGAGTGATGGGTTGGACGGTGATGGCGTTTTGTGTACTCGCCGTGGCCAGTTACACGCGACTTGGCGTGATCTTCCTGGCCGAAGCGGGCGAAGCGCCCAGTGTCGAAGAAACGAAGCGGTATCGAGAAACAATCAAGGCGATGAGGGCCGAACGGAAGGCCGTTCGACGGAAGGCCGGTGGACGGAAGGCTGTTCGACGGAAAGCTCTACGTCGGGGCCGTGTTCCCGGCGGCGCCGCCGCCGATGATGAGGTGAGAGAGTCTAGTGGTGAAGTCATTCAGTCCAATCCCCGAAATCCTGGATGATCTCCGCGCAGGGCGGATGATTATTCTTGTCGACGATGAAGCGCGCGAAAACGAAGGCGACCTTGTGTGCGCCGCCGAGTCGACCACGCCGGCGATTATCAACTTCATGGCCACCCATGGCCGCGGGTTGATCTGCCTGTCGCTGCCCGGTTGCCGATGCGATGAGTTGAACCTGTATCCGCAGACCCAGGACAACACCTCGTCGTTCGGCACGGCGTTCACCATCAGCGTCGACGCCGCCGCCGGCGTCACCACCGGCATCAGCGCCGCCGACCGAGCCTGTACGATCGAAACGATTCTGCGCGACGACTGCCGCCCGGCCGACCTGTCGCGACCCGGGCACATCTTCCCGCTGCGCGCCCGCGACGGCGGCGTGCTCGTCCGCGCCGGGCAGACCGAAGGCGCCGTCGACCTCGCTCGGTTGGCCGGTCTGGAGCCGGCCGGCGTGATCTGCGAGATTATGAAGGACGACGGAACCATGGCCCGCGTGCCGGACCTGATCGAGTTCTGCGCCCGGCACGAACTGAAGATGTGCACCGTCGCCGATCTGATCAAGTATCGCCTCCGCAGCGAGAAGCTCATCGAGCGCGCCGTGAAGATCCCCATGCCGTTGGAGGAGGGGGAGTTCGAGTTGATCGCGTACAAGAGCTTCGTGGACCCCGAGCCCCACCTGGCCCTGTGCATGGGCGGGGTCGGCGAACTCGGACCCGACGGCAAGCCCATCATCCACGACGAGCCGGTCCTGGTCCGGGTGCATAGCGAATGCCTCACCGGCGACGTGTTCGGCTCGCGCCGGTGCGATTGCGGCCCGCAACTGCACACCGCTCTGGCCGAGGTGGCCAAGGTCGGCAAGGGCGTGGTCCTTTACGTTCGCCAGGAAGGCCGCGGCATAGGGCTGCTGAACAAGCTTCGCGCCTACCGCCTGCAAATCGAAGAGGGGCTGGACACCGTCGAGGCCAACGTTCACCTCGGGTTCGACTCCGACAAGCGCGACTACGGCGTCGGCAACCAGATCCTCCGCGACCTCGGCCTGACCCAACTGCGGCTGATGACCAACAACCCCAAGAAGATCTACGGCCTCGAAGGCTTTGGGCTCGAAATCGTCGAGCGCGTCTCCATCGAGATCCCCGCCCACGAACACAGCCGCGGGTATCTCGAAACGAAGCGCGACCGGATGGGGCATATACTCGATAACCTTTAGGGGTACCGCGATCGCGAGCATTGGCGACTGCGATCGGGTGTAGAGGTGCGCCGGATGTGTCGATAGATCTCACAGGCGAGAGTGGAACTCACAAAGGGATCGAGGTGGACCATGTCTGACCGAGCAGAAACGTCGGGACCGGAGACGTTGGGGCTGGGATTGATCGGCTGCGGCGCCTTTGGCGAATACTGCATGGAGACCTACAGCGGCTTGGCGGGTATTTGCCCGGTAGCCGCGGCCGATAAGATTCGCCCGGCGGCCGATCGGGTGGCCGAGCGATTCGGCGTCCCGGCGGTGTACGCCGCCGCCGAACTGATCGCGCGGGACGACGTCGACATCGTACACCTGGCGACGCCGCCGTCGACGCATTACGAATTGGGCATGGCGGCGCTGAACGCCGGCAAGCACGTCCTGTGCGAAAAGCCCCTGGCGACCTGCATGGCCGACGCCGACGAACTGCTGGCCGCCGCGGCCGCTCGCGATTTGATTATCCCGGTGAACTTCGTTCTGCGGTACAACCCCGTCACCGACGCGGTCAAAGCGATTATCGACTCGGGGGTTCTGGGGGAGCCCATTCACGGGTCGCTGGAGAATTTCGCCGGCGATGAGAAGCTCGACCCCGATCATTGGTTCTGGAACAAGTCGGTCAGCGGCGGCATCTTCATCGAGCATGGCGTTCACTTTTTCGATCTGTACCGCCATTGGTTCGGGGAGGCCGAGATCGTGGCCGCCCACGCGGAGGTTCGCGACGGCTCGACGGCCGAAGACCGCGTTATGTGCATCACCCGTCACGAGGGCGGCGTCACCGTCAACCATTACCACGGGTTCGACCAGCCCGCCCGGCTCGATCGCCAGAGCCATCATCTGCTGATGGAGTGGGGCGACGTGTACGTATACGGATGGATTCCCGAGTCGCTGGCGGTGACGGCGATTGTCGACGAAACCGGCCTGGCCGAGTTGGAACGTCTTTGCCCGGGCGCCGTGATTGAAATACTCGCCAGCTACGACACTGCCGAAGCCCAGCAGTGCCGCGGTCGCTGGGCCGATCTTCGCGTCACGCACAAGGTGCGCCTTACCTGGGACGGCGCCGCCGACAAGGACACGCTATATCGCAAGGGTGTAGAGGGGCTTATGATCGACCAACTCGCCTTCATCGCCGACCGGTCGCACCGGCGGCGGGTTACCGAATCCAACGGGCGAGATTCGCTGGCCCTGGCGGTGACGGCCGCGGAAGTAGCGGCGGGACAAGCGGTTGGGGCTTCTGTATCCACATAACCGGCCATGGCGGGGGGGGAGTTTTTTGGTTCATCCGCGATTCGTGGGGAGTCCTTAAGATGAGTACTCGCCGTTACTAGCCCCCCGCAGTGCGGGGGGTCCGAAGGCGTGCGACCCCACACTCTATGGATCGAACCGCCGCACCCGGCCGAGCGACATCGGATCCACAACGGGCGCGCCCCGCCCAACGACATCAAGTCTACAACGAGCGCATTGTCGCCCAGCGACCCCCCGCACTGCGGGGGGCTAGTAATAACAGGGCTTCGGCCACAAGAGTTCCCCACGATTCGCGGAAGGACCGATTTTTCAGGCCCGGCGGGGGTGTCCGGCGTAATAATGTGGAAAACAGGAGAGGTAATACCATGAAACGCATACTGATCGCCGTGACTCTGTTGGTCTTGGCCGTCTCGGCCGTCTTGACCATCTCGACCGCCGGCGCCGCCGACGTGGCCGGTTTCCACAAGACTTGGGAGCAGGCCCGCAAGGCCGCCGTGGCCGAGGGCAAACCCATTTACCTGCACTTCACCACGACGTGGTGCGGCTGGTGCCGGAAGATCGAGAGCGGAACCTACGCCAGCGACGTGGGCGCCGCGGCGCTGAAGGGGTTTGTGGCGGCCAGCTTGGACTGCACCGACAAGGACGATCCCAGCGCCCGTTCTAACCGGGAACTGATGCGGAAATTCGGCGGCCAAGGCTACCCTTTCCTGGTGATGCTCACGCCCGATCAGGAGGTGCTCGGAACCATCAGCGGCTACGTGGCGCCCGAGCCGTTCGCGGCCTCGTTGGGTAAGGCGAAGTCGCTGTTTGACCAGTTGGCCGCGTTCAAGGCGTTCGCCTCCACCGCCGACGTCGAGGGGTACGAGTACAATCTGAAGGCGATGGCGCTCTACGAGAAGGTCAACCGGGTCGACCAAGCCGCCGCGGCCGCCCGCCGATTGCGTAAGCTCGACCCGGCCAACAAGAAGGGTCACGCCGCGACCGCTCAGTTCGCTCTGCTGACCGAGGCGGTCCACTCGCCCAAGGCGGCCCTGTCGGGTGAGCGGGTTGACGAGTTGGTCGCACAGGTGAAACTGTTCGACCCGACCAACGCCCAAGGCGTCCTGCAGAAGGCCCTGGTCATCCAGGTGGAGACCGGGCTCAAGAGGGTCGACAAGGTCGCCGGTCCGGCCGGCCGGGCCGCGTTGCTGGATAGCTTGGCCGCTCGGCTGACCGAGTTGGGCGCCGTCGGCAAGAGCGTCAGCGAGGCCCAACTGCTCTGGGCCTACCTCGGCCAGGCGAACGCCAGAGTCGGACGCAAAGACCAGGCGCTCGCCGCCCTGACCCAATCCGTCGCAACCAACCCCGACAGCCCCATCGTCCCGAAGATCAAAGAGTTCATGGCCGAAATCAAAGAGAAGATGTAGAGCGCAGGGGACTGGCTCCGAAGCGACTCGCCGCCCGAAGGGCGAAGAGGGAGCGAAGGCGCCTGTACCCGTAGCGTCGACCTCGTGGCGAACGATCAGGGATATCCCGAGGCTCGCCCCCCATAGGTCGGCTACAGGCACGTTCGTCTCGCGAAGGCGAGACTGCCGTTACTAGCCCCCTGCAGTGCAGGGGGTCGTTGGACCGATGGTGCTCCCGCTGTATACTCGATGTCGATCGGCGGGAAGGGGAAGCTCTATCTGTAGGTGATGGGTTCACACGTCACAGGATAGCTTCACACGTCTTTGACCCCCCGCACTGCGGGGGGCTAGTAACGGCAGGCGCTCGTCAGATCAACTCCCCGATAATCCGTCGTGAACCAGAAAAAAGGGCGACCCACTGCGGGCCGCCCTTCGTGCTTATGTGTCGATCGGATCGGTTCGTCGCTCCAACGATCAGAAGCCTTGGGGGCCTCCGCCTCCGCCGCCTCGCATCTGCATGAAGATCATCATGCCGGCCTGCGTGGCGTCGCGGATCAGGGTGCTGGGGATGAAGAGGCTCTGCTGAATGGCGCGGCCTCTGACGGCGGCTCCAATCGCCAGCGGGGTGGCGCTCTGGAAGTGAATCATGTCGAGTGTCCCCAGTATCTGCTCCTGGCTCTGCGGCCTGGCCAAGGTCTTGACGCCGGTCTTGACGACCTCCAGCAGGTTGGGAAGGCTGAGCATCATGGCGAACATCGGGTCGGAGGGCAGTTCGGCCATCGCCGCGGCTACGGCCGGGTCGGTTGCCAGCGGGCCGCCGCCCTTGGCGGTCTTGATGGCTTCGGCGCAGAAGGCCTCGCCGCCGCCGAAGGTGAACACGAGCGTCTTGGCGTCGACGGGGGCGACGTAGACTCGCAGCTTGTCGTCGCCGTAAGATTTTATTATGCGCTCGCGACCCCCCTTGTACTGAAGTTGCTCCGTAATCTCCGGGTGCGTAATGTCGATCGTGTCGACCGCCAAGTCGCCGATGGTGACCGCCTCTTTGGAGTACGTGATGGCCAAGTCGGCGATCTCCGGCTCGTCGTCGACCAGCAGGGCCTTGAGGAGGCTGGTCTTGATCCGCGTCAGATCGGGCAGCACGGCCTGAATAGCCCCGGCGTCTTCGGTTTCGAGGACCACGGCGAGGGCGAACACGCCCTTATCGGCGGGGGCGCCGCCGAGGTAGAACTGCATGCCGGTGACTTGGCCGCACATCATCATGGCGATTTCGCTGAGCCTGGCCTTGTCCTCAGCCGAAATCTTCCCGCCGATCGCCTCGGAGGCCAGCAGATTGTCGATGAACTCCTTGGTCATCGCGAGGGCTTCGGCCTCGGCCTCCCCCTGCATCCGGCCGGCGCTGTCGCCGCCGACGGCCAGGACGTAGGGCAGGCTGGGCAGTTTGTCCAGCAGCGGTCGGGGCTGGCGTTTCCAGCCGGTGAGCATCTTGCCCATCTTCGATTCGGCCTGGTAGGTGATCAGTTCGTCGAGAATCAAACCGGTTTTGACGAGCCTGATTCCGACCGTCATCGCCTCCAACTGGCCGAGCATATCGCGATAGAACGGCAAGAATCCGCCGTAAACATCGGCGATGAGCTTTTCGGCGGGGTCGGCATACTCATCCTGGGAGATCTTGGCTATCTCGGCCTGGGCCATGTCGACAAGACTGCTCAGAATAGGCCCCGCGGCCTTGAGATCGCCATAGGCGGCGACGCTACAGGTGTTGACGAACGCTCTGTGTTCGGCCGGCATGACCTCGGCCGCCGATTGGGGCGCCGCGATCACAGCTTCCAGAATCGCCACGCTCGGCGCCAGGACGGTATACCCGCCGAGGGGCTTGGCGAACATGTCGGTCCCGTTGAAGATCACGATGTGCCCGTCGCCGGGAGTGGGATTGTAGGCTTCGAAGATGGCGATCGGATCGTTACCGGGAAGGATCAGGGCGATCGGCTGCGGGCTGGCGGGCGGTTGGGCGGCGGGGCCGGCGGCGATCAGGGCCGGAATATCCCAGCCGTGTTGGGCGGGGTCGAGGACGACCAGGGCGAGGCCGCCGTTGTCGTTGAAGCCCTCGCCGATCATCAGTTGCATCTTCAGCATCGCCATCATGTCGCCGGGGACCATCGTATTGAGTCCGGCGTCGGCGATGAACGTGTTCAAGTCGGCGCCGGCGCGACCGACGTTCGTCATGACGACAAAGCCCATGCTGTCGCCGGGGATGCGGGTGAGGATATCCTCAGCCGCCGGCGCCGGCGGCGTTGCGGACGTCGCCGGGGCGGGCTGGGCCATCGCCGGGGCGGACAACAAGGCGGCCAAGGTCAATACGGCCAAAGGCAGTCTGAAGGCGAGCATAAGTCGATCTCCTCTTGTGTTGACGACGGTATTTCGTTTGGACCGTACAGCGGCCCTCTCGCGACCGAAGCCCCGACAGAACGACGCCACACGCTCGGTAAGGGTCCCCTGTCTGATACGTCGTCCAAACGACCCATTGGTTTCACTATAGATACGCCACAAAATGGATGCAAGCACAAGGACGGATTCTAAGTGTATATTTTCTATACCGCTCTGTCTTCAAATGCCGACTATTGTCGGGAAAGAATTTACGTGCGTTTACGACGTTTCGGGCGCCTCTGGGGTATCGGGCGTTTCGGGAGTTTCGGGGGCTCCGTCGTCGGCGTCGGGTTTGTGGTGCTGCTTGGAGGGGTCGTCTTTGCTTCTGCGAGGTCGGAACATCAGCCGGATGGGCACTTCGGGATAGGGCATTCGCTCGCGCAGTTCGTTGAGCAGGAACCGCCGGTAGGTGTGGGTGAAGCTTTGCAGCCCGTTGACGAAGAAGACCAGCGTAGGCGGGCATACGCTTACTTGGGTGACGTAGAGCACTTTGGGTTGCTGGGTGCCGCGTTTGTGGCTGGGGCCGCGAAGGGCGAGGATCTCTTCGATGGATCGGTTCAACTCGCCGGTGCCGACGCGTGTGGAGGCTTGTTCGTGCAACTGCTGGGCCAGGGCGACGGTCTGGGCGAGGTTGACCCCCTCTTGGGCCGAGATGAAGCTGATCGGCGCGTACGCCAGGTGGGGCATCATCTTCTCGATGTACTCGTGGTAGTCCTCCTGCGTGGCCTGATCCTCGACCAGATCCCACTTGTTGACCACCAGGATGACCGGCTTGAATTCGTCGATGATATAGCCGGCCAACTGCTTGTCCACCTGTCCCAAGGGCAGTGCGGCGTCGATGAACAGCAGCGTAACGTCGGCCCTGCGAATGCTCCGCTGGGCGCGGTGATAGCCGTAGAACTCGATGTTGTCGGCGTGCTTGCTCTTCTTACGGATCCCGGCGGTATCGATGGCGATCATCTCGGTTTCGCCGATGCGAAATCGAACGTCCACGCTGTCGCGGGTCGTGCCGGGCGTTTCGCTGACGATCACACGATCGGAGCCGGCCAGAGCGTTGATGAAGGTGCTCTTGCCGGCGTTGCGTTTGCCGACGATGGCCAGCTTGATCGCCGGTTCCTCGGACGGTTCGGCGGCGTGCCCGAGCGCATCTTCGATCGCGGCCAGAAGTTGGCTCCGCCCCCGGTTGTGCTTGGCCGAGACGCAAATGGGCTCGCCGAAGCCCAGCGAGTGGAACTCGCCGGCGATGTGGTCGCGGGCGGCGTTATCGCACTTGTTGGCCACCAGAACCACCGGGCGGTCCTGGCCCCGGAGCAGTTGGGCGACCTTGATGTCCAGGGGCAGAACGCCGTCGCTGACGTCGACAATGAACAGGATCAGATGCGCCTCGGCCATGGCGTAGCGGATCTGCGTTTCGACGTGCTCGGTGAGGTCGTCGCGGTCTTCGATGCCGAATCCGCCGGTGTCGACCAGTTCGATGTAGCCGTCCTCGAGGGGCAGAGGGGTGCTCACGCGATCGCGCGTGACCCCGGCGGTCGGATCGACGATCGATATCGTCCGCCCGGACAGGCAGTTGAGCATGCTGCTCTTGCCGACGTTCGGCCGGCCTACGATTGCGACAATGGGCAAAGCCATGTGGATAGTCACTCCAGTTAAGGTAATCGAACCAGTATACCCACGATGAACCGCGAAAGCCAGCGTCTGACTTCGCACGCCGGATCTGTGGAGAAAACGCCTTTGAGGTGGGGAGCGATCCCCGGACGCCCTATCATTGACGTAGCTGCACATGGGACGGGGCTGACGCCGGGGGAATGGGTGCTCCAACCGAAGCGACGGGCGATCGGCGTCCTCGATATGTGCGTCGGAAAAATGGGTGCAAAGTTGTTTGATTGTTTCGGTGGGGCGCGATAGGCTGGAAGCGTCAGATCTGTTTCGGACTTCTCTGTGTGGAACGATTGCGCCTCCTGTGGAGGATCTACGATGAAACTGTACTTCGGTACGACTTCTGTAGAAACCGCTCGCATCCGTCGCCGAGGGCTTCAGCCTTCAACGTCGACCGGTGAAGTGTGGTTCAGCCGATCCCTACCGGTCGCCAACGCTCGTGCGCGGCAACTGTGCCGTCACGGCCGCGGCCGTCCGATGGTGGCGGTGTGCCGGCTGGACGTCGGGGCGCAGAAGCGGCGCGACGGACGCGTCCGCTGCCGGGGGCCTATGGTCGCCGTGCGGGGGCCGGTGGCGGCCGAGAAGATCGTCGAGTTCCTCCGCGTCGCCGAGCCGCCTTCGTCGCAGGCGGCCGTCGAGGCCGTACTGACCTCCGGGGAGGTATTCGGTCTGCTGGACAGCCCGTCGCCACGCGTACGTATGGTGGGCGTGATGATGCTGGCCAGTCAGGAATCGGCCGTGGCGTTCGACTGGCTCTGCACACGATTGGAAGACCCCGACCCCAGGGTCCGGCGGGTGGTGGCCATGGCCCTGCGCCGACGGGGGCATGTGGCGGCCGACGTTCTGGCCGAGTTGGGGGCCGATCTGGATCCCATGGTGCGCCAGGCGGCGCGCCAGCCGATCGAGCAGTTCGCGGCGATATAGACGTAACGCAGTTTCGTCGGCGGCAGCGGCGGCGGCCGGCCGGTCGAATCGATCCTTCCGGGGGGAGCGTGTTGGGGCTTGAGCCATGTGAACATTCCGCTTACGCTCCTGTTACGCGGCAAGACCGCTCGTATCCAAAGCCCCCCGGCGGGGTGTGCGGTGTCACAAGAGGAGCCAAGGAGATGGGACGAGCCTGCCCGATGCTGTGCCTGGCGGCGTTCTGGGCGGTTGTGTCGCCCGGCTGTACCGGCGGACCTGACTGGCCGACCGAGCCCGCGTCGATCACGGGGACACTGGCGAACCCGACGGCGGTGGTCTGGACCCCCGAGGCCGACGACGGCCCGCGCTACTTGCAGGCGTGCCGCGACGGCGTCAAGCGGGCGCTGTACATCGAGTCGGGCGAGTCCGACCAGTTCGAACTGATGGCCGACTTGGACGAGATCGACGTCAAGACGCTCCGTTACGTATTCATCCTTCTCGACGGCGTTCCCTATCGACTGATCTCAGAGATGTACGAGGCGGGGCGGTTCCGGCTGTTCTTCCCGCCTTCGAAGATGATCGGAGCCTTCCCGTCGCTGACCGACATCGGGTTCGGCAACATGTTCGGCGTCAGCGGCTCCAGTTGCTACGAGTCGGTCATTTTCAATCGGCAGAGCAATCAACTGCATTCCGGCACGTCGGTGTACTTGAGCGGCGACAACGAACTGTGGGCGTCGCGACTGGACTATCGCCAGGCGCTCTGGGTCGACGGCGTCAGCTATGTGTTGCCGAGGTACGCCGCCCGGCGAGAGTTCGCCGCGATGTTCAAACGGGCCGATGAAGTGCTCACCGATCATCCCGAGCGCCGGGACGTTCTGATCTACACCCTTTCCACCGACGCGGCCTGCCACACCCTCGGCGCCGACAAGACCCGTGACCTGCTGGCCGAACTGGATCGATACATCGAACGCCTCGTCTACGATCACCCCGGCGAGATCGGCGTGGTCCTGCTGTCGGATCATGGCAATAACCTGGCCCCGAAGTGCCGGCGGGCCGATATCGACGCCGCCGTCAAAGCCGCCGGGCTGATCCCGGTGTTCCATCGCGGGTTCAAACATGACCACGAAGTGATCATTCCCCGGTACGGGTTGATCAGTTTCGTCCGAGCCTTCTGCCGCGATAGCGAGGATCAAGGCGCCTTGATCAACGCCCTCGGGAGCGCCGAGGGGGTCGAGCACGTGATGTGGATGCGGGGGATGCACGCCCGGGTCGCCAGGGGAGGCGAGGTCGCCTCGATCGGATTCCGGGCGAGAACCGACGAGGACGGGACCGAGGAATTCTTCAGTTACACGCCCACCGAAGGCGACCCGTTGGACCTGCTGGCGATTCTCGATGGATTGCAGCCGCACCGGTTCGCCGCGACCGAGGCTCCGTTCTACAGCGCCGCCGACCTGCTGACCGCTACGGCCGACCATCCGTTCCCCGACCCCCTGTGGCGAATCTGGCACGGGCTGAGCGATCATACCGCCGTGGCGCCCGACGTGGCCGCGTCGCTGAAGCCCGGGTGGTACTACGGCGAGAAGGGCCTCGACATGTTCGCCGAGCTCAACGGAACCCACGGCGGCCTTCGCCAGTCCGACGCCGCCACGATCTTCATGACCACCATGTTCACGCCGCCGCCGGTGATGCGGACCACCGACGTGATCGGGGTAATCAACAAGCATTTCCCCTGGCGGCCCCGAACGGCCGACCCGGCGACCTTCGGCCTGCACAAGTATTTGTCCGGCGAATAGAACTTTGTCCCACGTATATCGCGGGGCGCCATGTTCACGGCCAACAATCTGCCGTTACTAGCCCCCTGCAGTGCAGGGGGTTGCTGGACCGATGGTGCTCCCGCTGTATACTCGATGTCGATCGGACGCAAGTGGAAGCTCTGTCTACATAGGATGGATTCACACATCTCTCGACCCCCCGCACTGCGGGGGGCTAGTAACGGCAGGCACTCCTCAGGCCAACTCCCCGCCAGTTTGTCATGAACCCAACGGATACGGTCCCGCATTGTTTATGGATCAGAGCACCAGGCGTTCGGCTTCGGGTCAGCTCACTAGCGGGTCGGCGATCGCCCGGACCTCGGCGACCAGGGCTTCGGCGAGGTCGCGGGTGTCGGCTTCGGCGATGATTCGCATGATCGGCTCGGTGTTCGACGCACGAACGTGGACCCAGCCGTCGGCCAAGTCGATTCGCAGGCCGTCGCTGTCGTTGAACTTCGCGCCCGGCCGGTCGGCGAAGTGGGCCTTGGCGGCCGCGGCTACTTGGGGGGCGGCTTCGGCGGGGCAGGGGAACTTGGTCTTGATCATCTCGTAGCGGGGGATGTCGGCGACCAGTTCGCTGAGCGTCTTGCCCGTTTCGGTCATCGCCGCCAGCACCAGCGCCATGCCCACCATGGAGTCGCGGACCGGTACGACCCGGGGGTCGATCACCCCGCCGTTGCCTTCGCCGCCGAAGATGCAGTCGTTCTCGATCATGCAGCCGGCGACGTTGGCCTCGCCGACGGGAGTGCGGAAGACCGTCGTCCCGTTACGCTCGGCGATCGCGTCGATCATCCGGCTGGTCGACAGGTTGGCCGCGGCTGTGCCTTTACGCTTGGCCAGTATGTGGGCGGCGCAGATCGCCAGCGTGTATTCCTCGCCGATGTAGACGCCGTTCTCATCGACCAGCGCCAGCCGATCGGCGTCGGGGTCCTGGGCGAAGCCGACCGCGGCCCTGTGACGGACGACCTGCTTGCACAGGTCGGTCAGGTTGGCGGCGGTGGGCTCGGGGGTGTGGGCGAACAGGCCGGTGGGGCGCTCGTTGATGTGCACCAGTTCGCACCCCAGCCGACTGAGCAGCATTCCCGACCCCACGCAGCCGGCCCCGTTGACGCTGTCGAGCACCACCTTGAAACGCTTGGCGGCCACGCCGTTGACGTCGATCATCGAGAGCACATCCTTGATGTGCGTGGTGTGCGTATCGAAATTGGCCGACTCGGTTCCGCAGTCGGCCGCCGCGACGTACGCGAATTGGCCGCTCTCCCAGATCCGCTTCAATTCGGCGGCCCCCTCCACGCTCAGCGCGAGCCCGCTGGGGCGGAGGAACTTGACGCCGTTCCATTCGATCGGATTATGGCTGGCCGTAATCACCGCGGCTCCGTCGGCGCCGAGCCGCCGCGTCATCAGCGCCGCGCCGGGCGTCGAGACCACACCGAGGTCGATGGCCTTGACCCCGCAGGCCAGCAGCCCGCTCATCACGCCGTGGCACACCATCGGTCCGCTCGGGCGGCTGTCGCGTGCGATCAGAACCGTCTTGCCGGAGCCGATCATCGTTGCGAACGCCGCGCCGAACCGGGCGGCCGTCTCGGGGGTAAGGGTGCGGCCGATCTCGCCGCGAATACCGGATACGCTTATCATCAACCTGCTCATTCAACTCTCCGAGTGCACACATCTTCAATGGGTCCGTCGGCGCTCCAACAGGCGCCGCCGGGTCCTGCTACCCCCCCGCCTTGGTGGCGTCGGCCTGATTCTACTTGCCGATGCAGTACAAATTCTTCAGCGTGCGGATATAGATCCGATCCCCCGCCGCCACCGGCGTCGAGCGGAACGGCTCCAGCGTATTGCGAGCGATTTGCTTGTACGCGGCCGTCGGTTCCAGCACCAGCGTAACGCCGCTGTCGTGGCTGACGTACACGCGGCCGCCGGCCAGGACGAAGCTGGGATACACCGTGTTGTGGGGCCTGGATTTGGGGAAGTCCAGCTTGCGGTGGGTCACCGGCTTACCGGCGCCGGTGGCTTTTACCTCGCCGACGGCATTTGTTGCGCCGACGGCTTTCACTTCGCCGGTGGCCGCGTCGATGACGCTGTAGGCGCTGTAACGCGTGCAGGCGAAGATCAGCCCATTATGGATGACCGGGGATGCGTAGTAGCGATCCTTGAGCGGTTGGGTTTCCCACAGCGTTTCAAACGTCATATCGTCGCTGATCTTGGTCGGCAGTTTGATGGCCTTGCCGCCGCGTTCGATGAAGTAGACCACGCCCTTGTGGACCAGCGGAGCGGCGTAGTCCAACTTCGCCAGTCCCTTGGCCAGCACGCGCCCGTTCGCCGGATCGATGACCTCGCCGTTGGGGGTGATCACGACCTCGACATCGCCGATCTTGGCCGTCACAGGCGTGCCCCATCGCGGCTTCGACGGTACGGTCCATTTCGTTTCGCCGGTCGCCAGGTCGAGGCCGAACACGTCGCGGATCGGTACAACCAGCGTCTGGCCGACCAGCGCCGGCGATGAACTGTGGCCCCACTTGTGGGTGGGCTTCTGAATCGGAACCGACCACAGCGAATTGCCGTCGACGTCGTAGCACGCGGCCACGCCCGAGCCGTACACCACGGCGACCACTTTGCCGTTGGTGACCGGTACGGGGCTGGCGTAGCCGTTGGTTTTGTGGGTAGCCGGCAGCGGCGCCGGAGCCGGGTTGGCCCGTTGCCACAGAATCTTCCGCTGGGAGAGACTGACGCAGATGAGCGTATCGGGCTCGGAGGTGAAGAACATCCGGTCGCCGCTGATCACCGGGATGGCGTTGCCCCAACCGGGCAGGGGAAGCTTCCACAGCACGTTCTGCGTCGTCGACCACTCGATCGGCGGGTCCGAGTCGGGGTACATCCCCGTCCCGTCGGTCCGCCAGCCCACCACCTCGCCGGCCGTCGCGGCCGCGGCTATCGTCGCCAGAAGGAGTATCGCAGTCCATGTTCTCATTGTCGGTCGCTCCAGATCAGTGTCCGATTGCGTGGGTCGACCGACTGGCGGGCCGACGTCGATCTGCAATTGGAAAGCGTCAGGGGCGGAATGTCAATGCCGAGGGAGTCGTGCTGTTGTCGAGGCAACTGGCGATGGTCCGGCGGCCCTATGGAGTGCGGC
>CBDVCA010000042.1:0-20554 GCA_965372365.1 uncultured bacterium
ACGCTATGGCGGGCCAGCCCCGTTAGGGGCGAAAGATTTGTAGCCCGGTCCGTAAGGGCCGGGACCGTGATGCCCCCCCCCCGACACAAGCCCCGACAGGGGCGACACAGAGACCGTATGGCCACGGGGTGTCGCCCCTATCGGGGCTTGGGGCGCTAGGGGGCGGACCCTATCTCGCCGCGGCGAGCTACAAATCTGTCGACCCTGCGGGCCTCAACGGCAGATTCACTTGAACGATCAGACCCAATTCCAAGCACGCTCTTGCATCATGGCCAAACGAATACCTGCCGCCGGTTCGGGATGAGAGCCCCATTATTGAAAAGAAACTGTGAACGGTTACGATTTGACGCTAATCGGCCGGAAGTGAAAGCTCAATGCGATGATCGGACGGTCGCGCCACGTTCGACCCCCCGCACTGCGGGGGGCTAGTAACGGCGGGCATTCATCGGAAGAACGCCCCATCGACCCGAACGCTATGTCGATACGCCCACGAAGACTCGTCGGGAGTCGCAATGGGCTCGCGCCGTGCGCGCACGAAAAGTGGACCGCGGGCTCCTAGCCGAACCCGCGGCCCTATTCGTAGCTGGCAGCACCCGAAGTTACCATCCCCCTTTAGGGGGATAGACGGCCCCGGACTAACCCAGCAGCGCCAGCACGTTCTGCGGCGACGAGTTCGCGATCGACAACACGCTTGTACCCGCCTGGACGAGAATCTGAGATCTCGTCAGGGCCGCAGTTTCCTTGGCGAAATCGGCGTCACGAATAGCCGATTCGCTTGCGGTTACATTCTCCAACGCCACGTTGAGACTGTTCATCGTGGATTCTAACGTATTCTTCTGGAACGCACCGAGACGGCCACGCATCTGCGCCACTTGGCCGATGGCCTGGGTGACGATCTCGTCGGCGTCCTGATAGCTGCCGCCGATGATGCTCTTGTTGCCGCCGGTGACGATGTCACGCAGGTAGCCTTCGGCGTTGTTGCCCAGTCGATGAGCGGCGACAGACTGAATACCGATGATCGACTGCTGTTGGGCGTTGACTGCCTGACCCAACTGGAACTTGGCGCCGCCACCGGTGATAGTGAACGTGGTGGTGGCGTCGGCTACATTCTGGGCGGCGGTCAGCTTGGCCTTAAACGCGGCCGTCGGACCACCGATCTGAATGCTGAGACCTTCGGCTACGGCCGTCACGCCATTAACGGAGACTTCGGCGTCGACGCCGGCGTCGCGAGTTGCCGATGTACTAAGTAGGACGGTGGCGCCGCCGCCCACCGTGGCGAACGTGCCGGAAAGCGCTTCGACGCTTACGAACTGCTTGGCGCCGAAATCTGCGCTGTGGAACAGCAAACCCGACTCCACGCCATCCATCGTGGCGCTGGCTGTCGCCGAAACACCGGTGACATCCTTCGCCTGATTGATAGCGGTTTCGATGTCGGTCAGAAGGGTTCCGGCCGCGAAGCTGAAGACTTCAACGCCCTTGTTGCCCTTGACCTCGAGTGTGGTCGCGGCTGCAAGCTCTCCGTTGGTGGTCGCCGTCGCAGAGTTGTCGTACAGCACCAAGCCCTGCTCGGCCACGGTATTGGTCTTGATCGTCGCGGCCACGGAATTGGAGGTCCCGAAGCGCACTTCATCGATCTGAAGATCCTTCAGCCGGGCCGCGTCTACACCGGTGGTGGTGAAGTCGAGGGAACCGTTGAGCAGCTTTACGCCTTCAAATGCCGTCGAGTTGGCGATCCGGTTGATCGAACTGATCGCCGAATCGATCTGCAGCTGGTTGGCCGCGATCTCTTCGGGGGCCAGACCGCCTTCGTTGGCTGAGTTGTTAATCAGGCCCTTGAGGCCCAGCAATAGGGCGCTGACCTCGTTGAGGGCGCCTTCGGCAGTGGAGATCACCGAATTCGCCCGCTCGGAGTTGTTGATGGCCTGTGAGATGCCGGCCATTTCGGACCGTAGCGTCTCACTGGCGATCAAACCGGCGGGATCGTCCTTGCCGGCTTTGATCCGCAGACCGCTGGACAGACGAGCCAGACGCGTATTCAGGTCTGACTGGTTTGCCCGCAATGACGTCTGCGCTGCGATTGAGTTAACGTTTGTGTATATTCTCGACATAGTCCATCCTCCGTGATTCTTCAATCACGCCCCGAAATCCACGTGTCCTCGGGGAGGAAAGTGTCATTGCTTGCCGGTCGCATCCGTGCGACCGTCATCCTTCCGAGCGGCTTTGCTTCTGCGCCGCTCGTTCTGCGGATGCGGGGTCTAGACTCACATCCGCGGCGCCGCTTGCGGTTCTCGCGTAAAGAACCTCCGCGGCAAGTCACTACATGGTCTTGTAGCGCTGCTACGAACGAAAAGGGTTAGTCTTGAACGGGGCAGCGATGAAGAACGGGAAAAGTTCCACTTCGGAACCGGTCTTCATGAACGGATTAACGAAAGACACTGCCAGACTGGGAAAGCGATATTGAGCTGAATGTCCCTTCAACTCCCGAATGTGCCTGGTAACGCCCGGCACGGGACGTCGGCGAGCTGAATGTCCCTTCAACTCCCGAATGCGCCTGGTAACGCCCGGCACGAGACGTCGGCGCCTGGTGGGTTGGCTGCGGCTGCTCCTTTCTGTTGTTCGCCATACTCGGTTCCTTTCGCATTTGCGCCTGCCACAACAAGTGGCTTCGTTGCGGTAAAATAAGTCGGCCACCCTAAGCTGTTACCTGCATAAGGTCACCACCCTAGAACCGCAAACAAACATCGGCCAAAGATAAGCATGCCAGAAGATATGGATATCACAGGAGTTGCAATACGCATGTGCGAGGCTATCCAGCCCGAATCTGGACGAATCCTGACAGAAATGAACTGAACATCACGGCCCGCCGGGCCGATAAGCAGTCTTTTTGTCTTAGGGGATTGCACCCCGATACGGGGCGAAGGGGGTCAGACGATGAGAAATCAAGCCTTGAGGGGAAACGGCGGAACGACGGAACGACGGAACGGAAGGCTTCAGGCTTCAGCCTGCCCGCCGTGGCGGGACCTCAGGCGTCAGGAACGACAACGGCCAACGGCAACGACAACGACAACGGCCAACGGCGGCTACTTCTTGCTGCGTGTCTGGCGCCTCCAATGCGGGCTCGGCCGTTTTTAGTCGTTCCTGAGATCCCGCCACGGCGGGCAGGCTGTAGCCTGTAGCCTTCCGTTAGAAGCCTGCCGTTAGATCAGACGCGCTGGCCGGGGGCGAGGTCTCGGGTGATCTTTAGAGCCTTTTTCCCCTTGTACTGGCCCAATCGGGCGGCGAATTTCCGCTTGCCCTCGATCTCGACGATGATTTCGGCGTTGGCGCTGCGCTCGGTGGTGATGATGTCGCCGGGGGCCAGGGCCGCCAGGTCGCCAAGGGTGATCGACGTTTCGGCCACCAGGGCCCGCATGTTGACCGGGGCGCCCTCGATCCGCTTGCACACCACCGTTTCGCTGTCAACACCCTCGGCCTTGCGGCGGTAGTTCAGCCACGACTGATTGCTGAGCTGCGGCATGACCGGCTCGATGACATTAAACGGTATGCACAAACCCACCGACCCCACGCGGCCGCCCATCTTCAGTTCGAAACCGACGACGACGACCACTTCGTTGGGGGGAACGATCTGCACCAGTTGCGGGTTCGACTCGGTCTCGGTCAGCTCGAACTGGATCTCCATCACGTTGCTCCAGGCCTCGGCCAAGCTGCTGAGGGCCAGATCGATGATCCGCCCGATCAAACGCAACTCGATGTCGGTCTGGGCGCGCTGGGGAATGAACATCTCGGCCGAGGAACCTCCGAGCAGGCGGTCGATGATGGGATAAATGATCGTCGGGCTCAGATCCAGGCATAGCCGCCCCTCCAGCGGGGCCGCCGAGAGCAAATTGAAGCAGGTAGGATTGGGAAGGCTCTGGATGAAGTCGCCGAACGTGAGCTGTTCGATATTGGAGACGCGAACCTCTACGATCGTCCGCAGGAAGCCGGTCATCGCGGCTCCGAAACTCCGGCTGAACGTGTCGTGCAGCGAACTGAGCGAGCGCATCTGCTCTTTGCTGACGCGCTCGGGACGCTGGAAGTCATAATCGGAGATCACCGGCCCGGAAGCCGGTTCGGCTTGCGCGTCGACAAGCGGGTCGCCAGCCAGATCGCCGGCGTCGACGGCGGCCAACAATGCGTCAACTTCACTCTGTTCCAGTACGTCAGCCACGGGCGACCTCCATGTCAACAGTCCGTAACGGCAGCATCCATGCGCCTGGTATATTATCGGACGCAACGATCCCTGTCCATGAGCCTTTCCGACCAAAACGGCCAATGGCGAACGACAGGCTCCAGGCTTCTGCCTGCCCGCCGTGGCGGGACCTCGGGCTTGGGCAACATACCTCCTGGTCGGCGGCAAGGCATTGGCCCCCGCTGACGATGCGTGTCGGATTTTCTGACTGTGACCGAGGGCGACATCCGCTTACAATGGCGCCGTTGGAGAGTGGACCGCTCGCGTCGGCCCCAGGTCGCGCCAGCGAAGATGAGCGGGATTCCACTGCCGAATGTGACGTGTAACGTATTACAGAATAGGATCTTGCGTGACAGAGCAGTTCTATATCCACACGTTCGATAACGGCCTGACGCTACTGGCCGAGCGATTGGACCACGTCGTATCGGCGGCCATGTGCCTGGCGATTCCCGCCGGAGCCGGGCGCGACGGGGTCGACAAGGCCGGCGCCGCCGGTGTGATGAGCGAATGGATGTTCCGCGGCGCCGGCGATCGGGACAGCCGAGCGCTCAACGATGCGCTCGACTCGCTTGGCTGCCATCACGACGAGTCGGTCCACAGCACGTCCATGCAGCTTTCGTTCGCGCTGACCCATCAGAACTGTTGGAAGGCGATGGAGATCTATGGCGACATCGTTCGCAGGCCCACGCTGGCGGCGGGAACCTTCGAACCCTGCCGCGATCTTGCGTTGCAGGATCTGGCGGGGATTGAGGACCATCCCTCGCGAAAGTGTTCGATGGAACTGCGAGAGCGGTTCTACCCTCAACCCTTTGGCGCCAATGCGATGGGGACCTCAAAGGCGTTGGCCGCGATGACCGATGAGTCGATTCGAGCCCATACCCAACGCCATTTGACGCCGCACGGGTCGATTCTGGCGGTGGCGGGCCGGATTGAGTGGGAGCCGCTGCTGGCGTGGGTCGGCGATATCTTCGGGACGTGGGAAGGATCGACGTTGGAGGAGATAACGCCGGAGGATCGACCCGGCGGGATCACCCAGCAGACCAAGGACACCGCCCAGGTCCAGATCGGCCTGGCGTACGCAGCGCCCCGGATCAGCGATGAGCATTACTACCCCGCCCGTGTGGCCGAGATGGTGCTCAGCGGTGGCATGAGCGGGCGGCTGTTCACGGAAGTACGTGAGAAGCGTGGACTTGTGTACTCGGTCGGAGCTCGTTACCGGGGCATGAAGGAGGCGGCCGGCATGTTCGTTTACGCCGGCACGGCCCCCGAGCGCGCCCAGGAGACGCTGGAAGTAACCGTGGCTGAGCTACGCAAAATGGCCGCCGGCGTCAGTGACGATGAACTCGCCCGGGCGAAGACGCAGTTGAAGTCGGCGCTGGTGATGCAGGGCGAGCGGACCTCGGCCCGCGCCGGCGGACTGGTGGGCGACTGGCGCCTGCTTGGACGACTGCGAAGCCTCGATGAGATCGCCGCCGCGATCGACGCGGTCACCACCGGGAAGGTTCGTGAGGTCGCCGAGGCGTACCCGGCGGAGAATTTTACCGCGTATTTTATCGGCCCCGAGCCGTTGGACACGAGTTGCCTTCAGTAGGAGTCGTCGTGGAGTTCAAGCAAGCTATACTCGATAATGGACTTACGATTATCGGTGAACACTCCCCGCCTACCAAGAGTATGGCGTTGGGGTTCTTCGCCCGCACGGGCAGTCGCGACGAGACCGACGACGTCCATGGCGTGAGCCATTTCCTTGAGCACATGATGTTCAAGGGCACAGAACGTCGAACGGCCTGGGACGTCAACCGCCAGTTCGACGAGATGGGCGCCAACTACAACGCCTTCACCAGCGAAGAGAACACGGTCTACTACGCCGCGGTGCTCCCGGAGTTCCAGGCCGACGCGGCCGATCTGCTCGGTGATATCCTCCGGCCGTCGCTTCGGCAAGCCGACTTCGACACCGAGAAGAACGTGATCCTCGAAGAGATCGCCCTCTACGAAGATCGACCGGACTTCCGGCTGTACGAGGGCCTGATGAGCATGTTCTTCAAGGGCCACCCCCTCGGGCGGACGATTCTGGGTACGCCGGCCACCATCAGGGCGATGACGTGTGAAGGGATGAAGGAGTACTTCCGACGCCGCTACAGCCCGGGCAATATGCTCGTAACGGTTACCGGGCGATTCGACTGGGACGCCCTTTGCGACCAGATCGGAGCCGCCTGCAGCCATTGGGAGCCGGTCGCCACCGATCGAGCGACCCCCGCGGCGCCGGTGAACCGGCCGCAGACGTGGATCGCCGACGCCAAACTGGCTCGCCAGCATGTCGGCCTCGCCGGCCGGGCGCCGTCGGCGCAGTCGGAGCAACGGTACGCCGCCCAGTTGCTGGCGGCGATCCTCGGCGACGACACCGGCAGTCGGCTGTATTACGCCCTCGTCGAGCCGGCTATCGCCGACGATGCGTCGGTGATGTACGACCCGCTCGATAACGCCGGGGCGATGCTGACGTTCGTGACCGCCGACCCCGACCGGGCGGCCGAGGCCCTTCGAATCGTCCGGGCCGAATTCGCCACGTTCCTCGACTCCGGCCCCACCGAAAGCGAACTGGTCGCCGCCAAGAACAAGATCACTTCCGCCGGCGTGCTGCAAGGGGAGTTGCCCATGGGACGGCTGACGGCCGTCGGGTTCGAATGGGTCTACCGCCAGAGCTACACGCCCCTGGCCGATCAGATCGACGAGATGATGGCCGTGACGGCGGAGGAGATTCTCGACGTCGCCCGCTCCTGCCAGATCGGCGACGCCGCCCTGCTGGGGCTGGGACCGCTGGAGTCTGTCTAGGCAACCGCCGGAACACAGCCTATGAACGATTGGTCAGACAAACGCGTAGTGGTGATGGGCCTCGGGCGATTCGGCGGGGGCGTCGGCGTGACCGGTTGGCTCGCCTCTCGGGGCGCAAGCGTCGTCGTAACCGACATGGCCGGGGCCGACCAACTCACCGAGAGCCTCGCGCAACTGAAGGGCGTGAACGCCGAGTTTCATCTCGGTGGCCACGACCCGGCCGATCTCGACAACTGCGACCTGCTCGTGGTGAACCCCGCAGTCCCCGACGACGCGCCCTTCCTGCAAGCGGCCCGCCGGATGGGCGTGGCGCTGACGACCGAGATCAACCTCTTCTGCCAGCGATGCCCCGCCCCCATCGTCGGGATCACCGGCAGCGTGGGCAAGAGCACCACCGCCGCGATGACCGCCGCGGTGCTGCGGCGGGTGCGAACCACCCACCTCGGCGGCAATATCGGACGCAGCCTGCTGGGCGATCTGGCGGCCGGGACGATCGCGGCCGATCATGTCGTGGTGCTGGAGTTGTCCAGCTTCCAGTTGAGCTACACCCCGATGGTGGGAATCTCGCCCCACGTGGCCCTGGTGACCAACCTGCACGCCAACCATCTCGACCGCCACGGAACCATGGCCGCCTACGCCGCGGCCAAGAAGAACATCTTCCGCTTCCAAGGCGCCGACGACGTGCTGATCGTTCCGGCCGATGACGCCGATGTAGGTCCCTGGGCCGACGAGGCGCCCGGACGAGCGGTGCGTTTCGATGTCGACGGCGAGCCATTTGAATTGCGGGTCCCCGGGCGGCACAACCAGACCAACGCCCAGGCCGCGTGGGCGATCGGGAGCGAGTTGGGCGTGCCCCGTGACGCGGCCGCCGCGGCGCTTGTCGAATTCACCGGCCTGCCCCACCGCCTGGCCTTGGCCGGCGAGCATCGCGGGGTGCGGTTCTTCGACGATTCCAAGGCCACCACCCCCGCCGGCGCCATCGTCGCCCTTAGGAGTTTCGATCCCGGGCGACTCGTCGCGATCGTCGGAGGGTACGATAAGCAGGTTCCTCTGGACGAACTGTGCCGCGTGCTGGCCGACCAATGCAAGACGGTCGTCGCCACCGGCCAAGTCGGCGGCGCCATTGCCGAAGGCGTTCGCCGGTGCGTAACCGCAGGCGCTGCGCCTGAGGTGATCGCCGCGCCGGCGTTCGACGACGCGATAGCCGCGGCCGTCCACGCCGCCGCCGCCGGCGACGTTGTGCTGCTCAGCCCAGCCTGCGCCAGCTTCGATCAGTTCGATAACTACATCCAGCGAGGGCTGCGGTTCCAGGAACTGATCGCGGGCTGAAGAGTGAACTGTCTCTCCTGCCTGTCACATCCTCGTTCGGGTGGCGCTGACGCGCAAGCGCGCCAGTGGCGCCCGGGACCTTCTACTCCGGGCTGAACATATCTTTGCCGACGCCGCATTCGGGGCAGACCCAGTCGTCGGGGATGTCGTCAAAGCTGGTGCCGGGGGCGACGCCGTTGTCGGGGTCGCCGAGGGTGGGGTCGTACACGTATCCGCAAGCGTCACAAGCATACTTCATGGTTATTCGTCCTTTCGGTTTCTCAGTCGGCGCCCGTTGCTCTACGGGGACATCGCCGGAACATACGTTTGCCGAAGCCGCAGCCAGGGCAGGTCCAATCGTCGGGCACATCTTCAAACGCAACGCCGTCGTGCAGGTCGGGGTCGTAGATATACCCGCACACGCCGCACACCCATTGTTGCGACAGTTGTGTATGGTGCTGTTCCATCATCGCCCTCATCACGCTGGTCACACGTCTGGCGCCTGGCGCCGTTACTAGCCCCCCGCAGTGCGGGGGGTCATGGTCCGGCGATGCTCCGCGGCGATACCCCCTGCACTGCAGGGGGCTAGTAACGGCGCTTCACCACAATATCCTAATCAGGTCCGCCGGTTCAAGCCGAAACGCCGAGCCGCGGCCCTGGAGGAATCCGTGGGCGGCGATAAAGTGAATCGACAGGTCGGACCAGCGAATCTCCTCGCCGGTGTCGACGCGTCGCGCCGTCGTCACGGTCTTAAAGTGCCGCGTATCGTCGCCGTACGGGCAGATCAGCACGCCCCGGTTATCGTCGGCGGCGACTTCGAGTGCGTCGTCCATGCGAACGAAACTGCCCAGGCCCTGTTTGGCCCGGTCGGTCAACTCGGCCATTCTCGCGGCGATCGTTTCGCAGTCGCCGCCGAGGCGCGCCACCTCGGCGCGGTCGACTTCAACGATCTCCTCCAACGGTCGCCGGTCGTCGCCGAGGAATCCGCCGGCGACGAGATGCGACGACCGCATCAGTTCTTCGATCCGTTGGGTGCGTGGGGTTCGCTTCATGGTCGGCTCCGCAGTGGGTTCTGCCGCGTATCTCGTAGTGCGTTAGGAGAACTTGTCATAGAAAATCCCATCTTCACGGACGCCCAGATCCTTCAGCACCACGACGGTGGCGTCGATCATGCCGGGGGAGCCGCACAGGTAGCCCTCGGCGCCGGCGGCGCTATCGACGTTTCGGTGGAGCGCCTCGGTCACCAGGCCGGTCTCACCGTCCCAACCGTCGCCGGGTTCGGGGCGGGCGACGACGGGGGTGTAGCTGAAGTTGGGCGCGTCGGCTTCGAACCGTCGCATCTCATCGGCCATGAACATATCGCCGGGGGTGTTGCCGCCGAAGAAGAACATGGCCCGGCGGGTGCTGGCGGTGTTCCGCATATGATGCAGCAGACATTCGATGGGCGCCATCCCCGACCCGCCGGCGACGAAGATGATGTCGGCGTCGGTGTCGCTGAGGTGAAAGTCTCCGTACGGGCCGTTGAACTTGGCCGCGTCGCCCACGTGGAGATGCTCGAAGCAATAGGAGGTGCAGATGCCGTTGGGGACCAGGCGGATGATCAGATCGATCGCGGTCTTGTCGGCCGGGTCCGAGGCGATCGAGTACGCCCGGTATACCTCGTCGCTGTTGCCGGCGTACTTGGGCGTGAACAACTGCACGTACTGACCGGCGACGAAGTCGATCGTATCGGGCTCGGTCAGTCGGAAGCGGAATCGCTTGATGTCATAGGTCAAGTCGGTGATGCTCTCAACAACCGCCTGGTACTCCTTGACGGCCAGCAGTTCGTCGGGGATCTCGATGCGGATGTTTCGGCGGATCTTCACTTGGCACGACAGGCGTATGTCTTCGGCGACTTCGGCTTCGGAGAGGAACGGCGTTTCGGTCGGAGAAAGGGGTCCCCCGCCTTCGAGAACCTTCACCTTGCAGTACCCGCATGTGCCGCGGCCGCCGCAGGCCGAAGGGATGAAGATCTTCTGATTGATCAGCGCCGACAGCAAAGGTCCGCCGCCTTCGACGCTGAACTGCTTCTCGGCGTTCACGTCGATCTCGCAGGCGCCGTAGTTGACCACATACCGCTGCGCCAGCACCAGGGCCAGAGCCAGCAGCGCCGCCAACGCGCTGATGATGACAATCGAAAGTATCGCGTCCAACACCATCGCTTGCTCCTGGGCCGCCGGCCTAGTTCCCACTCAACACGCCGGTGAACCCGATAAACGCCAAGGCCATCAGCCCGGCGATGATTAACGTAATGCCGGGGCCTTGCAATCCCTTGGGGATACGGGCCACCGCCAGCCGTGCGCGAATGCCGGCCATCGAGACGATCGCCAGGAACCAGCCGGCGCCGCTGCCGAGCCCCCATCCGATCGTTTCGATCAGCGAGTACTCGCGAACCACCATGAACAGCGATGCGCCCAGGATGGCGCAGTTCACCGTAATCAGCGGCAGAAAGATCCCCAGCGCCTGGTACAGCGCCGGGCTGTAGCGGTCGATCACCATTTCGACGAACTGAACGAACGCCGCGATGATGATGATGAACACGATGAAACGCAGCGACTCCAGTTCGAACGGCACGAGCAGCCAGTGATAGACCATCCAGTCGAGAATGCAGGTGCTGGTCAGAACGAAGATCACGGCGACGCCCATGCCCGCGGCGGTCTTAATCTCGCGCGAGACGGCGATGAAGGGACACATTCCCATAAACAGCGTCAGCAGGATGTTGCCGGTGAATACCGCCGAGAAGCAGATCACCAGGGCGTTGACGGCTTCGGAGTTCATTCGCGGTCCCCCTTCATCATCCCGAAGCTGCGGAACATCCAGATGACGCACGCCAGCGTGAAGAACGCCCCGGGGGGCATCACCATCAGAATCCACTTGTCGAAATGCGGACCCGAGAAATACGGCAACGCCACGCCCAGATACGTGCCCATCCCCAACGGCTCGCGGATCGACGCGATGATCAGCAGCACGAAGCTGTACCCCAGCCCGTTGAACAGCCCGTCGAGAAACGACGGCAGCGGCGGGTTGGAATTCGCGTACGCCTCGCAGCGGCCCATGATGATGCAGTTGGTGATAATCAGACCCACGTACGGGCCCAATTGTCGGCTCATGTCGGGCCAGTAGGCCTTAAGCCATCGGTCGAAGAGAATCACGTAGAACGCGATGATCAGCGTTTCGACCATCATTCGTATGCTTCGGGGGGTGAAGTTCCGCAGCAGCGAAACGGTCAGGGCGCTCAGGGCGGTGGTGAGCACCAAGGCGGTGCACATCACGGTGGTGTTCAGCACCAGGTTGGTCACCGCCAGGGTCGAGCAGATGCCCAGTACTTGGCGGAAGATGGCGTTGTCTTCCCACAGGCCGCGAAGAACCAGCTTGCGGGCTTCACCCGTATCGAGCATGGGGGTCATGGTCGGTCCTCCGCGCCATCGGCGGCGGCAGTATGTTTTCGCCATTCGGCCAGCCGGCGGTTCATGAATCGCTCCAGCCGCGTCGAGGTTTGCGTGGCGCCGGTGACGGCCTGCACCGAATGGGCGTCGAGTTCCGCACCCGGCGGGCGCAACCTGAACGCCGGGTCGCCGTCGGCGAGGGTCTTCTGGTTTGGGGCGGCGAACTGATTTCGCCATTCCAACGTGGCGATCTCGGCGCCGAGGCCGGGCGTTTCTTTCTGATCGGAGAACGCCACGCCGATGACGGTTTTGCGATCGGCCCCCACGCCCATGGCGCCGCGAATCCAGTCCCAGTAGCCCTTGCCGTATAAGGGGACGATATATCCGATCGTCTCGTCGCCGTCGGCGGCCTTGACGACATACTCGATCACGTTGGCGTCTTCGTCGGGGCCGTCGGCGTTCAGTTTCACCGGCTGCAGACGCGTCGTGTACAGCTCGTCGATACGCTCCGCCGAGGCCCCGTCGTCGGCCAAGCCCGCGGCGGTCACGAACGCACGCCGGCGGAAGATCCGCTCGTTACGTTCGACGCGATCCTTCGTGGCGGCGCTGAGACCGATCAAGATCCCGCTGAACACCGCGGTGACCACGAACATGTACGCGATCGGATACCACGCTTTCTCTCTCATCAGGCCGTCCCCTCCGCTGCGGCCGCGGCTTGGGCGGCTTTTGTTGCTTTCTTGGCCGCCTTACGCTCGCGAACCAACGCGTCGATGCTGGGGGCGAACATGTTGCCCAGCAGAAGCGCGAACATGAACCCGCCGTTGAAAACCGAGAAGTTCTGAATCACCACGCGGCCGACGCCGATGATGCAGCCGTACATGATCCGCCCCGTCGTAGTCTTGGCCGAACTGATCGGGTCGGTCGCCATGAAGAAGGCGCCGAACAGGAACCCTCCGCTTAAGACCGTCCTGACGCCGTCGGTGCTGGGACGAACGCCCAGCATGTACATCGCCTCGCTCGCCACGTAGCACGAGACGATCACCGATATGATAATCGTTCGGTTGGCCGTCTTGGTGAGCACCAGGTAAAACCCGCCGATCAGGATCAGCAGCGCGCTGGTCACCCCGACCGAGCCGGCCGAATCGCCCAGAACAAGATTGCGGATCGACGGCTGATCCTGCCGCACTAAAGCCGCGGCCTGATCGACGCGCTCAGTCGGCGCGCCGGCTTCGATCCGATCGATCACCTCAAGCTGCTTTCGCTTCATCTCCCCCAACGGCGATGCGCCCGTGTACGCTTCGATCCGCCCGGCCGCGTCGTCGTCGCCGGCGACGATCCACCGCGCCGGCAAGTCGACCCCCGCCTGCGCGAGCCGCGACTTATCGGCTTCGTTGGCGGCTTTGAGCCCCGCGGCCTCCGCCTCGGTCACCTGACCGGTCGACCATCGGTCCATCGCCCCGTACCACTGCGCTCCGGACAAGTCGAACGCATTGGGCGCCCACACGGCCGTCAGGGCCACCGGAAAACAAATGTACACGAAACACCGACCCGCCATGGCCGGATTGAAAATGTTGCGAGCGAATCCGCCGAACACTTCCTTGCCGAAGATGATCGCCACCGCCATGCCAACGACGATAACGTGCCACCCGGCCGTCGGCGGCAGGATCAGGGCGAACAGAATCGCCGTGACGAACGCCGCCTCCGAGACCGGCTCGTTGCGACGCTTGCAGAAGATGTACTCCGCCGCCAGCGCCACGACGCACGCCAGCACCACCATCGCCAGCGACCGCCAGCCGAAGAAGTATACGCTCCCGGCCACGCACGGCAGCGTCGCCAGGATCACCCGGCGATTGATGGGCTGTTTTCTGAGCAACTTGTTTTGCTTCATACCATCGAAGTCCCCGCATCCCGATGCGGTCGACGCGAACACGCGCCGATTTCTACCCCTCACACGCGGCCGCCAGCTTCGCAGCCACCTCTCGCCCCAACTGCTGACACCGCTCCAAATCGTCGGCTCCGGGCACGTACACCGCACCGACGCCGTCGCCGACAAGCTCCACGCCCATCGCCGCCAGCGCCTCGTTGATCTGCCCCACGGCCTTGGAACTCCACCCGTACGACCCGAACGCCGCGCCGATGAGGTTCTTCGGCTGCAGGCCCCGGATGTACGTCAACACGTCGGCCACCGTGGGGAACATGTTCCGGTTCAACGTGGGCGAACCCACCAAAAACGCCCCGGCGTCGAGAAGCTCGGTCGCCACGTCGCTGCGGGCGCTACCGCCCAGCGGAAACACCCTCACCGTCGCACCGCCGGCGACGAGCCCTTCGGTGACGGCCTCGGCCATCGACGCCGTCGAGCCCCACATCGTGTCGTACGCCACCACGGCCTTCATCGTGGGCGCCTGCTGAGCCCACTTGGCGTACAGCTCCAGCGGCCGATTCAACTGCTCACGCCAGATCGGACCGTGATCCGACGCGATCACCTTCATCGGCAAGTTCAACTCGCCCACACGGCCGATCAGCTTGGTGACCAGCTTGGAGAACGGCAGCAGAATGTTGGCGTAGTACTTACCGCATTCCGATTCGATTACATCCCACCGAAGCTCGTCGACGAATCGCTCCGCCCCGGCGAGGTGCATGCCGAACGCGTCGCTGCTGAACAACACCTCGTCGGCGCCGTAATACGTGAACATGCTGTCGGGCCAATGCAGCATCCGGGTTTCGAGAAAACTCAACTCGACCCCCCCTATCGTGATACTGTCGCCGTCGCACACGGTCGCGATGTCGCCAAGATCGAAATGCTCACCCAACGCCTTGACGCCCATCGGCGAAGCGAACACCTGCTCGGGCTTCACGCGTTCGATCATCTGCGGCAAGCAGCCGGAATGGTCCATCTCGGCGTGGTTGGAGACGATGTACCGAATCTCACTCGGGTCGATCACGCTGCGGATTCGCGAGAGCATCTCCCCAAGGAACGGCGCTTTGACCGTGTCGATCAGAATCGGGACGTCGCCCATAATCAGATACGCGTTGTACGTGGTCCCGCGGCCGGTGGCGTAACCGTGAAAATCACGGATCGCCCAATCGATCGCGCCGACCCAATACACATGCTCGCTGATCTGCACCGCATTCAACTTCACCGCTTCAGGGGCCATCGGTTCGCTCCGCTACTTCAGCGACTCACGTTGCCCGCTCAGTTGGGCCACATGCGCCATTTCCTCAAGAATAATATCCTGCAGCTTCTTCAGCGTCCGCGGCTCGGTGACGGTTTCCTTCAACGCCGCGTAGTACACGATCGATTCCTTCTCCAGCCCGATCGCGATCGAGAGAATCTCCTCGCTCGTCTCCGACCCGGTGAGGATCTGGACCGGATCGACGCCCACGTCGAACACGTGCCCGTCGGCCATCGCCCGGATGTACGGCATCATCTCGGCGTCGGCGTCGAACATCTCCGCTCCGGCCGTTACCGCCGCCTGGGCCTGCTCAAACGTCTTCTGATGCTCACGCTCCATCTCGGCCAATTCGCCGAGAAGATCGCGGCACGCCGGATCGCCGGCGACCCGGGCGACATGCTCATAGAACCGTACGCCGTTACGCTCGATCTGGATGGCGATCTCAAAAATCTCGTTAGCGGTAAAACTCATCGCCCTACGCCCCTTCCGCCGGAGGCGTGAACACCCGGGATCCCAGATCCTTGTCCATCATGAAGATCCCGCCGGGGGCGCCGGCCATCAACTCCAACTGCCGGCAGATGCCGTCGGCCGTCGCTTCCTCTTCCACCTGCTCGGCCACGAACCATTGCAGGAAGTTCTCGGTCGCGCGGTCCTTCAACTCCACGGCCTTCCCGACCAACGCGTCGATCAGACCGGTTACCTTCTGCTCGTGAGCGTACACGGCGTCGAACACCGCCTCCGCCGAGGCCCACTCCGCCTGCGGAGCCTCGATCGCCGCCAGAGCGACCCGGCCGCCGCGTTCGCAAACGTAGTTGAACATCTTCATCGCGTGGGCCCACTCTTCCAGAAACTGAACCTGCATCCAACTGGCGAAACCCTTGAGGTTCTTCGCCTCGAAATCCGCCGCCATCGCCAGGTACAGGTACGCCGAGTACATCTCCGCGTTGATCTGATCGTTGATCGCCTCGGCCATCGCATCGTTAATCGTCGCCATGGGTGTTTCCCTTCATTTCATTTCATTGTCGTTGGCGACCGGTCGCCGTGGTTCGCCACACGCCGGCCCCATGTGTTAGCTCGTACAGCCGCCCTCGCGCGCCTGCTCGTCGTCGGCCCCGTCGTCGGCCAATTCGGCTTCGTATCCCAGGTCCGCCACGGTCGCGCACAGCGCCGCGACGTCGAGGTCCTCGCCCACCACCGTCGCGCGACCGGCCGCGAGATCGACCGACGCGTCGTCGACGCCCTCGCACTCGTTCAGCGCCCGGGTAACCGACGAGGCGCAGTGGCTGCAGGTCATGCCGTTGACCGTCAATGCGATCGAGTTCATGTGCTCCAACACCTCCGGCGACCCGGCCGGTTTCAGCCGGCCCCGCAACAGCGGCCCCAACACCGCCGGCGCCAGAACGACGCCCAGAATAACCCCCGACACCGTCTGGTACAAGCTCAGCCCGGCGTCGTGGCTGTGGAGGGTCGGGCAGGTCACGCCATCGACGGCGAAAATCGCATCCAGCACCAGTCCCGACGCCAAGGCCGTACCCATCACCGCGCCGAGATAAATCAGCGCCGATCGGCGACCCATGATCTTCCACACCGTCGCAATCGTCGCCCCATTGGTGGCCGGGCCGGTCATCAGGAACACCAGGGCCGCCCCGGGCGAGATGTTCTCGGTCGCCATCAACGCCGCGGCGATGGGAACCGAGGCGGTGGCGCACACATAGAACGGGACGCCGATAAGCAACATGAACAGCATCGACCCGATCCCGGTCCCCAGCCATTCCGGCAGCGTCGCCGTCGGCAGCAGGGCCGTGATCACCGCCGCCGCGATCAGGCCGATCAGCAGCGACCGGCCGATATCCCCGGGCAGTGTAACGAAGCCGTAATGAAAGACGCCGACAATTCTGCCGCCGATCGAGGGCCGTTGCTCGGGGGCGGCCGCGGGGGCGAGGGCCGCGGGACGTTCGGTGTCGCGGCCGCCGAACCAGTTGACCAACGCGCCGCCGAGGACGCCGCTGACGAAGGCGACGACGGGACGGAAGATAGCGAACACGCCCCCCAGAAGGCTCCAGGTTACCAGGATGCTGTCGACGCCGGTTTGGGGCGTGGAGATCAGGAAGCCCGTCGTCGCCCCCTTGCCGGCGCCGTGGCGACGCAGCGAGGCGGCCACCGGAATCACGCCGCAGGAGCACAACGGCAACGGAATGCCCAGAATCGACGCCTTCAATACCGGCCCGAGACCACCGCCCCCCAGATGCGTCTCGACAAATCGCGGCGACACCGCTTGGGAGAGCACCCCGGCGACGAGGAAGCCGAGCAGCAGATACGGCGCCATCTGGCACAGGACGGACCACACCCTCATCAGAATGTCCGGAGCAACGTCCATCCGATCGATCCACCTTTCGCAAGTCTGAACCACGATGGCCAAAAACAATGCTGAAATGGCATGGCCACCGCTAATAGTACTTATTCTTATTTACGGCACAAGTGAATTCACGAACAATAGTACGCTTTTGGGGGGGAGTTGAAGCCAGCTTATGACTAAGGTTATGATAAGCTCCCCGTCCCGGGAGCGATCTCGGGCGGGGGGGGCGAGTTGCGTTGGTATTGGTAATGTAAGCTATATTAAGCAGATGCGGCAGTCGTCGGACTTTGCAGTTCCTTGGACGTCGCCGACTCGATCGCCGCGATTATCGCCGTGTGGAGTTCCCACACGTGGACCACGGGTTTGAGCAGCAGTTCATCCCCCCCCTGCCGCCAGGCGCGCCAGGCGGCATCGAATCGATCCAACTGACCGGTCAACAGGATGGCCGGTCGCGGGTTGGAGTGTTGGATCTTCCTGAGAATTTTTCCCCCCTCACGGTCGGCGGCATCGCTGGAGAGAACCAGGACATCGGGTCTCCAATGACCGACGAGGTCGGCCACTTCCTCGAGAAACGGCTCGCTGATCACCTGGTGACCATGGCTGATGAGAAAATGGGACGCTCGTTCGACAAAACGGTGGTCGGCATCACAGATCAGAACTTTCAGCGACAAAGCGTGCTCCTTTCGCTGCCCTTGGAATTCCCGGGGCAGGCTTCCCCAGTGTGATTATCGGTTGGCCCGAATGATGGACTTGAGCAGCGGGGCGGAGAATTCGGAGTATTGCATACAACAAACCCCTTATACCGTACCCACAACGGCAATGCGATCCGTAGGCGAATGGGCGTAACGAACGTCGGGGACTGGCGCGTTCGTCCCGCCGCGGCGAGACTGCCGAGGCCGACGCCCCTTGGTCGCCGTCCAATCCGCAATCCGCAATCCAGTCACTCCACGTTACTTCCCGTGTTTGCGGTAGTTACGACTTACCGGAGAGTCTTCCGCCTAGTGAGAATCGAGATCGGACAGGCCTGTTTTCGATGCATTGAGCCCCTCGGCCAAGCCCAGCATCCGGCCTTTGCCGGCATCGTTAAGGGCTCGGAACCGGCTAACCAACGCGCGTTCTTCCTCGCTCAACTCCCCGACCAAACCGCCGCCGGCAAGGACTTGCTCGATCATCGCCGCCGATACCTGCTTCTCCGTCGGCGGAGGAGGATAGTCGGCCGATTCGTCGGCCAGCCAATCCGCGGAGACCCCCAGTGTATTCGCCAGGCGGACCCCGATCGGCAGGGACGGAATGGACCCTTCTCGGGCAATTTTCTGGATATGCGTCGGGGAACACCCACACGCCTCGGCCAAGTCGGCATTGGACCGTTTGCCCCGTAATCGCTGAACTTTCTCCGCCAGTTCCATCCGGCTGATTCTACTCCGCTGTTACGATGGTGACAGGTTCGATGAAAATAAGTGCGAAAGAATGTAAGTATGGTGTTGACGTAGTGCCGGTTGTGCCTATTGTTAGTCTCTATGGCTCCTACGGCAGATACTATCGATTCCGGAACCGGCGGGGTTTTGATGGCCGCGGCGGCGGGGCGAGCATCAAACGGTGCCGATCGTTCGATCCCTGCCTGGAACCTGTCGGCCTCGATTGATCCGAACACGGGCGATTGCCGTGCGGAGGTATCCGCATGACCCTCGCCGCGTCAACATCGCCTTTGCCGGCTGTTCAATTCGCAATTCGCACCCCAATTGCACCAACACTCGCGGTCCCCCCCCTGGCTGCGGGTGATGCCGAGGCCGCCCGCCGGGTTCCCCCTGCCCGGCGGCGGCCGGTTTTTGCACCGGTACATCTGCCGTTGAGGCCCGCAGGGGCGACAGACTTGTAGCCAGGTCCGTAAGGGCCGGGCAGCGTCCGCCCCATAGCGCCCCAACCCCCGGCAGGGCCGACGCTCCGCGGCCATACGCTCCGCCCCGCCCGCCACGGCCCCAAACACGCCGCCAATCAAACCACCCAAAAAGGGATGAAAGCCTGAATTCATATTCATGCCTTTCTACCGCAATCCACGGGGACCGAGGTATCGCCATCCGGAAGCGGGGCCGGCTGATGGGGAATCGCCCTAACTCACTGGGCGCAAGGGCACCGCGGCTATCGACGAGTGAGGACCGGGCCAGGCGACTCAGCTTTCGATACGCCCGCAGAGAGCCTCGACAATTCGATCGAAATCGTCGAGGGAGTAGTACTCCACCACGACGCGGCCTCGCTTCTTCGAACGCCCCTGCCGAATGGACACTTTCGTGCCAATGGACCGCGATAGCCGGCGCCCCTTAGTCGCCGTCCAATTCGCAATCCGCAATCCAGCCACTCCCCGTTACTTCCCGTGCTTGCGCTATTTACGACTTGTCGGGGAGTCTTCCGCCAAGTGAGGATCGAGATCGGGCCGGCTGGCATTTGATGCGTTGAGCCCCTCGGCCAAGCCCAGCATCCGGCCTTTGCCGGCGTCGTTAAGGGCTCGGAACCGCACCAACAGGTCGCGTTCCTCTTCGCTCAGCTCCCCGGCCAACCCGGCGCCGGCCAGCATTCGCTCGATCGCCGCCGTCGTCGCCTGCTTCTCCGTCGGTGGAGGCGGGTACTCGGCCAATTCATCGGCCAGCCAATCGATCGATACGCTGAAATGATTCGCAATCGCTCGGACTTGGCCGAATCGCGGCTCCCGGATCAGGCCACTCTCCAATTGCCGCAATGCGCCTTCGCTGCATCCGATCTCTTTGGCCACAGTAGCGATGGGGCGACTATGCCGCAGCATCCGAACTTTCTCGCCGAGTTTCATCGGCAATATTCTATCGCCTTTCCGTAGGACGCTGACGGACATTGATAATGGTTTGCAAAAATCTGTAATTCCCTGTTGACACATCGTAGGCAGCTGTGCATTATTCGTAATGTAATGACTCACGGCGACAGAACACTACGGACTTGTGACACCGGCAGGCTCAGCGAAGCCCATCTGGATTGGACCGACACGCAGTTGACTACGGTTGAACTGCACCCGGCCATGATCAGTCCTCTTCTCCACGACATGGCTCAATCGAGATCGACCGTGATGGCCGTTGCCAACGCCCTCGCCGCGCCAACATCGCCTTTGCCGGCTGTTCAATTCGTAATTCGCACTCCAATTGCACCAACACTCGCGGTCCTCCCCCTGGCTGCGGGTGATGCCGAGGCCGCCCGCCGGGTTCCCCCTGCCCGGCGG
>CBDVCA010000043.1:0-19822 GCA_965372365.1 uncultured bacterium
TTGTAGTGTCATTCGGCGGCAGATGCAAAAGGATTCACCCGGTCACAACCGGCGGCGTCGGATGGACTTCCTGGCAATGAACATCTGATGCTGAATCGGCAGGGCCAATGTGCGGCGTCACAGGAGAAGCCCCGAAAGGGCAAAGGCGTTTAGCCCGCCGCGGCGGGAAGACTGACGCTCAAACGATCAAGCCCCAGCGGGGCGACACAAGGCGGAGGGCTGGACGCCCTCGGTCGGCCGATGTGTCGCCCCGTTGGGGCTTTGAGATTCGTGTGAGCCGTTCACCCGCCGCGGCGGGCTAAACGCCGCCGCCCCGTTGGGGCTGACAGCAACGGCCTTAACACCTAATCCTCGTATGCGAAACTCGTTGCGATAGATCACGAACGCTAGTCACACACAACCGGCGGCGTCGGCTCTTGACGGACCCGCCGGCAATGGGCACACTGACCTTATGACCAGACGACCTGCACAGCCGGACGGGCGGATTACGATTGGGTCGACCCTTCGCGGCCGGCGCATCCCCACCGAGCGGATACGCTCGCTGGTCGATTGGGTCGCCGAGGCCGAAGGACGCGACGTTGAGCATGTGGACGTGACGGTGGTGGGGCGGCGTCGGATGGCCACGCTGAACCGGCGGTTCCTCCGCCACCAAGGGCCGACCGACGTTATCAGCTTCGATCTCGGCGACGGGCCGGATGGGGGGCTGTGCGCCCAGATTATCGTCTGCTACGACATCGCGGCCGCCGAAGGGCGCCGTCGCGGGCGCCAGGCGTGGCCTGAACTGCTGCTGTATGTCGCCCATGGGCTGCTTCACGCGATGGGGTACGACGACGATACCCCCCGACGGGCCGCGAAGATGCACCGGCGAGAGAATGAACTGCTCGAAGCGTTCGGCGTCGGACGCGTGTACGGCGACGTCTGAAATCGCCGGGACTTCAGGCCCCCGTCGACCGGTGGCCGCCGGAGCGTCGTGCGGGTTTGGCCTCGCCCTTGGGGTAGGCGATTCGACCGTGGTAGATGCCGCAGAGGCTCTTGACCAGCGATTCCTCGATCTTGTGGGCGTCGCGCAGCGTCAGGTCGCACTCGTCGAGCTGCCCGTCGGTCAGTCGGGCGGTGAGCACCGAATGGGCCTGGGCTTCGATCCGCGCCGGGGTCGGGTCGGACATCGCTCGCACCGACGACTCGGTGGCGTCGGCGAGCATGAGAATGCCGGCTTCCTTGGTTTGGGGCTTGGGGCCGGGGTAGCGGAACTCGACCTCGTCGGGAACTCGATCGCCGTCGGCCCGTTGGGTCGCGGCGTGGTAGAAATACTGCACCAGCGTCGTGCCGTGATGGGTGGCGATAAACGGTTGCAGCACCGTCGGCAGATTGTATTCCTTCGCCATCTCGATGCCGTCTTTGACGTGGCCGGTGATAATCAGCAGACTCATCGCCGGGCTGAGCTTCTCGTGTTTGGAGGGCGAGCCGAACTGGTTCTCCACGAAGTACTCGGGTTTGTTGATCTTGCCGATGTCGTGGTAGTAGGCGCCCACGCGAGCGAGCAGCCCGTTGCCGCCGACGGTCTCGGCGGCGGCTTCGCAGAGCGTGCCCAGCAGGAGCGAGTGATTGAAGGTGCCCGGCGCTTCCATGGCGAGCCGCTTGAGGAGCCGCTTGTTGGCGTCGCACCATTCCAGCAGCGTCATGGCGGTGGCGATGTGGAAGGCTCGTTCGATCAGCGGCAGAATGCCCTGGATAATGAAGCCCATGGCCATTACCCCGCCGGCGGCCCAGCCGCAGTCGGCGGCCATGCGTCGGCTGAAGGGCTCGGCTCCGGCGATTTGGGTAATCGCCGTGGCCAAAAAGGCGGCCGCCGCGGCTCCGGCGCCCACTTCGATGACCTTGGACCGTGTGCGGATTTCCTTCATCAGCAGCACGCTGATGGCCATGGGCGTGAGCATGGTCAGCAGGAAGCCGATGTCCTGCTGCAGTTGGATGACCAGCAGCATCGACAGCGCGCCGCCGGCGGCCAGTGCGAACCGTCGCGTGTAGGCGATGGCCACGATCACCGCCGCCATCGACGTTACGCCGATACTCAGGTGGATGTTCCACCCGACGACGACGATGACTTTGGTCAACGTCAGCATTATCGACATCAGCGCCGCCAGGCCGAGGCCTCGCATGAGATTCTTCACGATGCGTTGCTGGTACAGTGCGATATACCCGCACAGGCCGGCGACGACCAGCCATGTGGCGATCACTCGGCCGGCGAGGATTCGGCCGTCGTGGTTGGGGTCGGTGTGCGACAGCCATTTCCGGTGGGCGTCGTGCTCGGCCCGAAGGATCGTCAGGCTGGTTGCGGTGAGCGTTCCGCCGACGAAGATGACGTCGTCGGCGACGTAGGCGTCGGTCGAGGGTTCGACGGCCTCGCGTGCGGCGCGGATTCTCGCCTGCGTCTTCTCAACGTCCAGCGTATAGGTGGGGCGGTTGCCCTTGATGTGCTGAAGCAGATAGCCGCGAACGAACGGGCGAACCTTCTTGTCGAACGGGTCGACCACCGACGCCAGCGCGTCGTTGAGCCGGTTGGGCTCGTTGGTGGCCGTGATCATCCGCTTGTCGACGGCCACCTGGGCGTCGGGGGTGTCCAGCAGCACCTCCGTCGAGAGCCGGCCGTTCTCCTGCTTGAAATCCCGCGGCGAGAGGATCACCTTCGAACCCAACTGGACCACGGCGTTGACCACCGCGGATTTCCAGCGATGGATGTCGGGGGCGTCGGCGAACGGAACAAGCAGCGCCAAGTCTTCTTCTTTGAGGGCGAACTGCTCCATCACCTGCGACTTCTCGTCCCCGGCGGCGTTTTTGGCCTTGCCCGGCAGGGCCTGCAGTTGCGCCTCGACTTCAGACAGCAGCCCCTGGCTGGGGGCGTAGATCGAAGCGGTCTGGTTGCCGGCGTGGTCGCGGGCTTCCTCGGTCCACTGGGCGTTGGGGGCTCGGAAATCGATCCGGGCGTAGATCTTCGCAGCGACCTGCCCTTCACGGTAGTTGAAACTCTCCGGCGGCAGCACCACCGACGCGGCGGCGATGACGAAGAACGCCGCGGCGATGCCCAGGCTCCCCGGCCCCCCGGCCGCGGCGAACCTGCGCCACAACGCTCCACGCTGGGTGGGGATGTTCTTGCGAACCTCCAGACGACGCTGTCGAATTTTTCTCTCAAATGGCCACATGACTGATTACCCATTATCGGCATAGGCCAAGTCCGTGCCAAGCAAGATCGCGGTAAAGTTTGAAGCTTGGCAACAACTGTAATATCAGGCGGTTAGGATGCATATCGCCCACGGACGGCGTTTGGCGGTCCGCCGGCGTGTCGCCAAAGAAGATGCAGGGCAAACACACTGTAAGACACTGTCGATAAGCAGGTTAGAATCATTTTGGCGACTTGGGCTCGCTCCGGTTGTTGGCGTGCGGCCGCACCCGAACGTTCGATGGTGAGTCCATACCAATAGGGCGTATGTCCTTGTCAACTTCTCGGCGTCCTGTCTAGAATGCCCTTGGGGTTACGATGGCCGCGGCCGCGACCGCATGAAAACTGCCGAGAGGGCAAGTGCCGGATGGTGCAAGGGAACGAAATCATCGCCTTGCTGGTTGGCGTGTGCGTCACGCTGTTCTGCATTAGGTACCGGTCTGAACTGCGATCGCTGCCGTGCCGGCATCTCTTCTATTGGGCGTTCGGCGCCCTCATGGTCGCCAGGACGATAACGATCCTGGAGGGGTTCTTCTACGAGGATCTACTCAATCTTATCGAGCACAGTGGCTATTCCGCCAGCGCTATCCTCTTGGCGCTGTGGAGTTGGCGGGCGTTCACGCCCGGCGAGGAGCAGGCGTGAACAGGGCCGTCGGTATCTTCGACGTGCTGTCCCTGGCGGCGATGGTGTTCGCGACCGTGTTCGCTGTGGTCCGATGCCGTCACCGGCTGCGCCACGATGTGCGGGTGATCCTGTTCATCCTGTTTGGCTTCATGCTGTTCCACAATCTGAGCAACTCATTAGAGTGGGTGCTCGACATCAAGACCTTGGATCTGACCGAGGATTATCTGGAAATTCTCGAATTCGCGATGTGGGGCGGGTTCTTCTATGTTTTTGCACAGGACGTCGGGGGGCGCAAGTTGAGAGCTAGCGAAGAGCGATATCGGACGCTTGTCGACAACATCGATTTGGGCATTTCGCTGATCGACTCGAACCTGAACATCGTGATGACCAACGCGGCCCAAGGGAAGGCCCACAACCGTCCTGCCAAAGAGTTCATCCGCAAGAAGTGCTTTGCGGCCTTTGAGAACCGGCTGACCCCCTGCGTCGATTGCCCCGGTCTGGTCGCGATGGACACCGGGCAACCCGCCATGGTCGAGCACGAGGGTGAGCGCGAAGATGGATCCTCGTTCCCCGTTCGGGTCCGGGCGTTCCCCGTTTTCACCGACGACGGCCGGTCCGAAGGATTCATCGAAGTGGTGGAGGATATCTCGGGGATCAAGCAGGCCGAGGAGGATCGGCTGCAGTTCCAGGCCCAGGTGCAGCACGCTCAGAAACTCGAGAGCCTGGGGGTTCTCGCCGGGGGCATCGCCCACGACTTCAACAATCTGCTCGTCGCCGTCATGGGCAACGCCGACCTGGTGCTGGCGGACCTGCCCGGGACCTCGCCGGTGCGTCGGCATATCGAGGAGATCAGGCACGCGGCCGTCCGGGCGTCGGAACTGACCAACCAGATGCTGGCCTATTCGGGCAAGGGCAACTTCTTCGTCGCCGAACTGAATCTCAACGACGTCATTCAAGACATGGTCGAACTGCTGGGGGTCTCGATCGGCAAGAAGGTGCGAGTCAGGTACAAACTGGACGATCAACTTCCCCTGGTCAGGGGCGACGTGTCCCAGATTCGGCAGATTGTTATGAACCTGATCACCAACGCTTCCGACGCCGCCGGCGATCATGTCGGAACGATCACGATAGCCACCCGCACCATCGAGGCCGACGCCGACTACCTCGCAGGCAGCTACCTGAACGAGGCCCTGCCCGAGGGCGTCTACGCTTGCCTGAACGTGACCGACGACGGTTGCGGCATGGACGAGGAGGTCAGGGCTAAGTTGTTCGACCCGTTCTTCTCGACGAAGTTCACCGGACGCGGGCTGGGTATGGCCGCGGTGTTGGGCATCGTTCGGGGCCATCGCGGCGCCGTCCGGGTGTACTCCGAACCGGGGCAAGGGACGAGCATCAAGGTTCTATTGCCGGCGGCGCCCGGATGGGTCGCGCCGCCGACCGAGGCAGCCAAGACCTTGGCGGCCGATTGGCGGGGCGAGGGAACCGTTCTGCTGGTCGACGATGATGAGGCCGTCCGGAGCATCGGAGCCCGCATGCTCCAAAGCCGCGGCTTCGATGTGGTGACCGCCGTCAACGGTCGCGAGGCCGTGGACGTGTTCGCCAAGCAGCCCGACGCATTCGTGGCGGTTCTGCTGGATATGACCATGCCCGAGATGAGCGGCGAAGAGGCCTTCGACGCGATCCGGAGAATCCGCCCCGACGCCCGGGTGGTTCTGATGAGCGGCTACACCGAAAGCGACGTCACCAGCCGCCTCGGCGACCGGGGCCTGGCCGGGTTCGTGCAGAAGCCGTTCGGGACCGCCGAAGTCGTCGACGCCATTCGCGCCGCCCTCATCGCGTCCGTGTGAACAGCTACGGGTCGGCCCGGAGGTAGAAATCCAGCATCCGGGGACATACCAGCGCGTTGAAAAAGCTGTTCCTGCTGCGTTCCGTAACCGTTCACAGTGTTTTTCGGTTATCCTCCCATGATGGCGGTATGCTTGGCGGCGTGTTTAACATCATGGCGGACCAGCCCCGTTAGGGGCGACAGATTTGTAGCTCGCCGCGGCGAGAATCGTAATCCCCCCCCCCCCCCGATACAAGCCCCGTCAGGGGCGACACACAACCCGTATGGCCACGGGGTGTCGCCCCTATCGGGGCTTGGGGCGCTATGGGGCAGCCCCGCCCCGGCCCTGACGGACCGGGCTACAAATCTGTCGGCCCTACGGGCCTTACAGGCAGTTTCACTTGAACGACCGAATCCCGTTCCAAGCAAACCATTACATCATGGATGAACGAGTATCCACCACCATTTCGGGAGGAGAACCCGACATCCTTTCGGGATAAGAGCCCCAACTCCCTACGTACACGTCGCCGCCATGGCGTCGCGAGCGGCGGCGATCAGGGGCTTTTCGATATTCTCGGAGATCCCGTTACGAGGCTCGTAGCCGCCTTCGATGAGGGCGGCGTCGGTGAAGAGGTATCCCAGGAGGTCGTTGGTGTAGCCGGCGACCATTGCGTTGGCGACCGGGGCCGCTTCTTCCATCGCCTTGGCGATTTGGGAGAACAGTTCGCCGGGGGCGCTGACGATGATCCAGTCGCCCAGGCGGATGGCCTGCACTTCAGTGGTGAGGATCGAGTCTTCGCCGGCGTCGTCGGCGCGATTGCTGTAGTTCTCTTGGGCGTTCGGGCCCAGCGTCAACGGCAGCGGAACCGAAGCGGTTCGGATGGGCGCGGCGTCGCAAGCGGCGGCGCCGGCCATGGCGCCGCTGACGACATCGGCCAGCGTCTCGCCCATCTGTCGGGCTTGGGCGGAGGTGTCGCCGAGACAATCGCGGGGGTTGATATCGCCCCCGCCGCCGGTCACGTGGATCACGGTGGCGGCGCCGGTGGCGGCTTCGAGCTTGCGGACGAAATAGCCGGGGTAATCCGGTCCGGCGGTCAAACTTCCCGGACCCATGGCGACCGGGTGGCACCCGTAGGAGACCAGCATGCCGCTGACGGCGCCGGTCTTGGCGTCCTCGAACACGACGAACGGCACGTCGGGGTTGGTGTAGCCGGTATGTTCGCCCTCGAGGTCGAGCCACACATTGGTCGCCTTGCCGTCGGCGTCGACGACGCGGCGGTTGTGGTGCAACTCGGCGGCGCCGCCGCAACCGACACGCATCCGGACATCGCCACGGGCGCCCCAAGCGTCGGCGATGGCGGCCGCGGCGGTTGTGATGGCCAGTTGAACGTACGTCGGGTCTACCGGTTTGCTGCGGCCGAAGCGGGAAAGAGCCGGCGCCGAGTGCGTATGCGTGGCGCCGACCATAATCGAATCGGCCTCCAGACCCGGGACGGCCTCGGCCGCTGCGGCGCGGATCGAGGCGACGACGCCGGCGGAGACGCCGATATTATCCAGCACAACCATTGCCGCGGACGGGCGGTCGGCCCCCGGTTCGGCGAAGACCGCCGCACGGGCGCACAGGTCCAAATCGATTCCGGTGTTGGGCCTCACGCCGGGGAACCCGACAATAACCGTCCCGAGGGGGGGATTCATTGAACGGCAGGCCATGCCGACTTGAATAACCGACGTGGAAGAGTCAGACATTGTGCGTCTCCTGTTCTGCGTGAAGGTCGTTACGACAGTACTCTCGGCGGCGATTGCACGGGGCTCTATCCTTCAGACGGCGAATCTTACTTCTTTCTCGCCTTGCGTTTGCGGCCTTTGGCGCCGGAGACGAGTTCGTCGACGTTGTCCTTGACCTTGGCGATCGCTTCGGCCACTTGGGCCAGCAACTTGCGGTTATCCAGCAGCAGCGTGTGGCCGAACGTGCAGATCCGGTTGAGGCAGGCGTCCTCGGCGACGGGCATCTTCACCTTGGCGTACTGGCTCTTGGTGTACTTCTTGGGCATCTTCATCTCGCGGAAGAGCGGATACGTATTGATCGCGCTGCCGTAGGCTCGGCCGGCGCTGGGTACGCCTTCGGCGCGAATCGCATCAAGGAACGCATCGCGGCTGAGGCCTTTGAACTCGGCCGCGTCGTACTTGTAGATGTAGTAGAAGAATCCCCGGCGCGTGATTCGCTCGTCTTCGGGGAGCGGCTCGACACCGCCGATGGCGCGTAACTGCTTGCTGAGATAGGCGGCGCCGGCCGTTCGCTTGCGGAGCTGGCCCTTGAACTTCGCCAGTTGCGAATTCAGCAGGGCGCCTTGCAGGTCGGTCATTCTCAGATTCGACGACAGGACGTGGAAGTCGTAGAAGCCCTTGGATTCGAGGCGGCCGAGGTTGCTGTAGCGGTAGGCGGCCTTCCAGTGCTCCAGCGACTTGCACAGCACCATACCGCCTTCGCCGGCGGTGATCGCCTTGGACTGCTGGAAGCTGAACGTGCCGTAGTCGCCGTAGGAGCCGACGCCCTTGCCCCGCCATTGCGAGCCGTGGGCGTGGGCCGAGTCTTCGATCAGGGCCAGCTTGTGCTTGCGGGCGATCTTGACAATCTTGTCCAGATCGGCCGGGTAGCCGCCGAAGTGGACGATAACGATGGCCGTGGTGCGGGGGGTGATGGCCGCCTCGATGGCCTCGGGGCTGGTCTGCAGCGTATCGGGGTCGCAATCGGCGAACACCGGAACCGCCGCCAGAGGCAGCACCGCCGACGCTGAGACGACGAACGACATCGCCGGAACGATGACCTCATCACCGGGCTGAACGCCCGCCGCTCGCAGGGCGCATTCGACGGCGACGGTGCCGTTGAAGACGGCCAGTCCGCACTTGGCGTCGTGCATCGCCGCGAACGCACGCTCGAACTTGCCGCACTCGCTTTCGGCCTGGGCTTCGATTGTGCCGCCTCGCCACCATGTGCCGCTGCGGAAGACCTTTAGCAAAGCCTTCTCGTCTTTGGCGTCGAATTGGGGCCAGGATACGCCGCTCTTCTGCGTGACGACTTTTGAACCGCCGTTGATCGCTAACTTCGCCATTATCGTGGTTTCCTGTCAAGTACTTGAGGGTCTCGTTCACCAACCGTCGGAGCCGCGGCGACCCCAACAAGTAAGTATGTCATACACCATGAGCGGCCCGTTACAATCGCAAACTTCCTGGAAATCAAGATTGTTGCCCAAGCGGCGCCGGCGAGCAGAACGACGGTCGCCCGATAGCGGCCGTCGGTTTTGAGAATGCGTGTCGATAGATGTGTCGAAGCGGAGTGCGACGTTCTCGGTCAGCGTCGCAGCCACGCATCGACGGCCGCGGCTGTTTCGCGTCCGGCGTCGATGGCCCGGACGACCAGCGAAGCGCCGGTCGCGGCGTCGCCGGCGGCGAATACGCCCTCGACGCTCGTCATGTGGTTATTGGTGACAATGTCGCCCCGGTCGTCGAACTCGACGCCCAAGGCTTCGGCCAACCCCGAATGCGTTACGTGCACGAAACCCATGGCCAGCAGGACCAGGTCGGCCTTCAGCGTGAACACGCCGCCGTCGACCTCGCTCATCTTCTGTCGGCCCTCGCGTTCGGTCCAGTCGACCTTGGCGGCCTTCAGTTCGGTCACGCGCCCGCCGGAGCCGATCAGTTCCTTAGTCAGCACGCACCACATCCGCTCGCAGCCTTCCTCCTGGCTGGTCGAGGTCCTCAGAATCAGGGGCCACAGCGGCCATGGCGTCTGCGGGTTCGACGCTTCGGGGGGTTGGGGGAGAATCTCCACCTGCGTGACCGACGCGGCGTTCCGGCGAATGGAGGAGCCGACGCAGTCGCTGCCGGTGTCGCCGCCGCCGATGACGACGACGTGCTTGCCGGCCGCCGAGATCGTAACCTCGGTGTCGCCCAGTTCGCCGGCGTTACGCCGGTTCTGCTCGGCGAGGAAGTCCATCGCGAAATGGACCCCGTCAAGCTCGCGGCCGGGAACGTCCAGGTCCCGGGGCTCCCCGGCGCCCATGGTCAGGCAGATGGCGTCGAAACGCCGCTGGATGAAGGAGGCCGAGAGATCTTCGCCGCCCAGGACGTCGGTCTGGAACCTGACGCCTTCGGCCTCCATCTGCTCGATACGCCGGTCGAGGACGGACTTGTCGAGTTTGAAATCGGGAATGCCGTACCGGAGCAATCCGCCGGGGCGGTGGTCCTTTTCGTATACGATCACCTCGTGCCCGGCCCGCGCCAACTGCTGGGCGGCGGCCAGTCCCGCCGGCCCCGACCCGACCACGGCCACTCGCTTCTCGGTCATCGCGGCGGGCGGCTGAGGCTGAATCCAGCCTTCGGCGAACCCGCGCTCGACGATCTGCATTTCGATGTGTCGAATCAACACGGGGTCGTCGTTGATATTCAGCGTGCAGGACGCCTCGCACGGAGCGGGGCAGATCCGCCCGGTGATTTCGGGGAAATTGTTCGTCGACTGCAGCACGTCCAGGGCGTCGCGCCAACGTCCGCGATAGACCAAGTCGTTGAACTCGGGGATGCGATTGGCCAGCGGGCAGCCGGTTCCGTGGCAGAAGGGAATTCCGCAGTCCATGCATCGCGACGCCTGACACATCAGGTCCTCGGCGCTCAGCGGCGCGTCGGTTTCGGCGTAGTCTTTCGTCCGCTCAGCCACCGGCCGGTGCGGCGCGTCTTGACGCCCGTGGGTCAAGAATCCTGTGGGGTCACCCATTGAACACTTCCTCAGTCGCCGGCGTGGTTTCGGCGTGACGCCGTTCTCGTTGTCGCAGTTGCTGCAGGGCGCGGCGGTACTCGATCGGCATCACTTTCACGAAGCGGCCGACCCTCAACGCCCAGTTGTCCAGAATTCGCTTGGCCTGCTCGCTGCCGGTCAGGTCGCGATGACGCGCGATCAGGCTCCGCAGCAGGTCCTTGTCCTCGTCCTGCCAGACGCTCTCGAGGTCGACCATGTCCAGGTTGCACAGGGTGTCGAACAACTGGTGCTCGTCCAGGACGTACGCGACCCCGCCGCTCATGCCGGCGGCGAAGTTTCGCCCGGTTCGGCCCAGGATGACGACGACCCCGCCGGTCATGTACTCGCAGCCATGATCGCCGACGCCTTCGACAACCGCCGTGGCTCCGCTGTTGCGTACGCAGAACCGCTCGCCGGCCACGCCGTTGATGAAGACCTCCCCGGCCGTCGCCCCGTACAGCAGCGTGTTGCCGGCGATGATGTTCTCGTGCGGCACGAAGGGCGATTCCGGCGGCGCCTGGATGATGATCCGGCCGCCGGAGAGGCCCTTGCCGACGTAGTCGTTGGCCTCGCCGACCAGCTTGAGCGTAACGCCCTGGGTCGCGAACGCCCCGAAGCTCTGGCCCGCCGAGCCGGTGTACTCGATGGTGACGGCGCCGTCGGGGATCTCGTCGGCTCCGTAGGCCTTGACCAGATGGCTGGAGAGGATGGTTCCGGCCGTGCGGTTGATGTTGCGAATGGTCCGTGAGATCACGATCGGCTCGTGTGCGGCCAGAGCCTTGTCGACCGGTTCGATCATATCCCAATCGATGTGGTCGGTCAGCGGGTCGTGCTGCATCCGCACCTGGCGGATCGCCCGGCCGTCGGAGGCGTCGGGCGCTTTGAGCAGGGCGGAGAAATCCAACCCCTTGCTCTTCCAGTGATCGACGGCGCCGGCGACGTTGAGCCGGTCGGTCCGGCCGATCATCTCGGCGAACGTGGCGAACCCCAACGCGGCCATGATCCGCCGGACCTCTTCGGCGACGAACAGCATGTAGCGTTCGAGGTGTTCGGGACGTCCGGTGTAGCGGCCGCGGAGCTCGGGGTCCTGCGTGGCCACGCCGACCGGGCAGACGCCCAGATGGCATTTCCGCATCAGGACGCATCCCAGGGCGACCAGGGCCGCGGCGCCGAAGCCGAACTGCTCGGCGCCCAGCAACGCGGCGATCACAATATCGCGTCCGGTGCGGAGCTGGCCGTCGGTCTGCACGCGGATGCGGTCGCGAAGGCCGTTGAGCACCAGCACCTGCTGAGTCTCGGCCAGGCCCAGTTCCCAGGGGACGCCGGCGTGCTTGACCGATGACAGCGGGCTGGAGCCGGTGCCGCCGTCGTAGCCGCTGATGAGAACCTCGTCGGCGTTGCCCTTGGCGACGCCGACGGCGATGGCGCCGACGCCGACCTCGGCGACCAGTTTGACCGAGACCTTCACGCCGGGGTTGGCGCACTTGAGGTCATAGATCAACTGGGCGAGATCCTCGATGGAGTAAATATCATGGTGCGGCGGCGGCGAAATCAGCGTGACCCCCGGCGTGGAGAACCGCATCGCGGCGATCTCGTCGGTGACCTTGTGACCGGGCAGGTGGCCGCCTTCGCCGGGCTTGGCGCCTTGGGCCATTTTGATCTGGATCTCTTTGGCGTGGGTCAGGTAGGTCATCGTCACGCCGAAGCGGCCGCTGGCGACCTGCTTGATGGCGCTGTTCTTGTCGGCGCCGTCGGCGCCAAGGGTGTACCGGGAGGTGTGCTCGCCGCCTTCGCCGGTGTTGCTCATGCCCTCGATCCGGTTCATGGCGACGGCCATGTCCTCGTGGACTTCCTTGGACAGCGACCCATGGCTCATGGCGCCGGTGCAGAATCGCTTGACGATTTCCGACGCCGGTTCGACCTCTTCCAGCGGGATCGGTTCGCCCTCGACGAGGCCGAACATGCCGCGAAGCGTACACAGATGACGCGACTGGTCGTTGACGGCTTGGGCGAACGTGTCGTACGCGCGCTGGTCGTTGTTGCGGACAGCGTGTTGCAACGAGGCGATCGTCGTGGGGTTCCACAGATGCTCGGCTCCGTCGGCTCGCCAGTGGTAGTCGCCGCCGTAGTCCATGTCGAGTTCATCGCAGCTTCGCGATCGCAGGGCCTCGTGATGGCGGGCGAGGGCCTCGGCGGCCACCTCGGCCAGACCGATGCCTTCGATACGCGACGATGTGCCCGTGAAGTACTTGTCGATCAAGGTGCGGCTCAGCCCGATCGCCTCGAATAGCTGGGCGTTGCGGTAGCTGCGCAAGGTGGAGATGCCCATCTTGCTCATGACCTTGAGAATGCCCTTCTTGACCGCGCCGATGTAATTGTCGGCCATCTCGCTGGCTTCGAGATCCTCGGAGACCTGACCGGAATGCTGCATGTAGTCGAAGGTCTCGAAGGCGAGGTAGGGGTTGACGGCGTTGGCTCCGTAGCCGAACAGCAGGCAGAAGTGCATGACCTCTCGCGGCTCTCCGCTTTCGACCACCAACCCGGCCTCCCCTCGCAGGCCCCGCTGGAGCAGGCCCTGGTGCACGGCCGAAATCGCCAGCAGGGCGGGGATGGGCGCGTGGGTGTCGGAGGCGTCGCGGTCGCTGACAATCAGCAGCGAGGCGCCGTCGTCGATGGCGGCGACGGCCGCGTCGACCAGGCGGGCCAGCGCCTGTTCAAGGCTGGCGGCGCCGTCGGGGCCGTCGGCGTCGAACAGGGAGTGGATGGTCGCGATTCGAAAGTCGTCGCGACGAACCGTTCGAAGACGCTCGATGTCGGCGTTGGTCAGGATCGGCTGGCTCAACTTCAACTGCCGGCAGTGCTCGGGCGTTTCGTCGAGCAGGTTGTGCCGCTTGCCGGTGTACAGCATCACCGACATCACCAGCCCTTCCCGCAACGGGTCGATCGGCGGGTTGGTCACTTGGGCGAACATCTGCTTGAAGTAGTTGAACAGACTGGTCGGCTTCTCGCTCAGCACGGCCAGCGGCGTGTCGTTGCCCATCGATCCGATGGGCTCCTGGCCGTTGACGATCATCGGCGCCAAGATCATCTTGAGCTCTTCGCGCGAGTAGCCGAACATCCGCATTCGCCGGGCCGTCGCTTCGGGGTCGCTCAGGGTCGGCATCGCGGCGTCGAACAAGCCTCGCAGTTCGATGCGGTTTTCGTCCAACCATCGCCGGTAGGGCTTCTGGCGGACGATCTTGCTCTTGATTTCGTTGTCGGTGACGATGCGCCCTTTGACGGTGTCGACCAGGAACATGCGGCCTGGCTGAAGCCGTCCTTTCGAGACAATTCTGTCCGGTTCGAACTCGATGACGCCGGCCTCGGAGGCCATGACGACCAACCCGTCGGAGGTTTCGACGTATCGGCACGGTCGCAACCCGTTGCGGTCGAGCGTTCCGCCGACGATGCGACCGTCGGTGAAGACCATGGCGGCCGGTCCGTCCCACGGCTCCATGATCGCGGCGTGGTATTCGTAGAAGGCCCGCTTGTCGGTGCTGATATGATAGGCCGCGCCAAAAGCCTCGGGGATCATCATCATCATGGCGTGGGGCATGGATCGGCCGGCGCGTGTGAGCAACTCCAGCGCGCAGTCGAATTGGGCCGAATCGCTGGCCCCCTCCGGCAATACCGGGTGCAGATCGCTCAGGTCCGGCCCGAGGATGTCGCTGGCCATGCGGAGTTCGCGAGCCCGCATGCGGTTACGGTTGCCGCTGAGGGTGTTGATCTCGCCGTTGTGGGCGAGGCTCCGGAACGGCTGGGCCAACGCCCAACTGGGGAACGTGTTGGTGCTGTACCGCTGATGCACGATCGCCAACGCCGAGACCATCCGTTCGTCAGACAGGTCGGGGTAATACCCGAACAACTGCGGCGACAGGAACATGCCTTTGTAGCAGATCGTCCTGCACGACATGGTGGCGACGTGGAAATCCTCGGCGTCGTCGCCGAGCGTTTCGCGCGTGAGGCGTTCGGCGCGCTTTCGCGCCATATAGAGTTTTCGCTCCAGCGGCTCCTCGGTCAGCCCCGCCCCGTCGATGAACAGTTGCCGCACGATCGGCTCGGCGGCTCGGGCGATGTCGCCGAGGCGCCTGTTGTCGCTGGGTACGTCGCGCCACCCCAACGCCTTGAGCTCGTAATGGGCGCAGGCCGATTCCAACGTTCGCTCGCACATGGCGCGGGTGGCGTCGTCGGTGGGCAGGAACACCATGGCCACGCCGTAGGCGCCGCTTTCGCCGAGGGTGACGCCCTGGGCTTCGAGTTGTTCGGCGAAAAACTCGTGGGGGATCTGAAACAGAATGCCCGCCCCGTCGCCGGTCGATTCATCGGCCCCGGCGGCGCCGCGGTGTTGAAGGTTCAGCAGGATCTGGTTTCCGTGGGCGAGGATCTCGTGGCTGCGTTGGCCGGAGATATTGACCACAGCGCCGACTCCGCACGCGTCATGCTCGCGCCTGGCTTCGTACAGGCCTTGATCTTTGGGAGCTCTACGCATCATCTCGATATCGCACGCCTCTCTACAGTAGTGTTGTCATCGGCGCCGGGTCGCGTCAACCGCGAGGAAGCCGGGGATGACCTTGGGGCCATCTCCGGCGTACGCGCTATCGACATAGGCATGAAGTTGCCGGTGATCAGCGAACGAACAGCATTTCGTGGTAGCTGGGCAGCGGCCAGAGCGATTCGGCCACCATCGACTCGAGCTTGTCGACCGAGACGCGGAGGTCGTTCATCGTCGCCAGGACGCTGTCCCGCATGTAGGCGGCGACGTCCATCGTATCGCCGTCGGGCTCGGCTTCCATTGCCGCATCGAGCGCCACCACACCGGTTCTGGCGGCGCCGAGGGTCGCGGCCAGTTCGGCCAGCAACTCCTGTTGCGTGGCGTCTTCTACCCCGGCGGCGGCGGCGGCGTTCACGGCGCCGGCTACGTCGGCTTGGTACTTCAGGGCCGCCGGGATAATCATCGTGTGGACGATCATCGAAGCGGTCTTGCCTTCGATCGAGATCGCCGTGGAATAGTTCCCCAGTAGAATCTCCTGACGGCTGCGCAACTCGCGTTCGGAGTAGACCTTGTACTTGGCCATCAGTTCGATGGTCTCCGGCGCCGTCGCCAGCGGCAGCGCGTCGACGCTGTTGCGGTAGTTGGGCAGTCCGCGTTCGGCGGCTTCGGCGCGCCACGCGGCGGAGTAGTTGTCGCCGTCGAACAGGACAGGCTTGAACTCGGCGATCAGTTCGGGCATCAGAGCCTGGACGGCCGCGTTGAGGTCTTCGCCGTCTTCGACGGCCTTCTCCAACTTCGTGGCGATGTAGTCCAGCGACTCCGAGACGATGGCGTTGAGCACCGTATTGGGTCCGGCCACCGACTGGCTGCTTCCGACGGCGCGGAACTCGAACTTGTTGCCGGTGAAGGCGAACGGGCTGGTCCGGTTGCGGTCGCCGGCGTCTCGGGGCAACTTGGGCAGCATGGAGACGCCCACTTCGATGGCGCCGCCGCTCTTGCTGCTGGAGGCGGCCCCGGCGGCCAGTTGGTCGAAAATGTCACTGAGCTGCCCGCCCAGGAAGATGCTGATAATCGCCGGCGGCGCTTCGTTGGCTCCGAGGCGGTGGTCGTTTCCGGCTCCGGCGACGGTCAGGCGGAGCAGGCCGGCGTACTTGTGGACCGCCCGGCACACGGCGGCGCAGTAGATGAGGAACTGGGCGTTGGCGTGGGGCGTATCCCCCGGCTCCAGCAGATTCTCGCCGGTGTCGGTGACCATGGACCAGTTGTTGTGCTTTCCGGAGCCGTTGATACCGGCGAAGGGTTTTTCGTGCATCAGGCAGGCCATGCCGTGACGGTTGGCTACCTTACGCAGCGTTTCCATGGTGAGCATCTGGTGGTCGGTGGCCAGGTTCGCCGTCTCGAAGGTCGGGGCGATTTCGTACTGGCCCGGGGCCACCTCATTGTGGCGTGTCTTGATCGGCACGCCCAGGCGGAGCAGTTCGTACTCGACCTCGGCCATAATCGCCAGCACCCGCTCGACGATGGCGCCGAAGTACTGATCGTCCAGTTCTTGTCCCTTCGGCGGCTTGGCGCCGAACAGCGTTCGGCCGGTGCTGATCAGGTCGGGGCGGGCGTAGTAAAAATGCTTGTCGATCAGGAAGTATTCCTGCTCGGCGCCGATCGTGGTCATCACTCGCGTGGCCGGGCTGCCGAACAGCTTCAGCACCCGTAGGGCTTGGGTGTTGAGCGCTTGGGTCGACCGCAGCAGGGGTGTCTTTTTGTCGAGGGCGTCGCCCATCCAACTGAGGAACATGGTGGGGATCACCAGTGTGGCGCCGTTGGGGTTGTCGAGGATAAACGCCGGGCTCGACGGATCCCAAGCGGTGTAGCCGCGAGCTTCGAAGGTGGCTCGAAGTCCACCGGAGGGGAAGCTGGAGGCGTCGGACTCGCCTCGGACCAGTTCCTTGCCGCTGAACAGGGCCATCACTTCGCCATCGCCGGTGGGGGTGATGAAGCTGTCATGTTTCTCGGCGGTCGAGCCGGTCATCGGCTGGAACCAGTGCGTAAAGTGCGTCGCGCCGTGTTCGCCGGCCCAGTCGCGCATCGCCACCGCCACCGCATCGGCGATGACCGGTTCCAGTTCTTCGCCGGCCCGGATCGTCCGCTGGAGCGACGTGAAGACTTCCTTGGGGAGCCGCTTGCGCTGGGCGGTCGCGTTGAAGACGTGCTCGCAATAGACATCTTCGACCGGGTTGGCCAGGTAGTCGATGCTGCCTTCGGAGAGCTTGAGCTTGCTGATGGAATCCACACATGCGTGTCGGATGTTGCTGTTAGTCATTCGTGCATTTCCTAATGGCTAAGGGCCGGCCAGGATCCCGAGACCCACACGATGCGGGACAGCCCGGATTCCACTGCCGCGGCACATTCTGCTGCGACAAAGCGAGTCGACAACGCGCGTTCAGTGCATGCACACTGTGTGCCGGAAAAGAATCGATTCCTGTAGGGTACGTATTTGCAGTGCGTTACACAAATGAAGCCTGGTTCGACGAGGCTGGGAATGCTACAATATTGTCACTTGCCCGGGAAACAAACTACACTTTTGTATTAATACTGGAGCATAGGTCGTCTAGCGTCGCCGATAATTGTGATATCGCTCCCATTGTAGCGATGTACTTATGGAATACCAACCTCCAAGCCAATTGAGGTGCGGGAATCAGGAAAAGTTGCGTTTGTTGTCACCGAAGGAATGGCATTTGCATATGTGCATTGGGTCGGGGTGGACATTACAGTTTTGTAGGTTCTCGGCGGCCTTCGATTGGCCGTGGGGCAGGAAAGGATGCGGCGTACCATGACCGAATCGCTGTCGAATACCCCGCGTGGTGTGGGCCATGCTTCTCGGCACGTGCATGAATTGGAGGCGTTGTTCAGCGTCAGCAAGATTCTGGCCGCCGAGACGCGTCAGCGTCAGATGCTCGAAGCGGTGCTCGACGTGCTGCACCACGACCTCGGGATGGTCCGCGGGACGATCATGCTGCTCAGCCCCGACGGGGAGGAGTTGATGCAGGAGGTCAGCCACAATCTCCCGGCCGGCCGGAGTCGGTCGCTTCGCTATCGACGGGGCGAGGGCGTTGTCGGCCGCGTGTTGGAGACGGGCAAGCCGGCGATCATTCCCAAGGTGTCCGAGGAGCCGCAGTTTCTCGATCGGATTCACCGTCGCAGCAAGACGACCGACGGGGAGATCAGCTTCATTTGCGTGCCGGTCACCATCGGCAACGCGACGGTGGGCCTCCTGTCGGTGGACCGCCCGTATGATCCGGACGCCTCGCTGGAAGAGGATGTGCGGGTGCTGTCGGTGGTGGCCAGCCTGATCGCCAACGACGTGAAGGCTCGTCGGGCGTCCCAGTCGGAGCGGGAAGCCCTCGAGCAGGAGAATCTGCGTCTGCATCACGAGATGGAAGACCGCTTCCGCCCCGAGAATATCATCGGCAACTCCAACGCCATGCGCGAGGTCTACAAGTCGATCCACCAAGTGGCCGGCGCCGACACGATGGTGCTGATTCGTGGGGAGTCGGGCACCGGCAAGGAGCTGGTCGCCAGCGCCCTTCATTACTCCAGCCTCCGGTCGAAGGGGCCGTTCGTTCGTGTGAACTGCGCGGCGCTCAGCGAGAGCCTGCTGGAGAGCGAGCTGTTCGGCCATGAGAAGGGCGCCTTCACCGGCGCTGTCGAGAGCCGCAAGGGGCGGATCGAAGAGGCCGGGGGCGGTACGTTGTTCCTCGACGAGATCGGCGACTTCTCGCCCGCCATCCAGGTGAAGCTGCTTCGCGTTCTGCAGGAGAAGGAGTTTCAGCGGGTCGGCAGCGGCGCCACCCACCAGGCCAACGCTCGGATCATCACGGCGACCAATCACGACCTCGAGGCCGCCGTCGCGGCCGAGCAGTTCCGCCAGGATCTGTACTACCGGATCAACGTGTTCCCAATCTTCCTGCCGCCGTTGCGCGACCGCAAAGACGACATCCTCCAACTGGCCGATCATTTCATCGGCAAATACACCCGGCAACTCGGCAAAGACGTCCGTCGCATCTCGACCCCGGCGATCAACATGATGGTGGCCTACCACTGGCCCGGCAACGTTCGCGAATTGGAAAACTGCATCGAGCGGGCCGTCCTGCTCAGCAACGACGGCGTCATCCGCGGCCACCATTTGCCCCCGACGCTGCAGACGGCCGACGCATCCGACACCGTCGGGGCCGGGGCGTTGGCCGATCGGGTCGACCTGTTCGAGCGAGACATCATTGTCGACGCGCTCAAGCGAGTCGACGGCAACATGGCCGCGGCGGCCCGGGATCTCGGCGCTACGCCGCGGATTCTGCGATACAAGGTCAAGCATCTCGGCGTCGAGTATCAGCGATATCGCCGCACGTAATACCCTGACCCGCGCTCGGCGGGTCATCAACGTGGCGCAGTTCATCCGGCGGCTCTGCATAGATCCAGTCGTCGCCCCTGCGCCCAAACCTCCACGGGTTGGAGCAATTGATCTCAAGCGTGAGATTTGGCTAGCCGATATTTGGATTGTAGGATGAAGGTAAGAGAACAAGAGTCTCTGCTATGTTCGACAGATCGGCGTAATTGAAAGAACCTAGGCCCATTGCTAGGGAAGCCGGATCCAGACCCTTCGGGGCCCAGCGGCTGCCCACTTGGAAATAATGGGTTCTCTTCAATCTGCTATCATCGGCATTGCAGCGGAGACTCTTTTTTCTTGCGCCGATGGCGGGGGATCGGGGGGTGGGTCTGACGAGCGCCTGCCGTTACTAGCCCCCCGCAGTGCGGGGGGTCAAGAGACGTGTGAAGCTATCCTA
>CBDVCA010000044.1:0-19610 GCA_965372365.1 uncultured bacterium
TACTGGCAAATCCAAAGAGCCGCATAGCCACTGCCACAAAAGAAGGTCGCTCACATTGCCGGCCCTGTGGCGATTTGGTTTTTGACAACCGCCTCCCGATATCCTATAACTACATGTAGTTCAGCAGCTTCGACGTCCAACCCGCAGCGAGATCCCAACGGTGTGTTTCTTGGGGACTTCCGACACGTTTGCGCAACGGCTGTAGGCGGGATTCGGGTTCGAACTCGGTGGTAATAGGCGCTGACGTACCGGATGGGCTATGGTACAATAGGCACTCTGGTCTTGAGTTGTGGTGGATGACCTGGTTTCACAATCGGTCCTAGGAGATATTCTCGTGAAGGATTCCATGCGGCGTGATTCGAACCGGCCCGGCCGGACGCTTTCGATCTCTCTCTGTGCTATGACGTTCGCCGTGCTGTTCGCCTCGGTTGCGGTCGCCTCCGGTGATCTCATGATTACCGAGTTTATGGCGATCAACGACAGTACGCTCGCCGATCAAGACGGATCGTTCCGCGATTGGATCGAGATCCACAACCCCACCGGCGCCGACGTTGATCTCGACGGATGGGCCCTGACCGACGACGCCGCGAATCTCGCCAAGTGGCGGTTCCCCGCCGTTACGATCGCCGCCGGCGATTACCTGGTGGTATTCGCCTCCGATAAGGATCGCACCAATCCCGCCTCCCAACTTCACCTGAACTTCAAGCTCAGCGGCAGCGGCGAGTATCTCGCCCTCGTTCGCCCCGACGGCGTCGTCGCCCACGACTACAGCCCGGCCTTCCCGCCTCAGGTGGAAGACGTCTCCTACGGCGTCGGCTACGAGTTGACGACGCTGACGCTGGTCGCCGAGGGTGGCCCCGCCACGGCGCTGGTGCCGACCGACGCGACGGACGAAGGTTTGTGGTACGCCAAGGACTTCGACGATGGCGCCTGGCTGACCGGAAACGCCGGCGTCGGGTATGACGAGGCCCAGACCTACATCCCGTTGATTGGCCTCGACGTGAAGGCCGAGATGAACAACGTGAACCCCACCGTGTACTGCCGCATGGAATTTGACGTTGACGCCGGTACTGCCGTGGCGACGCTGACGCTGCGGATGAAGTACGACGACGGGTTCATCGCCTACCTCAACGGCGTAAGAATCGCCGGCGCCAACGACGGCAACGGCGACGCCTGGAACGCCAACGCCTCCAGCGGCCATGCCGATTCACTGGCCGTGCAGTTCATCGATTTCGATGTCACCGCTCACGTGGGCCTGCTGGTCGAGGGAAAAAATGTCCTGGCCATCCATGGCCTCAACTACTCGGCCACCAGTTCCGATATGCTGATCAGCCCCGAGATGACCGGTACGCTCGACACCAGCGGAATGACGCCGACGGAGTACTTCTTCATCGTTCCCACGCCGGGCGCCGCCAACTCCGGCGGCATTCTCGGTTACATCGAACCGGTTGACTTCAGCGTCGACCACGGATTCTACGACGCCCCGATCAGCCTGGCGCTCACCAGTACCCTCGACGGCGCCGAGATTCGGTACACCCTCAAAGGCGGCGATCCGGCCGACCCCGACAGCGGGTTTGCGGTCTACACCGAACCGATCGCCATCAGCGACACCACCGCCGTCCGAGCCGCGGCGTTCAAGGACGGCTACGTCGACTCGCCCTCGCTGACCCAAACGTACATCTTCCTCGATTCGGTGCTCGTCCAGGGCAACGATCAGTCCGCCCGAGACCTGCCGGAGCAGTGGATAGCCGGTATCTACAGTAAGTATCACCACGATCGGCAGACCCGCACCGCCGATTACGAAATGGATCCGGATATCGTCAACGACCCGGTCTGGGGCCCGCAGATGATGGAGGCCCTCACCTCGATTCCGACGATGTCGCTGGTGCTGGACGTCGGCGACCTGTTCGATCCGATGGAGGGGATCTATCCCAACTCGATCCAGGAGGCCAGCCGGTCCAGCCAATGGGAGAAACCGGCCTCGCTCGAGCTGATCTACCCCGACGGCGGCGAGGATTTCTCCGTCAACGCCGGCGCCCGCATCTCCGGCGAAGCCGCCCGAAGGGCCGCGCTGAACGACAAGCAGAGCTTCCGTATGGTGTTCAAGAGCCGGTACGGGCCGTCGAAGTTGAAGACCACGTTCTTCGATGATCCGGAGGTCGACAAGTACGACACCATCATCCTGCGAAGCCACTGGGGCCAGTCCTGGCTGAGAGACGAAGTCCGCGGCGATGCGCCTGGCGTTCCATCGTGGGTCAGCGGCAGCCCGTACTGGGCTCAGTACACACGCGACCTCTACGCGATGGATACGTATGCCGCCACCGGCGCCGTAAGCGTTCGCGGCCGGTTCGTTCACTTGTACCTCAACGGCGTCTATTGGGGGCTCTACGAGGTTATCGAACGCCCCGACGATTCGTTCCACGCCGAGCATTTCGGCGGTGACAAGGACGACTACGACGTCATCAAGGGCGCCATCAGCGACGCCGACACCAACGGCTATCTTATGGAAGGCTCTCGTGAGGGGTGGAATACACTCATGGGCTACTTTGACGCCAACAGCAATGGGAGTAACAGATACGGCGTCCGATCGACAATCAGCGACGCCGATCTGGCCGAGATCGAGCAGTACCTCGACGTGGATCAGTTCATCGATTATATGATGACCATGTGGGTGCTCAATCGCGGCGACTTCCCCCAAAAGAACTGGTACGCCGTTAGCAAGCGGGGCGAACCCGGCGAAACGCCGGAGATTCCCTTCCGCGTGTACGTCTGGGATTCCGACGCCTCGCTGCAAGAGGGGGTCTACCCGCCTCCGATCGACAGGTGGCACAACCCCACCGACGACAACGACACCGGCCCGGTCCGCATCTACTGGCGCCTGCTGACCAACGCGACGTTCCGCCAGCGGTGGGTCGACCGGGCGAATGAACTGTTCGGCGTCGGCGGACCGTTCACCCCGGCTGCGATGGTCGATCGCTACTTCAACCTCGCCGGCGAGATCGACATGGCCATCCTGGGCGAATCGGCCCGATGGGGCGATTGGTCCGAACTGCACCACGACAACCCGATGACCAAGGACCACTGGGAAACCGAACGCGACCGGCTCCTCTACCAGTGGCTTCCCGCCCGGCCCGGCGTCGTGCTGGATCAGATGGCCTCGGTCTTCAACGACTACGACCCGACCCTCGGGCCGCCGATCATCGTTCCCGACGGCGGTCTCGTTCCGGCCGGATTCCAGTTCCGCATGGTCAACCCCAACGAGGGCGGCAATACGTTCATCGTCTACACCCTCGACGGGAGCGATCCGGCCGACCCCGACGGCGGAATCTCCGACTCGGCCGAACCGCCGATGCTCTCGGCCGGCGTTGACGACAGAACCTGGATCCACTCCGGCCCCGACGGCACGGTATGGAGCTACTACGTCGACGTCGACTTTGCCGAGCCGGCATCCGGCTGGATGGAGCCCGGCTTCGACGCCGGCGCATGGCCGACCGGCGCGGGCCAACTCGGCTACGGCGACGGCGATGAGGAAACCGTCGTCGGCTGGGGTAGCCACAACGATTCGCAGAACAAGAACATCACCACCTATTTCCGCACCACGTTCGATGTGGATATCGCCGCGGCGGTGTCGGATATGGCGATTCAACTGATCCACGACGACGGCGTCGTGGTCTACTTCAACGGCGTCGAAGTGTTGCGTGGCAACATGCCCGAGGGCCCGATTACGGCGGATACGCCCGCATCGCAGCCGATTACCGGTTGGATGGAATCGACCAGGGTTCCCTACCCGAACATCGACACGTCGGCGCTCGTCGACGGTGAGAATGTCGTCGTCGTCGCGATCCACCAGGACGCCGTCAACGGTTCGGACATCAGCTTCGATATGGAAATGTCCGGCCGCAGTTCCGGCCTCGGCTTCGGCGGCGTGCAGGTGACCGAAGACACGTTCGTCATTGCTCGGGTCTACGCCGACGGCGTTTGGAGCGCCAAGTCCGAAGCCCTGTTCGTGATCGACGAACTGCCGACCCTGGCGATCACCGAATTCGACTACCATCCCGCCGACCCGACCGTCAGCGAGACCGCCGCCGGGTTCGATAACGCCGACGACTTCGAGTTCATCGAGATCCACAACTTCGGCGCCGCCCCGGTCACGCAGATCGGCGCCGCCGTCGGTGGTGGTGTTGATGTCACGCTGGATGTGTTCACGATTATGCCGGGCGATTATGCCGTGGTCGTTCGCGATCGCCAAGCGTTCCAGACCCGATACGGGACCGAGGCGATGATCCTCGGCGAATGGGGCGAGCGCGCCTTGGAGAACGCCGGCGAGCAGATTACGCTGACCGCCAGTAACGGTCAGATCCTTGACGACTTCATCTACGAGCAGGCCCTCCCGTGGGATCCGACCGCCGACGGGTTCGGCCCGTCGTTGAATCGTCCCGATCCGTACTTACCGGCCGACGATCCGACCAGTTGGGTCGCCGCGACGCCCACGCCGGGTCGCGGATTCGGGCTGACCGGCCTGGTGGCCGACTTCAACAGCGACGATGTCGTCGACGTGATCGATGTCGATATGCTGGCCGCCGCGATTCGGGACGGCTCGGCGGACCTGGACTTCGACCTCGACGGCGACGGTTCGGTCACCGACACGGACATGGACGAGTTGATCCTGAACATCCTCGGGACCAACTACGGCGACATCGACCTTGACGGCGACGTCGATCTCGGCGACTTTCATGGGTTGAAGACGGGTTTCGGCAGCAGAAACGCCGGTTGGGCCGATGGTGATTTTGACGGCGATAGCATTGTCGCATTGTCCGACTTCAAGATGCTCAAAGACAACTTCGGCTTCGTCGCCCCCTAGAGCAAGGCGACCGCCCATAGAAAGAACGACGCCCGCATCGGCCTGTGAATGGCCGGTGCGGGCGCCTTGCGTTTATGACGGATCCGCTTGCCCGACGATCAGGTTCACGATGCCTCCGGCGTCGATAATTCTCCGGATGTATTCATTCCGTCCTTCGTCTTACGGATGGGAGGGCTTGTCGGAGCCGTTGTTGACGGTCAGCACCCGGTTGATCGCGGCCAGATACGCCAGGCCGGAGGCCTCGACGATGTCGGTGCTGACGCCGCGGCCGCGGAACTTCCGGTCGCCGGAGACGACCTCGACCGACACCTCGCCCTGGGCGTCTCTGCCGCCGGTCAACGCTCGCAACTGATAGTCGGCCAGCGTGACCGTCACGCCGGTGATCCGGGCGATCGCCGAATAGATCGCGTCGACCGGCCCGTCGCCGGTGGCGGCGTCGGTATACTCCTTCCCGTCGCGTTCAACGGTCACCGTGGCCGTCGGCGTCGCGCGGTCGCCGGCCATCGTCTGCAGACCGACCAACGTCCACACCTGCTGGGCCGTGTCCGACTGAGCGTCGATGATGGATTCGATGTCCTCGTCGTAGACGTTCTTCTTCTTGTCGGCCAAGGCGATGAACTGATCGAACGCGGCGTTCAGTTCCTCCTCGCCCAACTGATACCCGAGCGTCTCGACCCGGTCGCGGAACGCGTGGCGGCCGGAATGCTTACCGAGGACCAGCTTGTTGGACGGGATGCCCACATCCGCCGGACGCATGATCTCGTACGTCTCGCGATTGGCCAGCATGCCATGCTGATGGATGCCCGCCTCGTGGGCGAAGGCGTTCTCGCCGACGATGGCCTTGTTCCGCTGCACCATCATGCCGGTAATGCTCGTCAGCAGCCGACTGGTGGGGTAGATACGCTCGGTGTCGATATGGGTCGTCGCGCCGAACAGATCCGACCGGGTCCGCAGCCCCATGACGACCTCCTCCAACGCCGCGTTACCGGCCCGCTCGCCGATGCCGTTGATGGTGCATTCCACCTGCCCGGCCCCGGCGGCGACCGCCGAAAGGCTGTTCGCCACGGCCAGGCCGAGGTCGTTATGACAATGCACGCTGATGACCGCCTGGCCGATATTCGGTACGTGCTCGCGGATATGCCGAATCAACGCGGCGAACTCGTCAGGAGCCGTGTACCCGACCGTATCGGGGATGTTCACCGTCGTCGCCCCGGCGGCGATCACCTCGGTGAGGACCTCCGTGAGGAAATCCCACTCGGTCCTCGATGCGTCCTCGGGACTGAACTCCACGTCGTCGGTGAACGTCTTGGCCAACGCGACGCCGGCGACGCTCATCTCGACGATGGCGCTCTTGGCCTTCTTCAACTTGTGTGTGCGGTGAATCTCACTGGTCGCGCAGAACACGTGAATCCGCTTCCGTTCGGCCGGGGCCAGCGCCTCGGCGGCTCGGACGATGTCCTTGTCCAGGCTGCGAGCAAGCCCGCAGATGGTGCGGCCGGTGACGGCCTCGGCGACGGCCCGCACGGCTTGGAAATCGCCGGGGGAGGCGATGGGGAATCCCGCCTCGATCACGTCGACGTTCATCTTGGCCAGGGCGTGGGCGAGTTGAATCTTCTCGTTGAGGTTCATGCTCGCCCCCGGGCTCTGCTCGCCGTCCCGAAGGGTCGTGTCGAAAATCGTGATGTTTCGTGTCTCGGTCATAATCTACATCCTTCTATCTCGGCGGCCCGTCCGTCCCACGCGGTTTCGGTCCATGAAAAAACCCCGCGACCCGAATGGGACCGCAGGGTTGTGTCGGTGAAGTCACCTGAGAAGATTGAACCCGCGATCCGTTAACGCAGTAGCAGCGCCAATAGGTCTAGCAGGATCAAACTGTCACGGGTCGAAACCATATTCATTCCTTCAACGTCTACAAAGTATATCGTCCCATCGCGTCCGTGCAATCAAAAAAACGGCGACGAATTGATCGGGTGTGCGAGTTGTTCGTGTGGCAGGGTACGACTGATGTTGAATCGGAAGGGCCAATGTTCCGCGTCACAGGAGAAGCCCTGGAAGGGCGAAGGCGTTTGGGTCATTTGTCGTTTGCCGTATTCGTATTTGTTTCCCTTCGGGGCGCTGAAGCGTCGTATTTCGAGATTCGGATTTCGGATTTCCGGGCCCGGCAGTCAGCCGTCACTTCGTCACTATCCCGCCCCCCGGCCCGGCGCGGCCGTCAACGGCGTTGGGGCGCCGTCGGGACCGCCGCAGGCGAGAAAGTCCTGCAGAATGGTCGCCGCGGCTATGGCGTCTTGTCGTGCTTTCTTCTTCTTACGCGTATACAAGCCTGCGAGTTTGTCGTCGGCCGCCATGCTGGTGAGTCGCTCGTCCCACATACGAACGTCCATCCCCGTCCCGGCGGCCACCTCGGCGGCGAAGTCCCGCGCGATCTTACCTTGGGGGCCTTCGGTGTCGTCCATATTCAGCGGCCATCCCACCACGACCCCCTCGGCCCCGTACTCGTCGGCGAGGTCGGTCACCCTCTTGCACACGGCGGCGATTGACGTCTCGGTCAGGACCTCCACGGGCGAGGCGATCGAGCCGGTCGGGTCGCTGATCGCCAGGCCGATCCGTTTGGATCCGTGATCGATCGCCAGCCATCGGGTCATAGGTGTTCGTCGCCGTATTTGTCGCGGATCAGTTGAACCAGTTCCTTAAGCCGCTGCGATTCGCTTCGGTGGCACACCAGCGTGGCGTCTTTGGCGACCACCACGATGCAGTCGTCCATCCCCAGCATGGCGATGAGATGGTCGTCCTCGCCGCAGACGATTACGTTGCGCTCGCTGTCGAGCAGGGCGGTTTGCTTGGCGACCACGGCGTTGCCGTCCTCGTCGATCTCGCTGACTTCGGCCAGCGACGGCCAACTGCCGACGTCGAGCCAATCGCACTCCAACTCCACCACCAGCACCTTGGCGGCCTTCTCCATGACGGCGAAGTCGATCGAGATCTTCTGTAGTTCGGGGTACACGCTGTCGGTGGCGCCGCAGGGGTCGTCGCAACAGACGGCGTCGGTGAGCTTGCTGACCGAATCGGGCAGAAACGCCTTGAGCGAATCGAGAATCGTCTGCACCTTCCAGACGAACATCCCACTGTTCCAGTAGTACTGGCCGCTCTCGACGTATCGCCGGGCCACCGGATGGGTGGGCTTCTCGCGGAAGCCCAGCACGTGGTATACGCCTTCGGCGATCCGGTCGCCGCAGTGAATGTAGCCCAGCCCCGTATGCGGCCACGTGGGGCGGACGCCGAAGGTGACCAGCGAGTCGACGTTGGCCTCGGCCGTTTCGCAGGCGGTGGTCACCGACGCGGCGAACTTGTCGACCGGACGCATAATGTGATCGGCGGCGAATACCGCCATCGTCGCATCGGGATCCCGCTTGGAGATCAGGCACGCGCCCAGACAGATGGCGTTGGCGGTGTCGCGGCCCATCGGCTCGCCCACGATGTTCTCTCGCGGCAATCCGGTCGCTTCGGCCACGGCGTCGGCGTATTCGGCGTTGGTGACGATCAGAATGTTCTCGGGCGGAAAGAGTCCGTCGAGCCGTTCGACGGCCAGTTGCAGCAGGCTCTTGCCATCGATGAGCGGCAGAAGTTGCTTCGGTCGGTGCCTCCGGCTGGCCGGCCACAGTCGCTGGCCGGCGCCGCCGGCCATAATCACGGCATATCTCATCCTCGTCTCCAAACGTCTCAAGTCCTGTTGCTGATCTTTTGTTGGAAGTATAGTCAAAGTCGCGGCGTTGTCATGCCCACGAAAGATGTCGAAAAGTTAAGTTTTTTGCCTGACCGCCGTACCGCACTATAATCAGCTCGACCGAGAATGGAAGAAGGGAGCGACTCCGTTGACAATTGTGGCCGGAATTGATGAGGCTGGCTTCGGGCCGGTGCTTGGCCCGCTCACCGTTAGCGCCGTCGTGTTCGGCGTCCCCGACGCTAAGGCCGACGCCGACCTGTGGGACGAGTTGGCGCCGGCGGTCGCGGCCAAGCCCGGTAAGCGACACGCAGGCGTGGCCGTCGGAGACAGCAAGCGAATCTACAGCCCCAAAACGGGACTCGTCCATCTCGAACGCGGCGTGTTGGGTTTCCTGGCCGCCTCCGGCGATGAGATCGGAACCCTCCGCGCCCTGCTGGGGCGGCTATGCCCGGAGGCCGTCGAACAGATGGCCGGGTATCCGTGGTATCGAGAGGCGGACGTGGAGATCCCCGTCGACGCCGACGCCACCGACCTGCGGCTGCGGAGCAATGGACTGCGAACCGCCATGGAGGCGGCGTCGGTGACGTTCCTCGGCGCGGCCAGCCGCGTGCTGCTGGTCGACCAGTACAATCGCATGGTCGCGGCGACCGATAACAAAGCCACCACGCTGGGCGACCAGACCTTCTCGCTGATCGACTGGGTTTGGCGGAACCGCCCGACGGGACAGTCGGTGCGAGTTATGGTCGACCGCCAAGGCGGGCGCCGGCACTATCTGCCGCACCTGCAGCGGATGTACCCGGGCGGGTCGGCCTACCGGATTATCGTCGAACAGCCCGACCACAGCGGATACCGCCTCGCCTTCGGCTCCGAGCATCTGGAAGTACACTTCCTCAGGAAAGGCGAGAGCCGCCAAATGCCGATCGCCTTGGCCTCGATGGCCAGCAAGTACCTGCGCGAATTGTTCATGAAACTGCTGAACCGCTACTGGATCGGTCAGCCCGGCGGCGCCGACCTCAAACCCACCGCCGGATACTACACCGACGGCCACCGTTTCCTCATCGATATCGCCGAAGCCCGCAAGCGGCTCGCGACCCCGGATCATCTATTGATACGGAGCCGGTGAGAAGGACAGGGGGAGTTGCTTCGTGTGTGACTGGATCTTCCGAAGGGCGCCAGTGGCGCCCGATGCTCGCAGTGCCACAATGGATATGTCGCTTGCCTCGCCTATGTTCACTCTGCGGCGAAGACCTTATTGGGGCGTGCGAGGCCGGCGTCGCCGTCGACGGTGCAGAGGGCGACGAGACGGCCGGTCGCGTCGATTGCCGCTACGTTCGGGGACGCCGCGGCGGGGGGGGCGTAGGGGACGGCCCGCCCGAGTCGGATTTCTTTCTCGCCGTCGTCGTCGAGCGTGATTGTGGGCCACTCAGCGACGGCGAGTCTTGCCGACTGTAGCGTATCAGATATATTCTCGCCGGTCAGATCCTCCAACGCCGCGGCGTCGGCGATCACGAACGCTCCGATCGCCGTTCGCGTCAGCGCCGAGCAGTACGCCGGGCACCCCAGACGCGTGCCGAGGTCGCGAGCGATGGCGCGGATATAGGTGCCCTTGCCGCAGTCGATTCGAAGGCGAAGCCGGTTCTCGGTCATCGCCAGCACCTCGATGGCGTCGATTCGCACCTTCCGCGACGGAATATCGACTTCCTCGTTGGCTCGGGCCAGTTCGTACGCCCGGCGACCGTCGACGTGGATCGCCGAGTGGGCGGGGGGGACCTGATCGATGAGGCCGACGAATTCGCCGATGACGTCGCGAACCTGTTCGATGGACGGGATCGGCGCCTCCGAGGGCGTCAGTTCCCCGACGAGGTCGTCGGTCGTTGACGCGGCTCCGAAGGTGATCTCGGTTTCGTATTGTTTGTCGTGATCGGCGACGAATGACGCAAGCCGCGTCGCCGGCCCAACGCAGACGACCAGAACGCCTGTGGCGAACGGATCGAGCGTGCCGGCGTGGCCTACCTTCGTCTTACGTCCGATAAGTCGACGGACCCGGGCGACCACGTCATGGCTGGTCGGCCCCGGGGGCTTGTTGATGTTGAGCAGTCCGAACATGAGGCTGAGGATAGCCAAATCGGCCCCGTACACAAGGCGAAACGCCGGCGTCGGCGTCGGCGACTAAGGCGACAACCCCAGACTGACGTAACGATCGAAATCGCCGGGGCGTGCTCGCCGCTAAGGCAACTCCCCAAGACCGGCGTAAAGGCTCATGCCGACTATGGGCCAAGCCCGATGAATGCATTGGCAACGGCAAGGGCCGTCGGGGACTTGCCCCATAAGTTGTCGGAAGAGCGTTGTTTTCTCACGCATCCGAAGTTTCTTTGTATCGGGTACCAGGTATGGATGTTCACAAGGCCAAGACGCAGGTGCTGCCGCTGATCGAGTTGGGCAAGCGGTACTTCACGCCAGCCCAGGCCAATAAGGCGTTGATCCTCGTTCATCGAATCGTCGCCGACGTTCTTGATGGCTACCAGCAGGTGCTGGACCGTCAGGAGTTGCTGGAGGTTCATCAGCAGCGTGGGAACGCCGACGAGGTCCGAGCGACTCAGAAGACGATCATCGCGCTGGTCGAGCGGTTGCAGTCGTTCTCCGATGAGTTGGTCGACCTCGGGGGCGAGATGAAGGACTGGCCTACCGGAATCGTGGATTTTCCCGCCTACGTTGACGGCCGCGAGATCCAGTTGTGCTGGCGGTACGGCGACGAGACCGTCTGCCATTGGCACGAAATCGACGACGGCTGCAGCGGCCGGCGAAGCATCGATACGCTGCCGGTCGGCGTGTGAGTGACGTGTCGTTCGGTGCTTGTGAGGCTTGGGTAGTTGGAATCAACGCGTTGGCCGCGATCGAGACGTTCGCCCGGGGGCCTGCCGCCTCAATATCCCCTTGACATGACCGCCCGGTAATGTCTACCATCGGTTATTGCACGGTGCGCCGATTTTGTGCCCGAGGCTGTAGTATTCTGTGAATAAGGACGTTGCGTCATCTTACCCTGTTGTGAAGGATCCATCGGCATGAGCGATCGGCTTTTACGTATCACCGTTGTCGTTGCAATGCTGGCCGCCACCTCGGCTATGGCCCAGACCGAAGCTCCAGCGGCCGCGACTGCCGGTACGGTCTCTGAGTCGACCCGCGTGGCCGAGTCTGACCTGTCGCCGACCCAGAAGGCCGAGGTCGACGCGTTTGTGGCGTTTTGCACCGCCAAGATAATCGACAAGGGCTCCGAGGCCAAGGACATCGACGCGTGCCGCAGTGTATTCATGACGACCGGCCGCGGGAGCGAGTCGTACAAGCGGTACTTCGCCTCCTCCGTGGCGGCGAACTTCGCACCGGCGGCGTTGAAAGCGGATCGTTCGACGATCGTTCAGGTGAACGCCGCGATCGTGATCGGCAGTCTCGACCAGCCGGAGATCGTGCCGGTGTTGACCCGGATGCTCGTCCACCCGAACCCTGCGGTGCGTTACCACGGGTTCAAGGGTTTCGTCAAGGTTCGCAAAGCCGCAGCCGCGGCCGGCGGATCGGGCATCGAGGCGATGCTGGCCCCGATCGTCGCAGCGGCCAAGACCGAGGAGGTCGCGGCGGTTGTGGGCGTGTGTTTTGAGGCGTTGAACTTCTCCGACGAAACGGTCGACGTGGTGACCGCCCGCGCCGCCAACCGTGCGGCCATCGCCTTGCTGACCCGGCACGTCCAGGCGGTTCGCGATGGCGACGCTCCCATGGCGGGGGCCTTTGGCCGTGGCGTCGACTGCGTAGCCAAAACTGCCGACAGGCTGCCGGCGGGCGACCGGGGTCCGTCGTTGCAGGCGATGGCCGACGTGATGGCCAACGCCGGCGTGACCTATTACGAGATATCCAACATCGAAGCCGCCGGAAGCGGACGAAAGCTTACCGCCCCTCCGGGCCAGTACCTGATGCTGCTGACCGACGCCGAGCGGGCGTTAATTATTACTTCCGGCCTGCGGATCGATGCGTCGGTAACCCGAGCCCTCAAGCTGCGCCCGGCGAAAGAGGATGTGTTGAGGGTGAAGATCGCGATCAACGATCTGGTCGGCGCCCCGGACATGGCCGGCTCGCTCGCCAAAGCAGGCGTCAAGGCCCCGGCGCCCCTGGCCCCGACGGCCAAAGTCGCGGCCAAGTAAGCCATGAGGCCGCCCCGGCGGCCCTGGTCCCGACGGCCAAAGTCGCGGCCACGTAAGCCACGAGGCCGCCCCGGCGGCGCCGAACCCTTCGTAGAACGGACGCTTCGAGGGATTAGCGGATGTACAAGGTGGTTGTGACAGCCTGCAGTCTCGTCGTGGCCTCCCTGGTCGCGACGGTTGTGTGGCGCAGCGATGGGGTGACTGCTGAGTTCACCTTCAATAACGGTCTCGAAGTCAACTCCCTCGATCCGCACGTCATCAGTTGGAAGCACGATATCCGCATCGCCAACGCCCTGTTCGAGGGGCTGATGGCCTTCGATGTTCTTCCCCCGTCCCCCGGCGAACGCATCGGTCGGCTGGGGCTGACCGACGGGGTCGCCGATACGCACACGGTTTCCGACGACGGGCTGATCTACACATCCACCCCGACGCCCTGTGTCGCCCTGGGCGCTACGCTGCTATGCCTGAACTTCGTCGGCGACGGTCTGCGAGATGCACTGGACCCCACGGGCAAAAGGGCCGATGCATAGATACTGAGGTGACTTATGCGAAAAACGCTGACAGCGATAGCAGTTGCGACGATTCTGGCGAGTTTCATCGCCGGCTGCGGCGGCAAGACCGTCAAGAAGAAGGCCGGACAAGGCGCGCAGACCGCAAGGTCTGACGTACCGGCCGAGGGGGACGACCATTACAAGCCTGTGGTCGGCCGCCACGGCGGGCGGATCGTCCTTTCCTCGCTGGGTGAGCCCAAGAGCTTCAATCCGATCACCAGCGGGGAAATGTCGACGACCCTCTTCACCAATCAGATTTTCCTGGGACTGACCACGGCCAACGCATGGACATTCGAAGTCGAGCCGCTACTGGCCACAGAATGGAAACGTGATGAAAGCGGGCTCGTATGGACGGTCAAGCTTCGCGAGGACGTCACATGGTCTGACGGCGAGCCCTTCGGCGCCGACGACGTTCTGTTCACCTACGAGACCATCTACGACAAACGATGGATCTGCTCCACGCGGGACATCATCACAGGCCCCAACGGTGAGCAATGGAAACTGGCCAAGCTCGACGATCACACCATCAGGTTTACCCTCCCCGACAGAAACGCCATCTTCCCGCTTCTGCTGGCCACCGAGATCGTTCCCAAGCACAAGTTCAAACCCCTCGTCGACGCCGGCAACTTCAACGAGGCCCTCGGCCCCGATACCGACCCGGTCGATATCGTCGGTACAGGCCCCTTCTTGCTGGCCGAGTACGAACCGGGCGCCAAGATCGTCATGAAGCGGAATCCACGCTATTACAGGGTCGACGTCGAGGGCAATCGCCTGCCCTATCTCAGTGAACTCATTTTTATCATCACCAAGAACATGGACGTCACGGCTTTGAAATTCCGGCAGAAGGAGATCGACCTGTTCCGTCTCCGCGGGGAAGACTACCCGATCTTCAAGCCCCTGCAGGGCGAAGGTGAATTTTCCATCATTCGAACCGGCCCGGCCGACGGCAGCAGTTTTGTATTCTTCAACCAGAACCTCGGCTCCAACCCCGAGACCGGCAAACCGTTTGTCGAACCGCACAAGTTGAAATGGTTCGCCGACGCTCGTTTCCGCCAGGCGGTTTCGCACGCTGTCGATCGCAAGTACATCGTTCGCGGTATTCTCAATGGCCTCGGCTATCCCCAGTACGGGCCGTTCAGCCTCGAGGGCGGGCACTTCTTCGGTAACAACGGCGCTCCCCGGTTCGAATACGACCTCGACAAGGCCCGCGCGTTGCTGGCCGAGATGGGGCTGACGGATCGTAACGGTGACGGCGTTATCGAAGACTCCGACGGCAACAATGTCGAGTTCAACCTTACGACCAACAGTGGCAACACGGTCCGGGAAAAGATCGCCGAGACGATTCGCAAGGATCTAGAGAAGCTTGGCATGCGGGTCAATTACCGCCCGATGAATTTCAATATCCTCGTGTCGAAACTCGACTCTACCTACGACTGGGAAGCGTGCGTGATGTCGCTTACCGGCGGGCCGGAGCCGCACTGGGGCGCCAATGTGTGGCGCAGCAGCGGCCGGATGCACATGTGGTTTCCCGGCCAGAAGACCCCCGCCACTGAGTGGGAGGCCGAGATCGACAAGCTGTTCGCCGCGGGTATCCGCGAATTGGACCGGGACAAACGCCGGGAGATTTATTTCCGCTGGCAGCAGATCGTCGGCGAGCAGCAGCCGTTCGTCTACACGGTCACGACCGAGGGGCTGTGGGCCATTCGAAATCGGTTCGGGAACGCCTTCCCTCCGCGATTCGGCATGTTCTGGCATAACATTGATGAGTATTTCGTTAAGACCGACTGACCTGGCTGACGGACGATAGCGGAGAAGGGCCCTCATGGGCGCATACATCATTCGAAGAATCCTGGTCGCAGTCGGCATGCTCCTGGCGGCGTCGCTGCTGGGCTATGGCGTGATGAAACTCACGCCCGGCGACTACTTCGATACGATGCGAATGGACCCCCGCATCTCCCAGGAGACCGTCGAACGCGAACGCGCCGCCCGGGGCCTCGACGAGTCGATCCCCGTCCAATATGGCATGTGGCTGAAACGACTCGCTAGATTGGATTTTGGCGACAGCTTCCAGTACCAGCGCCCCGTGCGGGATCTGATCGGCTATCGCATCACCAATACCATCCTGCTGAACGTCGCCTCCATCGCCATCGCCTGGCTGGTGGCGGTGCCGCTTGGCATCTACGCGGCCGTGCATCAGTATAGCCGGTCCGACAAGTTCCTCAGCGGTCTCAGCTTCCTCGGCATGAGCCTGCCTGGCTTCTTTGTCGCGTTGCTGCTGTTGTGGATTTTCGCCGGCGTGCTGAACTGGCTGCCGGCCGGAGGGCTCAAGAGCATCGATCATGACCAGATGACGCTGATCGGTAAGATCGGCGATTACGCATGGCACCTGATTATCCCCTGTTTCGTCCTGGCGTTCGGGTCGCTGGCCGGCCTCCAGCGCATCACTCGCGGCAACATGCTCGAGATCCTGCGCCAACAGTACGTCACCACCGCCCGGGCCAAGGGCCTGCCCGAGAATCGGGTGATCTACCGTCACGCGCTGCGGAACGCGATCAACCCGCTGATTACGATCTTCGGCTATCAATTCGCGGCCCTGTTCAGCGGGGCGGCCCTGATGGAGATTATTCTCAGCTACCCCGGCATGGGGACCATGATGTACGACGCGATTATCTTCAAGGATGAACCCCTGGTGATGGCCGGATTCATGATCGGAGCGGTTATGCTCCTGGTCGGCAATCTGCTGGCCGATATTCTGCTGGCCTTCGCCGACCCGAGGATCAGCTACAGTTGACCCTCTGTTTCGTTTCGCCGGAGCCGTATTTCGGATTTCCTTCTCTTGGTGTGTTGGATGACAGATAAGCCGCGACAGGATGGATTTGGTAAGAAAGCGTTAGGCCCTTGGGGCATCGCGTGGCGGAATCTGCGCAAGCACCGGATGGCGATGCTGGCCGGCAAAGTGCTGATTGCGATGTACTTCGTGCTGCTGCTGGACGGGTTCTTCGCTCCTTATCATTACGATTCCGGCGTTCGCGACCATGCGTACCACCCCCCGCTAAATCTGCATTTCGTCGACGATGAGGGCAAGTTCCATCTGCGGCCTTTCGTGTATGCGTCGACCTACGAATTCGACGAGAATCATGAACGCATCTGGGTCGAGTCGGTCGACCAGCGCTATCCGGTTCGCTTCTTCGTCAAGGGCGAGAAGTCCAGCGTGCTGCTGGGGCTCGTCGAGACCAAGTGGCATCTGTTCGACGTCGAGGCCCCCGGTCGTCTGTACTTGCTGGGCGCCGACTATCAGGGCCGAGATCTGTTCAGCCGTCTGATTATCGGCGGCCGCGTGAGCTTGACGATCGGCCTGATCGGCACGGGCATCTCGCTGGTGCTTGGCATGATCGTCGGGGGGCTGTCGGGGTATCTCGGCGGTTGGTGGGACAGCGGCCTACAGCGGCTGTGCGAGTTGATCATGCTCATCCCCGGCCTGTACACGCTGATGATTCTTTACAATGCGATGCCGGATGGGCTGTCGAGCGTGCAGGTTTACTTTGGCGTGGTGACGATCCTTTCGTTCATCGGCTGGGCCGGCCTGGCCCGGGTGATACGGGGGATGGTCTTGAGCATTAAGACCAGTGACTACGTGATGGCCGCCCGGGCCTCCGGTGTGCCGACTTGGCGAATCGTTGTACGGCACGTATTGCCGGGAACTTTCAGTTACGCCGTCGTGGCCGCGTCGTTGCGGATTCCGGCCTACATCCTCGGCGAAAGCGGCCTGAGCATGATCGGCATGGGCATTCAAGACCCGGTGCCCAGTTGGGGCAATATGCTCAATCGGGCGAGGAACATCGCGGACCTTACGCTGCACCCATGGCTGCTCTGGTCGGGTGTGGCGATTTTCGTTACCGTAATGGCGTTCAACTACCTCGGCGACGGCATTCGAGACGCACTGGACCCCAGGAGCATCGGCGCCAAGAGCAAATAGAACATAGGCGAAAGTAGTGACAGTACATGACAACAATTCGACGGCCGGGCCGCTTCTGACCGTCAACGGCCTCAAGACCCAGTTCGACACCGACGACGGGCTGGTTCGGGCGGTCGACGACGTGAGCTTCCGCATCGAGCGACAGCAGACGTTCGCTCTGGTCGGCGAGAGCGGCTGCGGCAAGTCGGTTACGGCGCTGTCGATTATGCGGCTGATCGCATCGCCCCCCGGTGAGATCGTCAGCGGCGAGATATTCCTCGATGGCCGCGACGTGCTGAAACTCCCCGAATCGCAGATGCGCCAAGCACGCGGCAAAGACGTGGCGATGATCTTTCAGGAGCCGATGACCTCGCTGAACCCCGTCTATACCGTCGGCGATCAGATCGTCGAAGCCATCCGCCTGCACCAGGGTCTCGGCAAAGCCGCGGCCTGGGACTTGGCCGCCGAGATGCTGGCCAAAGTCGGCATCCCCGAGCCCGTCCAGCGCGTGCGGGAGTATCCCCATCAGATGTCCGGCGGCATGCGGCAGCGGGTGATGATCGCGATGGCCCTGTCCTGCAACCCCAAACTCGTCATCGCCGACGAGCCCACCACGGCCCTGGACGTGACGATCCAGGCCCAGATCCTCGACCTGCTGACCGAGATCCAGCAATCCCAGGGGCTGAGCATCCTGCTGATTACCCACGATCTGGGGGTCGTCGCCGAAGCAGCCGAAGTGGTGGGGGTGATGTACGCCGGGCGTATGGCCGAACTGGCCGCGGTGAGGCCGCTGTTCAAGGAGCCGCTGCACCCCTATACGCAGGGGCTTTTCCGCTCGCTGCCGCGGCTTGGCGAAACCAAGCATCGTCTGGAGACGATCGAAGGGGTCGTCCCTAACCCGCTGCATTTTCCCACCGGCTGCAAGTTCCATCCGCGATGCCCGATCGGCTGCGACCTGCCGAGGTGCCAGAGCGACGACCCGCCCCTGCGGGAGGTGGTCCCCGGCCACTGGGCGGCGTGCTGGGAATGCCCCGGATACGAGAACGCCCCCGAGACCAACCCCGCCGCGGCGGAAGTGAAAGGTGTTGCCGCTCATGGATGAGAACGGATCGACCACCCAAACCGTCGGCGCCCCGACGACCGAGGCCACCGGCGCTCCGCTGCTGGAAGTGAAGGATTTGGTCACGTGGTTCCCCGTCCGCAAGGGGTTGTTCTCTCGCGTGCGCGCTCACGTCAAGGCCGTCGACGGCGTCTCGTTCGCCATCCGCCCGGGCCGGACGCTGGGGCTAGTCGGCGAGAGCGGATCAGGCAAGACCACCGTAGGCCGGACGCTGCTGCGATTGATCCCGGCGACCGACGGCGAGGTTACCTTCGACGGCCGCGATGTTCTGACGATGGGGCGTAGCGAACTGCGGCAGCTTCGCCGGCGGATGCAGATTATTTTCCAAGACCCGTTCAGTAGTCTGAACCCGCGAATGACGATCGGCGAGATCATCGGCGAACCCATGATCGTCCACCGCCTGGCCAATCGCTCCCAACGCAAGCAGCGCGTGGCCGAACTGCTCGAACGCGTCGGCCTGTCGCCGGAATACGTCAATCGCTATCCCCACGAATTTTCCGGCGGCCAGCGCCAGCGGATCGGCATCGCCCGGGCTCTGAGCGTGAACCCGGATTTCATCGTCTGCGACGAGCCCGTCAGCGCCCTGGACGTGAGCATCCAGGGGCAGGTGCTCAACCTGCTCAACGATATTCAGGACGAAATGGGCCTGGCGTACCTGTTCATCGCCCACAATCTGGCGGTGGTAGAGCATTTCGCCGATGACGTGGCGGTGATGTACCTCGGACGCATTGTCGAAATCGCCGGCCGCGACGCGATCTACAGCCGCCCGACGCATCCCTACACCGAAGCCTTGCTTTCGGCGGTTCCGCAGCCCGACCCGACGTTTCGAGCCGATCGGATCCACCTGGCCGGCGAGGTCCCCAGTCCCATCCATCCCCCCAGCGGCTGTCCGTTCCATCCCCGCTGCCCGCTGACCCGCCAGTGCGCCGCCGAGGCCGCCGGCGGCGATACCGTCGAGATCCAATCGCAGGGCCAGGCGGTTCGTGTGATAGGGCGATGCACCACCGAAACCCCCTCCCTCACGCCGCTGGCCGACGATCCAACGCATCGCCACGCATGCCTGCTGAAATAGGGCGCCGCGTCTGTTCTCTGGCTCCATTCTCTGATTGTCCCGCATGTACCGTCGCCTATTGTGTGGTTCTACATATCCATCCAATGGTGTGCGACATTTTTTAGTGGCGCTACGTAATGCCTTATATTACAGTGACTTAT
>CBDVCA010000045.1:0-19350 GCA_965372365.1 uncultured bacterium
TTCCCGGCCGCGTCCTGGCGACCTGATGGGCGGCATTGTACCACGAGCGGGAAGAATGGGCCATTGTCGGAACCGATTCCATGGCCGCCGGCCGCAACGCCCGGGAGTGGATTGCTCTAACCCTCTGTCCCATCGGTAATATGGAGTTAGGGTGGCACCTTCAAGCGAGCGTAGTGAGCTTGTGGGTGTATTGCCGACGATACTCCCGAACAGAGCAACTCCGGCATCGCCACCCACAAGCTCCACTTCCGCCTGCGGCGTTCGTTGCTCTTGAAGGCGCCACCCAGCATTGTTCCCGGGACAGAGCGCTAGGCCGCACATCGGGTGCGGAAGAAGATGGCGTACAGGACGGGCACCACGATCATGGTCAGCACGGTTGCGAAGGCGAGCCCGAAGATGATCGTGACGGCCATGGCGACGAAAAAGGCGTCCGGGAGCAGTGGAATCATGCCGAGCACCGTGGTCAGCGCCGCCATCGACACCGGCCGCAGGCGGCTGACCGCCGCGAGCATGAGGGCTTGGTCGCGAGGGCCTCCGGCGCCCATTCGGGCGTCGATTTCGTCGATCAGCACCACGGCGTTCTTGATCAGCATCCCCACCAGACTCAGCATCCCCAGCAGGGCCATGAACCCGAACGGCTGGTGCGTGACCAGGAGACCGGCCGTGACGCCGATGATCGCCAGGGGGACCGTCATGAAGATAATCATCGGCTGGCGCAGGGCGTTGAACAGGACAATGACCACGAGCATCATCAGTATCGCGGTTGCGGGAATGCTGCCGGCCAGGGCCGCTTGGGCGTCGCCGGAATCTTCATATTCCCCGCCCCACTCCACCGAATACCCCGGCGGCAGGGTAATCGCCTCGATCTTCGGCTTCAGCTTGGTCAGTAGCGTCGTCGCCTGGCCGACGGACGGATCGCACTTGACCGTCAGCGTGGGCAAGCGATTGCGTCGCCGGATGATATCGTTCTCTGAACTACTCTCGAACCCCAGCATGAACTGCCGGATCGGCATCCCACGCTTGGCCACGGGGCTCCACATGTGTACGCTGTGAATGTTGTCGATGTCGGACCGCTCGTCGTCGGGGCCGCGAACGATGATCGGATGCAGGTAGTCGGCCTCCCGGTAAGTACCAATCCGCACGCCGTTGAAGGCCATCTGAAGGGCGTAGGCGATATTCGACCGGGTCACCCCCGCGTTGCGGGCCTGGGCTTCGGCGATGATCGGTCGAATCAGCGGAACGCGTTGGCGCCAGTCGTCCTGGAGATCGGTGGCCGTCGGCTCGGCGCGGATGATCGCCTTGGCCTCTTGGACCAGTCCACGAAGGGTGTCGGGGTCGGAGCCGCGGAATCGGGCTTGGATCTTGTTCGCCTCGCCGGGCCCCAGCACGAACTTGCGGCAGTAGGCCAGGGCGCCGGGGAAGCTCTCGGCCAGATACTCGTCGATTATCGGAATCACCGAGTCGATCTGCTTGATATCGTTGACCGAAACCAGCAACAAACCGTAGGCGCTGTTGGCCTCCTCGGGCGTGAAGGTCAACAGGAATCGGGGCGCCCCCTGCCCGACAAACGCCGAGACCGCCGGGATCTCGTCCATCTTCAGCAGATGCTCGACCATCGTCTGCATGTCGGCTTCGGTGCGTGTAATGTGCGTGCCTTGGGGGAGCCAGTAGTGAACCATGAACTGCGGCCGCGTCGCGTCGGGGAAGAAACTCCGGTCGACATACCCGAACCCGATCACGGCCAGCACCAGCATGCCGATCAGAACAGCCACGGTGACCCATCGGAATCGAATACAAGCACCCAGAACCCCTCTGTACATACTGAAGAAGATCCCGCCGTAAGGGTCGGCGTCGGCGTCGCCGGCGGCGTCTTTGAGGAACATCATCCCCAGGAGGGGGGTGACGGTAATCGCGAGGATCCAGCTCATCATCAGGGCGACGAGCATCACCTGGAACAGCGACCGGCAATACTCGCCGGTGGAATCTTGCGACATCCCGATCGCGGCGAAGGCCAATATGGCCACGATCGTCGCCCCGAACAACGGCCACATCGTCTGGCCGACGATCTGCTCGACGGCCTTCAGCCGTGACATCCCCCGCTTGAGATTCACCAGGATGCCATCGACCACGACGATGGCGTTATCGACGAGCATCCCCAAGGCGATAATCAGGGCGCCGAGGCTGATTCGTTCGAGCATGATGCCCCACATGTACATCACGATGAACGTCGCCAGCACGGTCAACAGGAGAATGACGCCGATCAAGATCCCGCTGCGGAATCCCATCGCGAACATGAGCACGCCGATGACGATCAGCAGCGCCTCGGCCAGGGATACGACGAACCCGTCGATCGCGGCGGTGACGGCCTCCGATTGCAGGGCGATTACGCCGATCTCGATGCCGATGGGGGTCTGGACGGCCAGCTCGGCCAGGCGCTGGGTGAGACCATCGCCCATGGTCACCACGTTGCCCCCGGCGACGGTGGAGACGCCCAGACCGATCGCCGGGCGGCCGTTGTAACGCATGAGCGCCGTGGGGGGATCGATGTAGCCACGCTTGATGGCGGCCACGTCGCGAAGGTACAGCCGCGAGGCCTTGGCGTCCTCCTGGAGAATCAGCAGGTCGCCGATCTGGTCGACGGAGGTGAACTGGCCGGTCGGTTCGATGCGGATGTACCGCGAGCCCACCTCGACCACCCCGGCGGCGGCGACGAGATTCTGTCCTTTCAGCGAGGCCAGGATCATCTCAGGAGAAATGCCCAGGCGGGCCGTTCGGGCGCGGGAAATCTCGACGTAGACCACCTCTTGCTGATCGCCGAAAATGGTGATCTTGCCGACGTCGGTGACCAGCAGCAACTCGCGTCGCAGCGTATCGACATGGCGTTTGAGTTCAGCGTACGAGTACCCGTCGCCATGGACGGCGTACAACACGCCGAACACGTCGCCGAAGTCGTCGTTGACGATCGACCTCGACGCCCCCGGCGGCAAGTCGACCTGCATATCATTGACTTTCCGCCGCAGTTCATCCCACACCTGCGGCAGCGAGGATTTGTCGTAGTTGTCCTTGATGACCACGCGAATGGTCGACCTGCCCGGCTCGGAAATACTCGTGATTCGCTTCAACTGGCCCATCTGCTGGATGGCCGTCTCGATCTTGTCGGTGACCTCTTCGGCCACTTCCATGGCCGCGGCGCCGGGGTACAGCGTGAATACCTGGGCCTCTTTGATGGTGAATTCGGGGTCTTCGAGGCGCCCGAGCCGCCCGTACAGCACAGCCCCCCCCACGGCGATCAGAACCGTGGCCACAAGCGTGATCGTCTTGCACCGGATCGCCATAGCCGCGATGTTCATGGGCTCTCCTCGCCGACCCCCACCGATTTATGCAGCCGCACGCGGCGTCCCTCGGTAAGCAGATGAACCCCGGCCGCGGCGATGCGATCGCCGGTGGCGACGCCCTCGGTCACAACGATACTGTCCTCGACCATCTCCCCCACTTCCACGTCGACCCGATGGGTCGTGTACTCGCCCTCGGCGCCGGTTCCGGTGAGCTTCCAGACGTAATAGCCGCCCTGGCCATCGACGGCGACAGCGTCAATCGGCACGGCGTACCCCTCTTCGACGCCATCGGACATCCGGCGATATTCGTACACCGTCGCCGTCATGCCCGGCAGAATCGTTACGCCCTCCGGCCCCGGCATCACCAGGGTCAAGACGAACGTCTGGGTGACCGGGTCGGCCTCGGTGCTGAACTCCTTGATCGTCATGTCGAACGCCCGGCCGGGCAGGTACTCGAACGTCGCCTTGAACGTCAGGCCGTGGGCGCCTTTGCGGGCCAGAGAGATACGTTCTTCGGGAACGTTGATCTCGACTTGGATCCTGGAGATATCCTGCAGATTGACCACCGGCTCCTTGGCCTTGACGTTGGCGAAATTCTCCACGTACGTCCTGGCCACCAACCCGGTGAACATCGCAGGCAGGTACGTGTCCTCCACGGCCTTGGCCTTGATCGCCACCTCGGCGATGGCCACGTTGTACTTCGCCTCGGCGTTGGTCAGTTCCTGCGACGTGGCCACATCCTGACTGAACGCCTCAGCCACCCGATCGCGATTGGCCTTCTCACGGGCCTCGATGGCCTTCGACGCGTTCAAGGCGTTCTGATAGTCCCGGGGGTCCAGGCGCGCCATCAACTCGCCCTTGGCGACCCGGTCGCCCTCGTTGACATGCTTTTCCATCAATCGGCCGGACACCTCGAAGGCCTGATCGACGGTGTGGTAGGCGGTCACCTTGCCCGGATACCGCCGGGTCGACACCACACCGGGGGCGCCGATCTCGAGGGTCTTCAACGGCCGCACCGGATCCGGTTCGGCGGCCGGTTTCGGCCGAAGGTCGATCAGCAACACTCCGCCAATCCCGGCGGCGATCAACGCGGCTCCGAGGGCGAACCCCGTCAGCCGCGAGCGGATCCACCATGATTTCTCCGGCCCATCGCCCATCGATTTCCCCCCTTCGGCCGAATCGGCGCACGCCGAACAGATCGCCGCCCCGGTATAGTCTCGACAACCCCTTCAGCCGCACCAGGCGCCTGCGGACGAACCCCTGTCCTCACAACGATTATAGGGCCGTCGCGACCGATAGGCCAACGGGGTTCAGTTCTTGGAGGCGATCGAACGATGCGCCTGGGCCGAACGCGGTCGCCCCCCTAGAATTCCCGTGACCCTGGGGAGGGGGATCCTATACGAAGGGGAACGTCGTGGCGATCAGACTCGGAAGCCGCTTCAAAGCGTACCATCCGAGCCCGTGCTTCTATCTGCTGGCCGGGCTGCTCGTGCTGGTGTGCGTCCATCCGTTCTTCCGGGATCACAGATGGATCGCACGAACGACCATGGCCACCTTCGCCCTGGTCGTACTCATCGGCGCCATGATCGCCGTCCGGGCCGAACGCCGACAGGTGTGGATCGCTGTCGGGCTGGGCGTACCGACGTTCATCGGGGCTGTTGTCGATGTGGTGCTGAAGAACCGAGCGCTGGACATCGGCTACACCATTCTCGGGACGATCTTCTTTCTGCACGTCACGATCGCCGTCCTCAGCTACGTCGTACGCGGAAGCCGCGTCACCGCCGACAAGCTCTTCGGCGCCGCCTGCGGCTACCTCCTGGTCGGCATCACCTGGACGATGGTCTACTCGCTCGTCACGATCCTGCAGACCGGAGCCTTTCGACAAGCCGGCGCGGCGGCGAACCAGGAACCTTCCTGGTCGGACTTGCTGTATTTCAGCTACGCCACGCTGACGACGCTTGGATACGGGGACATTACGCCCACAACGCCCGGCGTGCGGTCCCTGGCGGTGATGGAGGCGATTTCCGGAGTCTTGTACATGGGATTCCTCATCGCCCGACTGGTGGCGATGTACAGCGGTTCGCAACTGCGCAGCGCGACGACTGAGCCGCCGGCGAAGCTTTGATGTGGGTTCAATGACGGATTATCGGGGAGTTCCCACGGCCAACGATCTGCCGTTACTAGCCCCCTGCAGTGCAGGGGGTCGCTGGACCGATGGCGCTCCCGCTGTAGACTCGATGGCGATCGGAGGGAAGGGAAGCGCTATCTATATGCGATGGGTTCACACGTCACAGGATAGCTTCACACGTCTCCTGACCCCCCGCACTGCGGGGGGCTAGTAACGGCAGGCGGCCGGCACGCTTGGCATTGAACATCATGCAACCCCATGCGCCGGTGATCGATTTTTCGGCCACTCAGGGCAGGTTGCCCCGGGCCTCCAGCGCTTCGTGCACCGTGCGGACGGCCAGGAGCATCGCGGCTTCACGCATGTGAAGACCTCGCTGGGAGGCCAACTGGTGAACTTGGTGGAACGTCTTCACCATCCGATCGGTGAGCCGCGTGCGAACCACCTCAGCGGTCATCTGCTCTTGCTGGGTTTCCTGAGTGAATTCCAGGTAGGAGACGAACACGCCGCCGGCGTTGCAGAGAATGTCCGGCACGATGAAGATCCCTCGCTCGGCGAGAATCGCATCGGCCGACGGCGTCGTCGGGCTGTTGGCGCCCTCGGCGATGATCCTCGCCTGAATCCGACCGGCGTTGCCCTCGTGGATCTGATTAGCCGCGGCGGCCGGAACGAGAACGTCGCAGGGAAGCTCCAGCACCTCGGCGCTGTCGATGGGTTCGGCTCCGGCGAAGCCGACGACCGAGCCGGTCCCGTTGACGTGCTCGATCAGGGAGTCGACGTCGAGGCCGGCGTCGTTGCAGACGGCCCCGTGCAGATCCGACACGCCGACGATTTGCATGCCCATCCCGGCCATGGTCGCCGCGGCGAAGGAGCCGACGTTACCGAAACCCTGCAGAACCACCTTGGCTCCGTCGGCCTTCACGTCCACCAGTTTCAGCGCCTCGCCCGCACAGATCGCCACGCCGCGACCGGTGGCTTCTCGCCGACCGGAGATGCCGCCGAGGATCACCGGCTTGCCGGTGACGTAACAGCCTTGGGTGGTCGCCAGGCCCAGAGAGTAGGCGATTGTGTCCTTGATATAGCCCATCTCCCGCTCGCTGGTTCCCATGTCCGGCGCCGGCACGTACACCTGGGGGCCGATGTGCCGAACGGCGTTGTGAGCGAAGCTGCGAAGCAAGGCTTCGGTGTCGATCTTGCTCAACGCCTGCGAGTCGGCCACGATGCCGGCCTTGCCGCCGCCGAAGGGAACGCCGATCAAGGCGCACTTCCACGTCATCTCCATCGCCAGACCCGACACGTCGCTCAGGCTGACCTCGGGGGTCATGCGAATGCCCCCCTTGGCCGGACCCAGCGCGTCGCTGTGGCGAACGATGAACGCCTTGAACACTCGGGGAGCGCCATCGGAAAGCATCGGGGCCAGCGTAATCTGGATCCGCTCTCTCGGATGCCGCAGCCGGTCGATCAGATCGGCGTTGACGTCGTCGCCCAGCAGCACGACGGCGCGTTCGAAGTTCGCTAACGCGGTGTCCTGCAATGAGTCCTTGGCCATTTTCGGCTCCCCAAAATATCCGCAGCCGCTCTCTCGGACGGCTACTCGTCTTCAACTCTCATAAACTCTTCGTGCAACGCGGCGTACTTGCCGCCCAACTCAACCAGTTCGGCGTGGGCGCCGCGTTCGATGATGCGGCCCTGATCCATCACGAGAATCTGATCGGCCCGGCGAACGGTCGACAGGCGGTGGGCCACCACAAAACTGGTTCGCCGCTCGATGAGCCGTTCGAGGGCGTACTGAATCGCCAACTCGGTCCGCGTATCGACGCTGCTGGTCGCTTCGTCGAGCATAAGGATTCTGGGCGAAGCCACCATGGCCCGGGCGATGGACACCAGTTGCCTCTGGCCGGCCGAGAGGTTGTTCCCCCGTTCGCCGACCTGGGTTCGGTAGCCCTGGACGAGCCGCTCGAAGATTGAATGGCACCCCAGCGTCCGGCACATGGTCTCGACGTCCTCGTCGCTGGTATCGGGCCGGGCGTGCTTGATGTTGTCCATGACGGTCCCGTCGAACAGGAAATTCTCCTGAAGGATCAGACCCGTCTGGCTGTGCAAGCTCGCGGCCGTTACCGTGCGAATGTCTTGACCGTCGACGAGAATTCGCCCGCCGGTGACGTCGTAGAACCGATTCAGCAAGCTGACGATCGTGGTCTTGCCGCAACCGGTGGCTCCGACGAGGGCGAAGGTCTGACCGGGGGCGACCTCGAAGCTGATGTCCTTGAGAACGGGCGTGTCCTTCTCGTATTGGAAATCGACGTTCTCGAACTTGATGCGGCCTTCGATACGCCCGAGATCGACAGCATCGGCGGCGTCGCCCACTTGCGGCTGGCGGTCGAGCAAGCCGAACACGCGCTCCCCGGCCGCCATGGCCTGCAGCAAATGGTTGTACATGTGCGCCATCTGGCGGATCGGCTGGAAGAATCGGCCGACAAATCGCCAACACAACATGAACAGGCCGAACCCCATCACGCCGGAGGCCACTTTCCAGCCGGTGATCGCCAACACGATGGCCGCCGACGTGAAGGCCATCCCCTCGACGGTCATCATGTACCAACCGTGGAGGCGAGCGGTTCGCATGTAACTGCGTGCGTTGACAAGATTCAGTTCGTCGAACTGCTCGAGATTCTCATCCTCACGGGTGAACGCCTGGACCACGCGAACGCCGGAGGCCATCTCCGCCACCGACGCCGTCAGTCGCGAAATATCTTTGCGAACGCGACGCCACGCCGGTCGGCCGCGTCGGCGGAAACGGTAGGACGCTATCCATATCCACGGCATGACCAACAGAAGGACCCCGAGCGCCTGGCGGTTCACGAACCAAAGGATTACGGTAACGCAAAGGAAGGTGGTCGCGGCCGCAAGAACCTGCGAGAACATATTCACGGTGAAGTGGACCAGAATCTGCAGATCGCGGTGCCCCCGGGAGATCAGCCAGCCGACGGGAGTCCGATCGAAGTAGGCCATATCTGCGGTCTGGAGTTTGTCGAACACGGCCTGCCGCATGTCGACGAACACCTTCTCGGTGGTCAGGCGGAGGGTGAAAGCCGATATCGACTGACACGCATAGCCCAAGACCACCAGACCGCACATGGCTCCCAAGGTCATCATCAGGCCGCCGGCGTCGCGGTCCTCGATGATATTCACGTCAATCGCCCGAACCGTCAGCAGTGCTACGCCGAAGTCGATGCCGGTGGCCACAACCACGAGAATCAGCGAGAGGATCATGATCGTCTTGTACGGCCCGATCTGCCTGGCCACTCGCTTGAGAATGGACCACTGCAGCGGCCGGTACGATGTTTCCAGCGGCCGGCGCACCGGCGGCGGACCCTTGCGTGGCGGTGTTGTCGGGGCGCTCATTCGGAGGCCTCCGCATCGCCCTGCTCGTCCATCTGGGCGTTATAGAGTGTCTGATAGAACTCGTTGCGGCCGAGCAACTGATCGTGAGTTCCGACATCCTCGATCCGGCCGTCGTTGAGAACCACGACGCGATCGGCCGCCCGAATGGTCGGCAAGCGGTGGGCGATAATCAGCGTCGTGCGTCCGACCATCAGTTCTTTGAGGCTCTGGCGAATCTTGTACTCGGTCGTCGAATCGACGCTGGCGGTGGCGTCGTCAAGAATCAGAATCCGCGGCTTCAGCAGAATCGCCCGTGCGATCGCCAGTCGCTGTCGCTGCCCGCCCGAGAGAGTCACGCCGCGTTCGCCGATCGGGGAGTCATAGCCTCGGGACAGTTCGTCAATAAACTCGTCGGCCTGGGCCAGCCGCGCCGCGGCGCGAATCTGTTCGCGATCGATGTTGGGCATGCCAAAGGCGATATTCTCGGCGATGGTCCCGCGGAACAGGAGGGTCTCCTGGAAGACCAGACCGATATTCTTTCGCAAGTCTTCGAGCCTGACGCTTCGGATGTTCTGCCCGTCGATCAGAATGTCGCCTTCGGTGGGATCGTAGAACCGGGGCAGCAGGTTGACGATGGTGCTCTTGCCGGCGCCGGTCGGCCCGACGAAGGCGACCACCTCGCCGGCCTCGATCGTCAGGGTCACATCGTTGACGACCGCCGGCGTCGAGGGCGGGGTCTTGATAACCATCCGCTCGGTCACGTCGGCCTCGGGGTGCGGAGCGTCCTGGTAGGCGAAGCTGACGTTACGGAACTCGACACGACCGCCGCCGGGGCCAAGGTCGGTGGCGTCGTCACGGTCGGCCACGTCCGGCTCGGCGTCCATCAGGGCCGTAATCCGCTCGAAGGCCGCCCGGGCCACTTGGGCGCTGTCGCCGGCCTGTAGCAGCGGCTGAACCTTCCAGATGAACATCCGCACGTAGAACAGGTACGCGACAAAGTCGCCGAGCCCCAACGGCTGCTCGAAGATGAACCCGCGACCGCGGATAATGACCGCCCCGCCATAACCGACCAGAAAGACCTCGATCAGGTGGGTGACGCGGAACAGCCCCATCATGGCGAAGGCCCGCAACCGGAACACTCGCATGGCCCGACGGAACAGTTCGGTGAGCGACTCGTGGTATTTCTCTTTGACCAGGGCCTCGGTGCCGAACGATCGTATCACCCGGACGCCGGCGATTCCTTCGGCAAGCCGCGTGGTCATCACATCGGCCTGGTCGCGCATGTCGCGGGACCACTGGCGAATATAATGGCTAACCTTGGCGAACAGGTACATCACCAGCGGAAGCGGGGCCAGCGCCACCAGAGCCAGCTCCACATTCATGGTCATCATGAAGACGAGCATGACAATGATCGTGACGACGGCGTCGAACACTCCGACGAAGGACATCGTCAGGAAGTTCTGGATCTGCGTCACATCCCCGGTGGCCCGCTCGATAATCTGCCCGTTGGTGAGCCGGTCGAGGTAGTTGAAGCTCAGCTTCTGGGTCTTGTGGTACACCATCGTCCGCAACTGACGCAGCAGGGCGACCGATAGGGCCATCGACACGATCGGGCGAATCCGCAACAGAACAGCGGTGCTCAGCCCGAACAGCAGGTAGATGGCGACGGGGATCCCCACATACAGGAGCATCTGATTCCGATTGGCCGGGGTGTCGCCGAGATCTTGAAGATGATTGAGGCCCCAGGCGATCGCACGGGGGCGGCCGAGCATGGCCACATTCATCACCGTCACAATCAACAGAAGCAGCCCGAAGCGCTTCTTGAAGGGCTTGAGAAAGCTGATGATCCGCCACAGGTCTCCGATGGCGGACCCGGATGTCTTTTCGTTGCGGCCGTCCATGAAATCGATTCTTAACAACGCCGGGCTCGCGGATCTTCGCCGCGGCCTGCGTCGGCTCCTCGTCACCGACAAGCCTCTCTGATACCATCAGGATTGGAATGTTGCAAATCGCAACTTGGATATCTCGCCCAAATAGGCCAAAAAAGGCGAAAAACTCATCCGTCTCGTCCCACGCCGGACCCATCGCCGTCGCCGGCGGGATGGCGGGGTCTTTCAGCGAGAACCACAGATGCCCCGCCTCCGAGTCGACGGCCGTCGTCTAGCAGTCCGTTGAAAAATGGGTTCCGTCGCGAGATCGGGCTAAATTGGCGAGCATCAAGGAAGAAAACACAGGCAATGCCTTAGCATTGGCGAGTATTTCTGACGCAGACGCACAGGCCATTGAGCCGATCGCAGCAGGAACAGCTTTTTCAACGGGCTGCTAGTACTCCGTCACACCAAAACCTACTAAGTCCGCTTGTGGCGAACGGTCATCTGCTTCGTCAGAAAAACTCGGAATATCCTCGAATATGCCATCGTGTTTCTTCCTTGCATCTGACCATCCGGCACGGCGCGGACTTAGCAGTTTTTGGTGTGACACAGTACTAGGCCGGGTCGGCCCCGGGGACCTTGAACACCGCCGGCAGATCGGTGAAGCCGGGCCGGGTGGGGAAGGCGGTGCAGTCGCCCCGGAGGTTATCCTTCCAACGCAACGGCACACGGGCGAGATCCTTGAACTCACCGCCGACGGCCAGCGCCTGGTAATGCCCGATCGATGGATTCTCGACCGGGTTATCGGGCGCAAGACGGGGGGCGTCAATGGTGAGATCCTCCTCGCACCACGGATTCACGTAGTAGGGACGAATCGTTTTTTTCTTCCCGCCGCAGAAGGTAACCGGGGCCATATCCCCCCCCCTGGCGCGTGACGGCGAGCTCCACAGGGTCGCTACGGATGACCCAAGACGATTGTGACGAACTCGCTTTAATTGAAGGTTTCATGTTCGCGGTCTCCCGTACAACGATAAGGGTTCGCGACAGGCGGGAATACCCGACGCGACGTAGCGTATGACGCCACCGTAACGGCGACAATGCAACCTGAGGGTCGGCCCCAGAGCGTGAGTATCTTGTGTCACCGACTTGACATCACGTGCAGAGGGCTGCTAAAAGGGTCGCCATGGCATTGATAGAGAAGAAACCAGCACAACCCAACCAGAGCATTATCGACGGGCTCATGCTCCTCCAGGCGGTCGCGGCCAGCAAGACACCTGTCGGCTGCACGCAATTGGCTCGCGAGTACGGTTTGGACGTTACGAGGGTGAATCGTATTTTGGGGACACTCGCCTATGCGGGCATGGCCCAGCGAACCCAGAGCCGCAAGTACTTGGCCGGCCCGGGCATTCACGTCCTGGCGGCGATGAGCCTCAAAGGCTCGCACTTACTGGGCAGCGCCATGCCGCACCTGCAGGAACTCAGCGAAAGCTCCGGCATGGTCGTCACGTTGGGCGTTCTCTGGCGAACCCAGGTGGCCGTGCTGTACCACCAGAGCCCCGGCGAACCGGCGGGGGCGGGCATCGGACGAGGGAAGCTCTACGGAGCCCATGTCGCCGGTATCGGGCGAATGATGTTATCTCGGTATACGGACGCTGAAGTGCGTAATCTGTACGCCGACTGCGATCCGCTCGAAGATGGACCGGCGTTCGAAATCAAGGAACTGCTGGCCGCACTGAAGACCGTGCGAGACCAGGGGCACGCCGTGGGCGAACCCCTCCGTTCGGTCGCCGTGCCCATCGGCTCTCCGGCGGTCGCTGCGGTGGCGCTGGGCAGCCGCAAGGCAATCGCCGCCAGACGGGTCCCCGCTCTGGTCGGAAAGCTCAACGCGGCCGCCGAGGCGATTACCGAGGCGATGGCGGCCGGCGCCGCGGCGACTCAGTAGCGAACGAACCGACCGCACTGCTGTCAGCGACGGATCTCATCCAGTGCGCGCTCGATCAGCCGGGGCATCGCAGCCTGAATCTCCGCCGACAGTTCGAGCCCGACGCTGATCTCGTGAAGGGAAACAAGAATGGGTTCCGTCGCGAGATCGGGCTCAATTGGCGAGCATCAAGGAAGAACACACTGGCAATTAAGCCGATCGCAGCAGGAACAGCTTTTTCAACGGGCTGCTAGATGCTGGGCGAGCTGCGAGCCCAGATCGACCGCCGCGGCGACGTCCTCGTCCGACTCGGGAGCGCCTTTGCAGGACATGAGGGGAGCGACCTGCTCCAGCTTGCAGGATGCAGCAAGTTTCTCCATGGGCTGGTCGGCGGCGCCTTTGCCGCCGTGGGTGATGAAGGTGACGCACGGCTTCTCGAGGGTCTTGCGGCCCTGCCAACTGGCCAGGAGAATATCGTCGAAGAACTGCTTCACGTTGCCCGCCGGGTAGCTGAAGTAGTCCGGGCTGCCGATGGCGTAACCGTCGGCGCTCTGGGCTTCGTCCATGGTGACACGCTGTTCGTTCACGTTCACCACAACGGCCTCGACCCCCTCGACCCCGCAACAGCCCTGAGCAACAAGCTCAGCCATCTTTTGAGTATTGCCCTTCTCCTGGGAGTGATAGACAACAAGAACTCGTTTCATCGTAGATGCTCCTCAAACTGAATTACCACATTAGCCGGCGGCCACGTACAGGCTGCAAATGGGCCGGCAGGCCGATCCCTTGGTGTTATGGCCTGACGAGCATGCTAACCCAAAAGCAAACTGTGAACGGTTACTGAGAACGTTACAGCAGATTCCGGAGAACCGGCTTCATCATTTGCTTGATGGCGACCAGCGTGACGATTCCCACAGCCACGACAAGCAGCATCCGCCAATTCCACGGATTCAGAACCACTCCGAACGTCACGCCGGCGGCAGGCGGGTGCTCGGTGTCGGTCACGACCATGACGAACATGGCCACCCCGACAGCGCTGGCGGCCAACGCTACGTGTGAGACCCGCGCCATCTCGAACACCTCCGGCGACTCCAACAAGAGCCGCAACCAATGAAAGCCGCTGCCGACGATCAGTCCAATCAGGTAGCCGCCGATCAGGAACCGCGGACGGGTCGACTGCACGTGCGGCATACCGAACACCAGGAACACGCTGGCCCCGAAGGAGGCGACAATGACCAGGTTGGAAAACTGCCCGATCACCAGTTGGATGGCGATCAGCGAGGCGGTCGCCAGAAGGCACTGAAAAATGTACTGCAGTTTGTTGTCGCGGAACTTCGCGTCAAAGAATCTCATCGATCGGCCTCCCGAACGGCTGGTTTTCCCGGGGCGACCAAGGGCGACAATCCGATGGCGCCCACGAGTCCGCCCGAGCGGCCCCGCTCAGCATCCTTGGCCAGATCAGCCTTGGGAGGGTGCGGGGACAGCATGCAATCAAGCCGAGATCTCCCGGATCGTCCTTGGCCGGCCCCGGTGCGCCGGGACCGTCGGCCTTCGGCAAGAGTCTATCGCCGATCGCAAGATCAGCAAGCATTCTTTGTACTCGGTGAAGGGGAGAGTCGCCGTCTGGCGGGGTGCGTGATGCTCGTCCTCCTTGCCCGGCGAAGGCTCGCAGTGTCGGTGGGTCGCGGGAGGGGACCCCGTCGCCTCATCGTGGGAAAAGGGCTGACGCCGCGCGGAGGGAGGGGTATACTGCGGGCCAAGTTGACGGCTGGCTGAGGTTGTACGCCGCACAGGCGGCCACGGCGCCAAGAGCCGGCCGACGGGGATGTGAGCCGATTCAAGCAGCCTGCCTTCGCTGGAGTAGACAGACTGTTCGATCATTGTTGGCGTGCAACCACAAACACGAGAGGAACAGAACAATGAACGACGATGACAAGAAACTGACTACCGCCGCGGGGGCGCCCGTCGCTGACAACCAGAATGCGATGACCGCCGGACCTCGCGGCCCTCAACTTCTCCAAGACGTATGGTTCCTGGAGAAGCTCGCTCACTTCGACAGAGAGGTTATCCCTGAACGCCGCATGCACGCCAAAGGGTCGGGGGCGTTCGGCTCTTTCACGGTGACCCACGACATCACCGAGTACACCAAGGCCAAAATCTTTTCGGCGGTTGGGAAGAAAACCGATCTGTTCATGCGATTCTCCACCGTGGCCGGCGAACGCGGCGCCGCCGACGCCGAGCGCGACATCCGCGGCTTCGCGATGAAGTTCTACACCGAAGAAGGCAACTGGGACTTGGTGGGCAACAACACGCCGGTGTTCTTCCTTCGCGACCCACTCAAGTTCCCCGACCTCAACCACGCCGTCAAACGCGACCCCAAAACCAATAGGCGGAGCGCCAAGAACAACTGGGACTTCTGGACCAATCTCCCCGAAGCGCTCCACCAGGTCACCATCACTATGAGCGACCGCGGCATCCCGCTGTCGTACCGCCACATGAATGGCTACGGCAGCCACACCTACAGTCTCATCAATGCGAAGAATGAGCGGATCTGGGTCAAGTTCCATTTCAAGACCGCCCAAGGCATTAAGTGCCTGACCGATCAGGAAGCCGAGGCTATTGTCGCCAAGGATCGAGAAAGCCACCAGCGCGACCTGCTCGACCACATCGAAGCGGGCGATTTTCCCAAGTGGAACGTGAAGATCCAGGTGATGACCGATGCGGAGGCCTCCGCGATTCCCTACAACCCGTTCGATCTGACCAAGGTCTGGTCCCACAAGGACTATCCGCTTATCGATGTCGGGGTGCTGGAACTGAACCGGAATCCGGAGAACTACTTCGCCGATGTTGAGCAGGCCGCCTTCAACCCGGCCAACATCGTTCCCGGCATCGGCTTCTCTCCCGACAAGATGCTGCAGGGCCGCCTGTTCTCTTACGGCGACGCCCAGCGCTACCGCCTTGGCGTGAACCACAACCTGATTCCCGTCAACGCCGCACGTTGCCCGGTTCACGGCTTCCATCGCGACGGCCGGATGCGCGTCGACGGCAACTATGGCGCGACTCTCGGCTACGAGCCCAACAGCTACGGCGAGTGGGAGGAACAGCCCGAGACCAAAGAACCGCCGCTGGCGCTGGAAGGGGCGGCCGATCATTGGAGCCACCGCGAGGATGATGACGACTACTATTCGCAGCCGCGAGATTTGTTCGGCCTGATGAGCCCCCAGCAGCAACAGGTGCTCTTTGAGAACACCGCCCGCGCCATGGGCGATGCGCCCAAGCAGATCAAGCTTCGCCATATCGGCAACTGTCGTAAGGCGGATCCGGCCTACGGTGCAGGTGTAGCCAAAGCACTGGGGATTCCGTTGGACGAGGCGCCGGAGTAGAAAGCTGGAGCGAGAGGTAGCCCACCATGCCGGACACAATCATCGAAGCTCGTGGATTGACCAAGCATTTTGGCGAAGTGCAAGCTGTCGCCGGCGTCGATTTCGACGTGGAGACCGGCGAGTTGTTCGGCTTCCTTGGTCCCAACGGGGCCGGCAAGAGCACAACGATCTACATGCTCACCGGCCTGGCCCGTCCGAACGCCGGGACAATTCGCATCGCCGGGATCGACTGCTCGAAGGATCCCAAGGCCGCCCAGCATCTGATGGGCGTCGTGCCTGATGAGAGCAACCTCTACCCGGAGCTGACCGGCTTTGACAACCTGAGCTTCTGCGGAGCGCTGTACGGCATGGGCAAGCGCGACCGCGAGGCCCGGGCCCGCGAATTGCTCGATCGCTTCGGGTTAGCCGAGGCGGCCGCGAGGAAGTTCGCCGGCTACTCCAAGGGCATGAAACGCAAACTCACCGTCGCCGCCGGAATCATCCACTCGCCGACCATCCTGTTCCTCGACGAGCCGACCACCGGCATCGACGTAGCCAGCGCCAGGCAGATTCGCCAGCTCATCGCCGACCTCAACACCGGTGGCACGACGATCTTTCTGACCACCCATTACATCGAGGAGGCCGAGAGGCTGTGCCGCCGTATCGCCTTCATCGTCGAGGGCCGAATCGTTCGAATCGACACGGTTGAGGATCTGATGCGGCAGACGGACGGACGTCATGTGGTGCAGTTCACCATCGCCGGCGGCGCCGTCGAAGCGTGCGAGGCGATCGCCGCGGCGTTCCCCGACCTTCACTGCCAGGCGGCCGGAGACGACGGAATCCGCGTGGAATCTTCAGAGCCGGTCCGCGTCGGGCCACTGGTGCGATTGCTGGAGGATCGAGGCGCGGAGGTGTCCGAGGCACGCAAGGTTCGACCCTCGCTCGAAGAGGTCTTCGTTCAAATCACCGGCATTGAGGCCGCGGCCATGAAGCAAGACAAAGACAAGGCCAAGAGGGGGGGCGGGGCATGAGAACGTGGATCGCCTTCTGGGGCATCCTGGCCAAAGACGCTCGGGCCTATTACCTCAAGCCACCGAACATCAGTTGGGGCCTGATCTTTCCGTTGGCCTGGACGGGGATGTTCTTCATACGCTCCGGATCAGGGCTGGATGACATCCCGGCGCTCTTGCCGGGCCTGATTGCCGTTTCGGTGCTGTTCGGCACGACCAGTTTGCTGGCCGTCACCATAACGTTCGAAAAGAAGGGCCGATCGTTTGAGCGGCTGCTGCTTGCGCCAATCCCCCTGGAACTGCTCATGCTCGCCAAGACCACCGGCGCGATCCTCTTCGGCATAGCCAACGCCTTCGTGCCGATCATCATGGCCGCGTTCCTGACCGACCTCTCGGGGGTAAACTGGCTGACGCTGGTCCCGGCCGTAGTGCTCATCGCCGTCAGTTCGACGTTTCTTGGTCTGTTCATTGCCGTCTCGGTCAGCGAGGTTTTCGAGGCCCAGACGTTCTCGAACTTCTTCCGCTTCCCCATGCTCTTCCTGTGCGGACTGTTCTTCCCCATCGAACAGATTCCCCTCTGGCTGCGCCCGCTGTCGTATGTCCTGCCGCTGACCTACGGGGCCGACGTGCTGCACAACTCGATCCGCCATGCAGGCCGGATGCCGCCGGCGATGGACTTCGGCCTTCTGGCGACATTCTGCGGGGTCCTCTTCGCCGTGAGCCTGCGGAACATCCGCCGGAAGTGGATCGCGTAGCCGTCCGTCGGGAGGCCGTTTTGAGGCCGGTCACCGGACTATCGCCCCTCAAACTCGGAATTCTCCTAGTTTGGGTTCGTTTGATTCTTCTGTTCTCCGGCCGCGTCTCCTCCTCTATCAGTCCGTTGAAAAATGGGTTCCGTCGCGAGATCGAGCACTATTGGCGAGCATCAAGGAAGAAAACGCAGGCAATGCCGTTGCATTGTCGAGTATTTTCGGCGCTGACGCAGACGCACAGGCAATAGAGCCGATCGTAGCAGGAACAGCTTTTTCAACGGGCTGATATGCCCCAACGCGGCGTCCCCCCTCACCCTAATGGCGCGTTGTAGAGGTATGCCCTGCCGGGCCGGTCGGAATCGCTGGACGAGGCGGCCATGTCGTCGTAGACTGCCAGTCGTATCCGAGTGGCGATCGGCGGTAACCGTTCACAGTTTCTTTGCAATACTCGGGCTCTCATCCCGAACCGGTGGCGGGTATTCGTTCGGCCATGATGCAAGAGCGTGCTTGGAATGGGGTCTGATCGCTCAAGTGAATCTGCCGTTGAGGCCCGCAGGGCCGACAGATTTGTAGCTCGCCGCGGCGAGGCAGGGTCCGTCCCATAGCGTCCAAGCCCCGATAGGGGCGACACCCCGTGGCCATACGGTCTCTGTATCGCCCCTGTCGGGGCTTGTATCGGGGGGGGGGGAGCCTTGCCGTCGCCAGCGCCCGGAGCCGGCCCAACGTCACACAATCCGGGCCACGGGCGCCGATGACGCTCGCGGCTCAGTCAGTGAACCGGGTCAAGTCAGCGGCGCCATCAGCCGCGACGCGGCCAGGGCGTCGAAACTCTCACCTGTCCATATAGGGGGCCGTCGGCCCACGCGACTTCGCATCCCCCACCGATGCGGCCGCACACGCCCGTGGCTGTCCTGCCAGATTGGCGGGGCAGTTGTATCGGACGGTACGGGGCTTGATTGCACACCTGTGGCGCCCACGGCCAGCATGTTTGCTGAATCATCAACGTCCGCGGCTGCAGCAGTGGCCGCCATGCCGAAGTTGGTCTTAAGGATGACGAAGTCATCCAGATCCACATCACCGTCAAGATCAAAATCGGCCCTGCCGTCGACCAACGGCGACTGACCAAACGAGCTCTTCAGAATAACGAAATCATCGAGGTCAACGTCGCCATCGCCATCAGCGTCGCCCGGCCTGAGCGGAGCCGCCTGAACGGTGATGACGACCTCATCTGTGGCTTGCTCGCCATCGTCCGCGGTGACGCGCAGCGTGATCATATGGACCCCAACAGGAAGGGCCGTCACCACGATCGGCTCCATTCCGACTAGCGACCCCTCTCGAGTCCAGAGGTACTGGGTTAGCGTTCGACCGACCGGTGCGGTGGAGGCCGTGCCGTTAAGGAAGATCACGCCATACCCATCACTGTCACTATCGATAATCGTCTGATCGGGTCCAGCATTGGCGTCGATCCGATCCTGAACGTTGATCATGAAGATGCGCTCGGCAAACAATCCCCCCTGATCCATGGAGCATACGCGTATGGTAACCGTTCACAGAATTCTTTTCAATAATCGGAATAATCTGCTAGCGCCAGCG
>CBDVCA010000046.1:0-19297 GCA_965372365.1 uncultured bacterium
AGGCTACAGGCTTCAGACCTCAGGCTTCAGGCACAGAAACGGCGAACGGCGAACGACAGGCTTCAGACCTCAGGCTTCAGGCACAGCGGCCAACGGCCAACGGCGAACGACTGACGGCCAACGGCCAATGGCGTACGGGGGTCGGCGCGCTTCGTGTGTCCGGTTGAGGGATTTTGTCGGGTTGTTTCTCGATGGCGATTGGTGGTTCGTGTCGTTGTCGTTTCTGTTCCTGAAGCCTGAGGCCTGAAGCCTGTAGCCTTCCGTTCGCCGTTCGCCGGGTCGGTTTGGACCGGTGGCGCCGACTTGTGGGGGTGGAGGTTGTGGGCGCGGTCGGCGTCTTCGCCCGACCGTATCGGAACTGCGCGATATTCAAGCCGTGGCGGCAGGTGGACGACGACAGAGTGTAAGGGGATTTGGTTCCGACAGGGGGAGGAATCGTAGCGTGCGGAATCTGAAAATTTTGCTTGCCCAGCACGATCAGGCCGATCAGAGGCGAGTGACGGCTGCGCTGATTGAGGACCGACCGTTCGTGGACGTCAGGGCGGTGTCGACTGGGGAGGAATTTACCCATTACTTCTCGCGGCAAGCCTTCGATTGCGGGATTGTGGCGAGCGACTTGCCCGATCGCAGCGCCGCCGAACTCCTTCGGCAGATCGGCGATGTCGCGGCCGGGTGTCCCGTTCTGGTCGTCTCGGCCGGCGACCGGACAAGCGACGTGATCGCCTGTTACCGCAACGGCGCGACCGATGTGGTCACCCAAGGCGAGGCCGCGGCTGCCGAAGGGCTGTGGTCGCGTGTGGACCTTGCCGTGCGACTGACCCGCAGCCACCGTCGCGAGCGGCGCCGCTGCGAACGACGCCGACGGCAACTGTCGCGACTGGCCGAAACCGATCCGCTGACGGGGTTGTACAACCGACGCTTCCTGACCCAGCAACTGCAGAGCCAAGCGTTTCATCGCGATCGGAGACGCACGATCGCGTGCGTCCTGATGGATCTGGATCACTTCAAAGACGTTAACGATAACTACGGCCATCGCGCCGGCGATGCGGTGCTCAAGAGCTTCGCCCGTCAGATCCGCTCCGACCTCACCGGCGGCGACATCGCCCTGCGATGGGGCGGTGAAGAGTTCCTCATCCTTCGCCGGTCAAGCGACTTGTCGGGCGCCTGGATCTGGGCGGAGCAACTTCGCCAAAGGCTCGCAAGCCTCCAGTTTCGCGCCGGCCGACGTGAATTCGCCGTCACCGCCAGTATGGGAGTCGTCAGCTTGCCTACGGCCCGGATGGGCCACGAGATGATCGACATGGCCGATAAGGCGCTGTACCTGGCCAAGCGGCGGGGGCGCGATCGGGTCTGCACGTATCCCATGGTCCTTGTCGATGAGGCCTTGTCGCGGATCGAATCACGATCGTCGACCTCGCCGATCGTTCGACGCCGGCGCCTTCTCCAGGAGTGTAAGGGGATTCTTGGCCCCACCCAGATCGAGCATGTCAGCAGCCATTGCGACCTTGTTGAACGGGCCGCCGCGGATATGGGCCGGGCGATGGGTTTGGCGGCCGGGGAGATTCGCCGGGTGAAGACGGCCGGGCTGATCCACGATCTGGGCAAGTGCGTGATTCCCGAGTCGATGTTGGCCCAGACCGAACCGTTGAGCCCTCAACAGTGGCGGTTGATGCATCGCCGGTCCGAATTCGCCGCGCAGATGGGGCGCCGACTGGGCTTTGAACCCGGGGCGATCGACTATGTCCGCCGGCATAGTCGGGTCGGCGCCGCCGATGGGGGCAAGTCTGCGCCCCTTGGCGCCATGTTGGTCGGGGCCGCCGACGCTGTGGTCGCCATGCGATCCAAACGCGCCTATCGACCCGCCCGGCGAACCGATGAGGTGCTCGCCGAGATGCTACGAGCCTCCTGGGCGCCCATCGACGCGGCGACGATACGATCTGTCTGCGCAGCTAGCCATGAAGAGTATTTTAGCCAATGAGTTATGCTTAATCCAGCCCCCCATTCGTCCGATACTCACTCCATCGGGGTGCTTCGCGGCGCCAGTAGAGGTCGCTGAGCGGTTCCAGTGAGTCCTGCCCGGAGGTGAGATCATCTGATGAACGGGCTACGAATGAAGTGGTGGATCACCGCGACGGTGATGCTTGCCGCGGCGGCGGCGTGGGTTAGCCTTGCCTGGGATACCCCTCGCCGGGCCACATCGCAAGTATGTTTCTCTAAGGAGCTTATGACCAAGTCGTCCGTCAACAACGGCTACGTTCCCTCGCCCCGGTCTTCGCAGGTGTTCAGCCGGCCCGTTCGACCTCATCGCCAACCGCTGGCCATCACGCTGACCGCGGCGCCGGTGTCGAGGCCGCCGGTCGTGGACGGTCGAGCCGACGACGCCGTCTGGCGCCAGGCCGAGCCGGTCGAGACTCTCGATGCACTCTCCCAACGTCCGATAACCCTCCGTGCCGTTCACATGGACGGTCGAATCTTCTTCCTCGTCAGCTACGGCGACGCCAGCCGGTCGATCTCCCACAAGACCTATCGCTGGGACCGCGCCGAGGGCGTTTACAAGCCCATGGGCGACCGGGAAGACACTTTCGTGTTCGCCTGGAGCATGGACGGACCGGATATCGACTTGTCGTTGCGCAGCGCCATGGCGCACACGGCCGACGTGTGGTTCTGGAAGGCCTGGCGGACCGACCCTGTCGGGTTCGCCGACGACAAGCGGCGCATCGTGTCTCACGAGCCTCATGAGCGGGCCGTGCGAGTTCCGTCTGCCGACCGAACAAGACTGTATCTCAGTCGGATCGCCGATGCGGGCCGGTCGACGTACATCGAATCGATTGTGTTCGACTACCAAGGGCCGTATGCGTCGCGGTATACGCATCGTTCGCCGCAAGGCAGCCGGGGGGATGTTCGCGCCAAGGGCCAATGGGCCGATGGCGTATGGACGATCGAGTTCGCCCGGGCCCTGAACACCGGCAGCGACGACGACCTGGCCTTCGCGCCGGGCGGCCGGTACGCCTTTGTCGTCAGTTGCTACGAGATGGCCGGCGGCGACATCGAGCCGGAATTGGATCGTCCCATGTACAACGCCGGCGACGGATTCGACCGATTGACACTCCTTATCGGTCAAGAGGAGGGCCCGTGAAGCTATCCTTTCTTCGCGCCAGGCAGTTGGGGATTGGGATCCTGCTGGGAATCATCCTGGCCTACGCCCTGGTTTCGGTTTTCGCGATGCGGTCCGCCACGACTGCGCTGGGACGGTACCACGCCGATCATCACGTGAAGAAGGACGGCTTCACCCACGTGGCCTTCCTGAACGCCATGTTCCTGGCGGAGTTCAATCGTCAACACGGCAGCGAAGGCTTTGCGGTTTCCGAGACGATGCTCGAATATGCCAACAGCATCAGCGAGGCCATCGACGGACTTGGCCGCTTGACGTTGTCGGAGGGCGAACAACGGTCGGTGGAGTCGCTGCGGGGCGAGGAACGGAGACTCCGGACGATCGTCTACACGTACCAGGCGTCATTCGGCGACCCGTGCGCCGAGAACCTGCCGCAATTGCACAAACAGATCGACCAGCTCGTCCAGTTGTCGGTGAACCGGGCTTTGGCCAAGAGCAAGGAGGCCGGCGCGTCACTTGACGGACTTGCCGCCGACATGACCGAATCGGCCGAACGAACCACGCGGCTTCTGGCGGTCGGAGCCGCCTGCATTCTGGCCGCCGGATTGATGATGGGCGTCTTCCTGACCCGAGCTCTCGGCAGCCACATCGCCGGCATTCTTCGCGGCACGCGTCAACTGGCCGAGGGGAACCTGGATTATCGCATTCGCTCCTCCCATACCGACGCCATGGGTCAACTGGCCGATCAGATCGACCGTATGGCCGATCGCATCCAGGACGCTCGCGCCTCCACCGAGACGATCCTGGCCAATCTGCCGGTCGGCGTAGCGCTGATCGGACCCGACCGCAAGATTCGCTATGTCAATGGGGCCGCGATGGAGATGCTTCGGGTCGACTCCGAGGCCGATCTGATTGGCCGCGATTGTCACGGCGTGATCTGCGAAATCGGCTGCTGCAGCGTGCTGGACCCCGACGAGGCCGTCTTGGGCTTCGAGGCCGAGGCTCTCCGGCCCGACGGCAGCCGTATTTCCATTCTCAAGTCGGTGACGCCCCTGGAGGTCAACGGCGAGGCCCTGCTGATGGAGTCGTTCGTCGATATCACCGAGCGGAAGCGGGCCGAGGCCGTCCGGCGTGAATCGGAGGTCCGTTTCGAAACGCTCTTCGAGAACGCCGGCGACGGCATCGCCATTGTCGATCTGGAAGGCGAGTTCCTGGCCGCCAACAGGGTCATGTGTGATCGGCTGGGCTACTCGCGGGACGAGCTCATGAAGATGAACGCCCGTGACATCTGCGCCCCCGAGGCCGCCGCGAGGCTCCCCGAGCGGATAGCCAAACTCCGCGAGATGGGATCGGTGGTGTATGAATCGGCTCACGTGCATAAGGACGGTCATGCGATCGCCGTTGAAATCAGCGCGCGGCAACTCGATTTCTCCGGTCGGCCGGCGGCGATGTGCATCGTTCGCGACATCACCGAGCGAAAGCGAGCCGAGGAAGAGTCGCAACTCGCTCGAGAGGCCGCCGAGGCCGCCAGCAAGTCCAAGAGCGACTTCCTCGCTCGAATGAGCCATGAGATACGCACCCCCATGAACGGCGTCATCGGCATGACCGACCTGGCCCTGTCGACCGAAATGACCGCCGAGCAGTGCGAGTACCTCAATACTGTCAAGGAGTCTGCCGACGCACTGCTGACAGTTATCAACGACATCCTCGATTTCTCCAAGATCGAAGCCGGCAAGATGTCCTTGGACGAGATCGAGTTCCCCCTGCGCGAATGCGTTACCTCGGCCTTCAATTCCTTCGGGCTTCGGGCGGCGGCCAAGGGACTGGAACTGCTGCTCAGCTTCGATCCCGACGTTCCCTTCGGAGCCGTGGGAGATCCGGGACGCCTCAGGCAGGTTCTGCTGAACCTGGTGGGCAACGCCGTGAAGTTCACAGACCATGGTGAAGTCGGCCTGCACGTGTCGATCGACCGGCGAAACGCCGGCCGTATGGATGTGCATCTGGAGGTCCGCGATACGGGCATCGGCATTACGCCTGAGGCGCAGCAAACCATCTTCGAGGCGTTTGAACAAGCCGACGGGACCGCCACGCGGAAACATGGCGGAACCGGTCTGGGTTTGGCGATCACCGCCGAACTGGTCACTCTGATGAACGGACGCGTGTGGGTGCAGAGCGAATCCGGCGTTGGGACCGTCTTCCATGCGGTGATCCAACTCGGCGTGGCGACCGGAGCCGACGAGGCGACGTCCGCTCCGGCGGATCTGCTCGGCTTGCCGATTCTCGTTGTCGATGGTTCGCAGCCGGCGAGCGATCTGCTCTGCGGCATGCTCGACGCCTGGGGCGGCCGGGCGTACGCGGCCGCCGACCCCACCGAAGCGATCGAAGTGGTCGCCGGCCAGGACGACCCGTTCGCCGTCGCGGTGATCGCCGCCAAGGGCGACGCGGCCACTCTGAGTTGCTTGGCCGACCCACTCGGTACGACGCCCCTGATCATGCTTCTGCGGCCCGGGCAGCCCAATGACATCGCCAACTGCGAGGCCATCGGGGCCGCCACGCGGCTGACCAAACCGGTCTGCGAAACCGAACTGATCGACGCCCTCTCCCGGGCGCTCGGTCGCGAACTCCGCGCCGCTCCCAAGCGATCGGCGCCGGCCGACAGGGCCGAACCGTCCCGAACGCTGCGAATCCTCCTGGCCGAGGACAACCCGGTCAACCAACTGCTGGCCGTACGGCTGCTGGAGAAACGCGGCCACGAGATCACCGTGGCCAATAACGGTCGCGAGGCCCTGGAGATCTGGCGGGCCGACCCCTTCGACCTGGTGCTGGCCGATATCCAGATGCCCGAAATGAGCGGCGAGGAACTGGTCGCGGCGATTCGCGAATCCGAGCAGTCGCTCGCGACGCGAACGCCCGTGGTCGCCATGACCGCCCACGCCATGGATGGCGATCGGGAGAGATACCTCCAAGCCGGTATGGATGCGTACATCTCCAAACCGATCACGCCGGAGGCGCTGTACGATGTGATCGACGAGGCTGTCGCGATCGCCCGGGCCGCGGCTCCGGTGCTGGAAAACAGTTGACCCGTCGGCTGCAGGCGACGATGCTGACGACCTATGGATTCGATCCCCACATTCACCACGTTGTCGATTGTTATCCCCGTGTACAACGAGGTTGACACGTGGCGCGACCTGCTGGCCCGTGTCGAGGCGGTCGAATTGCCCCTGGCCCGCCAGATCATTCTCGTCGACGACGGCTCCGGCGACGGGACCGCCGACCAGTTGAGGCGGTTGCAGACCGATCGGCCCGACGTGACCGTCGTTTTCCACAAGGTCAATCGCGGCAAGGGCGCCGCCCTGCGAACGGGTTTCGCCCACGCCTGCGGTGAGTTGGTGATTGTTCAGGACGCCGACCTGGAATACGACCCCAACGACTACGTTCGCCTGCTCGGACCCATGTTGGCCGGCGACGCCGACGTCGTCTACGGAAGTCGCTTCAGCGGGTCCGACCGCTCGGTGGCCCACTACCGGCATTACCTCGGCAACACGCTGCTGACGGTGCTGTCGAACCTGTTCACCGACTTGCACCTGACCGACATGGAGACGTGTTACAAGCTGTTCCGCACCGACGTGATCCGGCGCGTTCGGATCGAGCAGAACCGGTTCGGCTTCGAGCCGGAGATCACCGCCAAGATCGCCAAACTGGGGGTCCGCGTCTGGGAGACGCCCATCAGCTACGCCGGCCGCAGCTACGCCGAGGGCAAGAAAATCGGCTGGCGAGATGGTGTCCAAGCCATCTGGTGCATCATCAAGTATGGCATGCTGTCGCGACAGAGGGTGCTTGCCGAAGCCGAGAGGCTCTCGCGCCAAGCGAACGCGAAGTAATTCCGGGGGCGCAAAAAGTCGAATCACGCCGATGCGTTGGCCTGGGGCTTCGGTTTACGTACAATGGATGGCCATGAAGACCCCAGCGATCCTGACAGTCTGCGTAGCGATGGCCGCCGCGGCGCTTGGCGGATGCGCGGTTCAGCCGTATATGACCGAGGCCCGCTTGAATCGGGGTTTGGTGCTGGTGTATACGGGCATCGAGGGGCGGAGTCCGTTCAATCGTCTGATCTGCCAGGGGTTGGTACGCGGCGGCGTTCCCTACGCGATCCATCGGCTCGATTGGACCGTCGGCGTGCCGGGCGCCTACCTGATGAATCTTCGCTACGAGAAACGCAATCGTCAGACCGCCGCCGAGATTGCCGATAAGGTTCGCAACTACAGGCGGATGCATCCCGGTCGGCCGGTGATTCTTCTCGGCCAATCCGGCGGCGCCGCCATGGCGGCCTGGACGGCCGAGGCCTTGGGGCCTGAGGAGCCGGTCGACGGCGTGATCCTGCTGGCGGCGGCGCTGTCGCCGGAATACCCCATCGGCAAGGCTCTGGCGGCCAGCCGGCGGGGGATCGTGAGTTTCTACAGCGCCGGCGACGTGCTGTTCCTGGGCATGGGGACGACCCTTTCGGGCGCCATGGACGGTCGCTACGGAAGCTCGGCCGGTCGGGTGGGGTTCAAGGCTCCCGGCGCCGAAGAGGGGGCGAAGTGGCCCCCGCGTTTCTACCAGGTGCCCTGGAGCCCGTCGATGACCAAAGTGGGGCATTGGGGCGGTCACACCTCCACCAGCGCCAGGGGCTTCGTTCGCGACTACATCGCTCCACTGGTAATCGCCGAGACGTGGGACGAGCCCTTCATGCAGCGCGTGGCCCGCGGGGTGGGAGGGGCGCCGGCGAAAGTGGAACAGCCCGCCGCGGGGTTCCATCGGTTCTGAACGGCAGGAACGACCCACGGCGAACATCTCCCATCCTGTCTCCGGCGACAGGTCCCTGTGTCAGGCGGCGACGGTCAGCCCGGTTGTTTTCGCTGCTTCCCGGTGTGCCGGACGCCTGAGATCCGAAGCCGGCAGCGTGTCGTTTCGGCTGTTTCAGTCGTTCGTTACCGACCCCTGCAACTTCTGATCGTCGATTCCCAGAACGGCTAAGGTTTTCCTCGGATATTGGCCGATGATCTTCCTGCGTGCCAGTCCGAAATCCCAGCTCGGATGGCGCCTGTCCGGCCGAAGCCGGGCCTCCCGCGGAGCGGAAGTCACACCGGGGCGGATTCCCCAAGACCGTACAAATCGTTCTTTATAGATGCACGCGCGCCGGACATGGCGGCTAGCCACGCCATCAGGGCAAACGTGACCGAGGAACGCGGAGGCCGTATCTATGCGCACAACAACGGTCGTAATGGCCGATACGCATGAACTGTTCGCTCAAGGGTTGCGGCTTCTGCTGGAGTCCAGACCGGGAACGACGGTGATCGACGTGGTCACCGACGGGTTCGCGGCGCTGGAGAGCTGCCGGCAGCAGCCGCCAAGCCTACTGATCATCGATTCCACCATCGCGGGACTCGACGCGCTGGAGGTGACGCGACAGTTACATCGTTTCTCCAGTCCCACACGGGTTCTACTATCTCTGCCCTACACCCAGACCGAGGTGATGGCGCAGGCCATGAAATGCGGGGCCGCCGGCGTGGTGCTCAAAACCGCCGGGCTCGACGAGCTGTTTTCGGCCGTCGACGTGGTTCTCGGCGGGCAGAAGCGTTTCCCCGCCGACCTGACGCCCGCCAGAGGACGCTACGTCCGCGACGCCGCCCCCAGAGAGCCGGTGACGCCGTACTCGCGCCTGACCGCGCGGGAACGCACCGTCTTCAAGCTGCTTGCCGAAGGTCATTCCGTGAAGCAGGTGGCCGGCCGGCTGACGCTAAAGCCCAAGACGGTCGACGTTCATAAGACCAATCTCATGCGAAAGCTCGACGTCCACGATCGCAGCGAGTTGATCCACTTCGCCTTCCGCGAAGGGCTCATCAGCGCCGCGGCCGGACCGAACGCCTAGCAGCGAAGCCGTCGACCCGTAGAGAGCCCGTACGTGGGGAATCCCACATGCGGGCTCTTTTTGCGCGCCGGCCCAAATCTAAGGGGACAGGCTACTTTTTCGAGAGCGCGACCCACGCAGGCCTTGAAAAAGTAGCCTGTCCCCTTAGATTGTCCTGCCGCACTCCAACGATCGGGTTGATACGAGCATGGAATGTCGTATGCGGATGGCCAGTGGCGTTCATGCGATGAGCGGCGGGGCGTAGGCGAACGACTCGGTTGCGCCGGCTCGGAGGGCCGGGAGCATTTCGCTGACCGGTGCGAAGGGGTGGTCGGCCAGCAGTGAGCGGAGCTTGCCGGCGGTTCGGCTGAGGTTGACCCGGTGGCGGAATTGGCTGATCGCTCCGATGGGGACGACCGGCTGGTCGGCGTCGAATTCCCATGGGTGCAGGTAGAGCATGGCCGGTCGGCCTTTGCGGCTCCAGGCGCGGAGGCCGCGGTCGAAGAGGACTGACGGCAGCAGTCGGAAGAAGCCGCCGCCGCCGAGAGGAATGTTGCGGCCGACGACGCGTCGGGTCATGGGGGGGATCTCCAGCACGGTTCCGCCGGCCGGTCCGGTGGCCCAGTGGGAGTAAGGCGGAGCGGCGGGGACGCCGTAACGGTCGTGATGGATCGGCTGGACGCTGGAATCGTACGCGAAGCCCAGTTCGGCCAGAATATCGATCGCCCAGGCCGTCTGCCGAACCAGGCCGAACGTGGCCGCGCGGTAGCCCAGCACGGGCTTGCCGGTAAGGTCTTCCAGGCGGGCCTTGGCTACCTGGGTGTCGACGCCGAACGCCTCGGGGCCGAGCCGCTCGATCATCTCGTGGCTTTGGCCGTGGCAGGCGATTTCATGCCCGGCCGCGGCGATCCGGTGAACGATCTCCGGCCGCAGGTCGGCCAGATGGCCCAGAACGAAGAACGTCGCCCGAACGTCGGCGTCGGCCAGCAGAGCCAGCAGGGCGTCGGTCTGCGGCTCGATCCGGCTGGGCCAGTCGGCCCACCTGGTCGGACCGATCACATCGCGGAACACCTCGCACTGGAAGTACTCCTCCACGTCGAAGCTCAGCATGTGCCGCACGGGATGGGTTCTGTCTGTGGAGTCGATCACCCTACGCACCTTATGATACTGGGCCCAAGGGCCTTGACCATCGACACGGGCATCCGCCGCCACACGCGTTGAACCAGTCCCACCACGCGGCCGCTCTGGCCGAGGTCGTCGGGGTCGCCGCCAAAGGTTCGCCATAGCAAGGGGGTTTCGGTCGCCCCCCACTGCGACTTGAAACGATACGTTCCGCTCTCGCGACTGCTGCGACCGAAGCAGAACCGCTCGGTCTTGCCGCACGCGGCCTGCATAATCGTCCAGTACATCAGATGGTTGGGGCACATCGCGTTGGCGGCGCGGAGACTCGACGCCCAAGGAACCTGCCAGCCGGCCGGGTCGGTCAGGACGAAGGCCCCGGCGACGGTTCGGCCCATGTGGTCGATCAGCAGCAATCGAGCGACGTCGCCGAGTTGCTCCATCAGGTCGGCGAAGAACCGCTTCGAATGCGGCGGCGAGCCCAGATCCCGCATGTTCGTCGCGTAGACCCGGTAAAACGCTTCCAGCCCCTCGGCGCCCGCCCACGCGGCTGTCAGATCCGACTTCTCAGCCTTGCGGACCTGGTTCCGCACCTTGGCTCGCAGGCCGGTCCATAGCGCATCGGCGTCGGCCGGAAGGTCCAGCGTCATCGCCACCTTGTCGGTCCGCTCGCTGGTCGGCGCCAAGCCGGGGGGGTATGGATTCTCGTCACGCTGCACCTGGCGGATCGTCAGGTCGGCTTCCAGCGTCGCGGCCGTTTCGCCGGCCGCGAAGATCAGGGCCGATCGGGTCTGGTCGTCCTCGGCGATGGCGCCGGCGTAGTCCAGCCAGGGCAGGCTGATGAGGCGACGACCGAAGACGTGGCTGGTTTGGAGGGCCAGCGGGAGGACGCCGGTGATTCGCCCATTACGATAGAACGCCAGCGGATGACACGTCAAACCGTACGCCGACTGCATCGCGGCCATCCATCCCCAACGATGCCACACGCACCCGTCGGCGGCCCCGGCGACGTAGGCGTCCCACGCGGCCGGGTCGGTACAGGGGGCCGGCCCGTCGGCTCCGGCGGTCGCAACTGCGCCCCGGCGACGGGTCAGGACGCGATCCAGGGCGGCTTCCACCTGTTGGGCTCGGGCTTCCCACGTGTCGGGCGCGACGGCGGCCCGCATGGCGGCGGTTGTGGTCTTGGGCGTTCGGCAGGCGATTTTGCAAGCGTCTACATACGCCTCGTCGCTGTCGGTGATATGGATCAGGTGGGCGTACTGTTCCAGATCATGGATGCCCTTGGCCACGGTCGGCTTGCCGGCGGCCAGGCATTCGCGGATCTTCAACGGGGCGTTCCGCGTAGTCTGTTCGTCCAGTCGATACGCCAACAGCAGCACATCCATATGGCGCAGGTATCGCGGCAGATCGGCATAGGGCCGCGGACCCAGCACATGTACGTTGGGCAAGGCGGCCAGGGCCGAGATGTCGGTCTTCACCGGGCCGATCAGCACCAGGTGTTTGTCCTGATGGGTTCTGGCGACGCGTGCGAACAGGTCCAGGTCGATCTTCTCGTAGATCAGGCCGAAAAAGCACAGCCGCGGGTGTGGAATCGTCGCCAGGTCGGTCGGCTCGTCGCAGGCGTCCTGGGCGGCGAAATGGTCCAGATCGACCGCGTGGCGCAGCAGTTGGACCTCGGCTGTCGTCCGGCGTCCAGCGGCCAGCGCTTCCCCGCACGGCAGCACCAGGTCGGCCTCGGCCGTCAGGCGGGCGTCTTGGGCGGCGATGATCTCGGGATTGGCGCCCGGCCAGAAGCGGTAGTCGTCGGTGATGTAGTACGCCGCGGACTGTTCGCCGAGGCGGCCGAGGTAGTCGGCGGCGGTCGGGATGCTCGCGAACAGAATGGGATGCTCGAACCGGAGTCGTCGCAGCACTCGCAGCAGCCTTCGGGTGACCCATTCGGCGTTCAATCGTCCGACCGGCCCTCCCGCCGCCGGCAGCATGGCGGGGGCGTAGACGTGGAGATTCTCGCCGATGCGCCGCAGCGGCCGGCCCCATTGGCGGAACTTATCGAGGCCGCGGCCGAGGGTGAAGCCGTCGACCTTCGGCGCCCTCAGGCCGATCGTGTTGACCCACAGCACTCGGTGGCGCCGGGCGAGCCGGTCGAACAGGTGCTGGCAACTGGAAGCATGCCGGCCCCAGTCGTCGCTGAAGACGACAAAATCCAATTTCCGCTGCCGCATACGCATTCCGCCAACCGTATCGCCGCCCGCGAGCAAGGCGCAGGCCGTCCGCCCGACGGTGTCCGCCGTCGGGAAGGGCGCTATCTCTATCGTCGGCGATTGTCGCCCCGTCTCTCCAGCGGCAACCCCCAGCCGTCGACGCCGGGGCGGGCGTTCGGTCGGCGCCAAGATGGCGATTGGCGAGCACACCGAACCTGTGGGGTCACGAATCTGCCCGATGTGTGCCGATATACTCAACACTGGCTCCCCGTACTGCCCGTCGGGGGGCGCCGGAACCGCTTTCTTGACGACCAACGCGATACCTGCCGGACGGGGCCGGCGACTGGGATAATGAATGAGCCCGTCGACGCCGCCGATGACAGATCGACAAATTCGTGAGATCCAATACCACAAGGGCCACGCCGCCAAGGCCGAAGCCGAGGGTCGGTCGGTCGCTTTCGATGTGATCCGCCGCGGCCGCCGGCGCTGGTGGAACGCCTCGTGGGCGATGTACACCCACCTGATGAACGCCGACCTTCGCGGCAAGAAGGTTCTGGTCGCCGGGTGCGGGTTCGGCGAGGACGCTATCCGCCTGGCCAAGTTGGGCGCCTGCGTCTACGCGTTTGACCTGAGCCCCGACGTGTTGAAAATTGCCCGGCGAACGGCTGAGAACATGCGATTGGCGATCGATTTCTCCCAGCAGCCCATGGAGCATCTGGACTACCCGGCCGGCGTGTTCGACTGCATCGTCGCCCGCGATATCCTGCACCACGTGAGCATCGCCCCGGCGATGAGCGAGATGGCTCGTGTCGCCCGACCCGGAGCCATGTTCGTCGCCAACGAGGTCTACTCGCATTCGTTCACCCACAAACTCCGCAACAGCCGCTTGGTGAACCGGGTTCTGTACCCCCGAATGGTCGACTACATCTACGAGGGCGGCGCCCCTTACATCACCCCCGATGAGCGAAAGCTCAACGAACGCGACATTCGAAAGATTTCGGCGCACCTGACCGACAGCCGCAGTCAGTACTACAGCTTCATCGTCTCCCGACTGGTTCCGGCGCGATACGCTCGGCTGGCGAAAATCGATCGGCTATTCCTCAGATTGCTCGGCGGCGCCGGCGGCGTACTGGCCGGCAGGATTCTGCTGACCGGGCGGATGCGGTAGCGCAATACCGCAGCCAACCGCTCGGTAGTCGAATCGGCGCAACCAGCGCAGGGGACTGGCTCCGAAGCGACTCGCCGCCCGAAGGGCGAAGCGGGAGTGAAGGTGCCTGTACCCGCAGCGCGCCGACCTCGCGCCGACCTCGCGTCGGACGATCAAGGGCATCGTCTCGAAACTCGCCTCCATGGCCTCTCGAAGTTCGCCCCCATGGCCTGGGTACAGGCACGTTCGTCTCGCTACGCGAGACTGCCGAGCCAGTCCCCTACGGGCAGTGAATTACCCGGTTGGCTGATCGTTGCGTCGATCGCCGATCACTTCAGCCGGAACGCCTGCGACGACGGCGTAGGGCGCCACCGGCTTGGTCACGACGGCGCCGGCGGCGACAATTGCGTGATCGCCCACATCGGCCAGAACCACCGCATTGGTCCCGATCCAGCAATCCCGACCGATGCACACCGTCTTCGCCGCTCCTGGCTGATCGGCCATGGGGATATCCAGGCAATCCACCCCGTGCGACGCCGGTCCGCTGGGGATGCGAACGCCGTCGGCGAGCATGGTCTTGGCTCCGATGCGGACGTCGCCGAGTGTGCAGTAGGCGCCGACGTAGGCTCCGGGGCCGATGACGATGGTGGGCTTGCTCAACAGGGCGCCCACCTCGATATGGCAATCGTCGGCGAGGTTGGCCCCCAACCCCCTCAGCAGGGCGCGTCGGCGGTACACTCCCCACAAGCCGACCCATCGTGAGGCGCGTTGGGAGGCGTCTTGGAACGCGCGAGTTTCGCCGATGGCCGTCGCGAGCAGACGGTAGAAGAATACTCGCCAGAGAATCACCAGCCTCGCCAGGATGCGAAGAGCTTCCTTGGTCGAAGCGCCGCCCATCGCTATTCCCGCCCCGCGGCCAATACCCCGCGATACAGGGCCACGACGTGCGCCATGCGGAGGCTGAAATCGAAGTGTTCGGCCACGTGGGCGCGGCCTTTCCACGCCATGGATTTTCCGAGGTCGGCGTTGTCGCACAATCGGCAGATCGCCCCGGCGATGGCCGTTACGTCGGCCGCCGGGACCAGCAGTCCGGTCTTCTCGTGCAGGATCAGTTCGTCGGTCGCCCCTACGTCGGTGGCCACCACCGGCGTACCGGTGGCCAGCGCCTCCAACACGGTGTTGGGCATCGCCTCGGTCATCGACGGATTCACGAAGATATCGGCTTGGCCCAGCAGGGCCGAGACGTCATCGCGAAGGCCCATGAACTCGGTTATATCGCCGAGACCCAACTGTTCGGCCTGCGCCTGAAGCCCGTCGCTCTCGGGACCTTCGCCGACAATGCTCAGGCGGAGCCGTCGGCCGTCGCGTCCGAGCATGGCGCAGGCTTGCAGCAGGGCCTGGACGTTCTTCTCGCGGCTCAGGCGGCCAACGAACAGCACTCGGGGCGGATCGCCCATGATGTGCCGCGTGCGGAAGGGCCAGCGGTCCAGTTCGACGCCGTTGGGGATCACGTGCAGCCGGCAGGGGCTGACCCCGCTATCGGCCAGCAGGTTGGCCAGGCTTCGGGAGGGACAGATCACCGCGTCAGCCCGGCGGAGCAGCATCCGCTCCAGGGCGTAGTAATAGCCTTCTCGGCGGGTCGTCTGGTTGTACCCGTGGGCGGTGGCCACGATGCGGTACTTGGCGGCGGGGGTAAGGATCCGGGCCAGCGTGTTGGACTTGTAATCGTGCGTATGGACGATGTCGAATTGTCCGTGGCGCAGCAGCCGGGCGAGCGCCCCGGCCCCGGCCGGATCGATCGCCGAACGTTCCCGGACGACGTGGACCGGCATGTTCGCTTGGCCGGCGCGTTGGAGCAACTTGTCGCTTGAGGTGTGGGCGTCGAGCAAATACAGCGCTTCGGCCTCGACCCCCAGCGTCGCCAGATGCGCCGGCGAGCGGAACAGCGTTCGTTCGGGTCCGCCGCCGTTGCCGCATACGGTCCGGACGTGCAGCACCCGGATGGCGGCGGTTCGCGGCCGGAAGGGCAGTGTGTACGTTGTGGCCAGCGTCATGACAGGATCCCCGTCAACTGTCGGTACACGGCGACAAAAGCGTCGTGCATGCGGGTTTGTGAATACAGCGTGCGAGCCCGACTCCGTCCGGCTTGCCCCATACGTCTTCGTTGGGCGGCGTCGCCCAGCAGCGTCAGCAGGTTGGCGGCCATCGCATCGGCGTCGCCGCGGCCGCTGAGAAGGCCGGTGTGACCGTGGCGGACGATTTCGCCGTTGCCGCCGACGTCGGTGGCGACGACCGCCAGCGAGGCGCTCATCGCTTCGAGAATCGACAGACTGGCGGCCTCCGACAGGCTCGACAGCACGAACACGTCGGCGGCGGTCAGAAGGTCGGCCACGTCGTCGCGGGCGCCCAGCATGTGCAGGCCGTCGGCGACGCCGAGCTGACGGGCGAGGTTTTCGATACGCCCGGCCTCACCCCCTTCGCCGACCAAGACCAGGTGGGCGGTGGGGAACTGCTCGCGCGCCTGCGCGAATGCCCGAACCGACGTGGCGTGGTCCTTCACCGGGTGCAGACGGGCCACCTGGATGCAGATCGGGTCGTCGGCCGATACGCCCAGTTGATCGGCCAGCCATTGCCGACGCGGCTGTCGGTCGAAGGTGTCGCAGGGCGTTCCGTTGGGGATGATAAGAATATCGCGGCCGGCGATTCGCTCGTGGGTCCGCAGGGCGTCAGCGGCGAATCGGCACACGGCCGTCACGCGATCGCGCCGCAGCCGGAGCAGTTGATTCACCATTTGCCGGGCGGGCGACACCACGTCGGGGTAGTGGCGGCCGTGCTCGGTGAAGATGATTCGCCCGAACCCCGTCGCCGTCGCGGCCATCGCCGCGTAGAAGTAGGGCGTGTACTGGTGGGCGTGGATCACGTCCGGTCGGAAGCTTCGGATGTGACCGGCGATTCGGCTCACTTGGCGCAGGTCGAGGCCGCCGCGCCGGTGCGTGCAGTGGATTTCGACGCCGGCTCTCCTCGCCTCGGGGGCCAGTCGTCCCGTGTCGTCCAGGCAGATCACGCCGGTGTGCAGTTGGTCGGCTCGGCTCTGGGCGAGATCGCAGACGATGCGTTCGGCTCCGCCGCCGCCGAGGCTGTGCAGCACGTGCAGCACGCGAATGGGTCGTGTGTTGGCCGCGATCATAGCAGCACCCCCGGGCATTGTTCGCACAGTACGCGTGGGGTCTGCCTGGCGCCGCGGCAACCGAACGAGCGGCGGCTTCTTCGGTAGGGCTCGGAGTTCCACAGTTGCCGCACCGGCTGGCCTTCGTATCGGCCCACGTCCTCGCCGGGATAGTAGCTGCCGCAGCAGATGCCGGCGCCGCCGTCGTGATTGACGACGAGTCGCTTCCACGGCCAGTCGCAGGCGAATCGCTTGGCGCCGTCGTACATCGCTTCGGGTCGGTCCAGCAACTCCCGGTAGATGCTTCGGTCGTAGCGGCCCGGTTCGGGCATCCATTCGTCGACCTGCTCGGCCACAATCGCCTTGGCCGCGTCCGGGTCGCTGCGGACCATCTCGGGACTGATCTTGAATCGAAGGTTCAGCGAGGCCTCGCTGAGCACGTATTCCATGCCGTAGCGCCCGGCGAAGGTTTCCACGTCGTCGGCCTCGTGGGCGTTCTTGGCCGTCACCACGAAGTTCAACTTGATCTTGGGCCGACCGTCGCGGCTGATCCTTGTGCGGGCCTCGGCCAGCCGGGCGACCCGATCGTCGGCTTCGGCGAACGAGAATCCCGGCTGATACGCCTGGTAGGTTTCCTCGCTGAGCCCGTGAATGCTCAACGCCAGTTCGTCCAGCCCGCACCGCATCAGCCCTTCGATGTGCTCGGGGCGTACGGTGTGCAGGTTGGTCGACAGGTAGGTGTACATTCGCGCATCGTGGGCATAGCGAATCATCTCCAGAATCCGCGGGTGCAGCAAGCTTTCGCCCCAGTTGGTCAGGTCTACGGTGACCACGGTGTCCTTCAGTTCGTCGATGAGCTTACGATATAGCGGCCAGGCCATCATCCCGTATGGGCGGCAGCCCGGCTCCTTTCGGCCCACCGGGCACAGCCGGCAGGTTCCGTTGCAGATGTTGGTCGCTTCGATCTTCGCCATCACCGGCCCGGCGGGCGTGTAGGTCAGCTTCAGACGCATCGCGAGGTGGGCCAACGCGGCGTTGGCCGCTTTGCGAGCTGTCCAGTAGCGTCCGTTACGGCGAAGATAACGTAGAGTACGCAGGGCAAACGCAATCGGTCTCACGTAGTCACCGGTCGTAACGTTTCCAGGATCGACCGGGCTCGCCGGCGTTGGCTCGGCGACGGCTCGGGAATCAGCGTGAGTCGCTCTTCGGTTACGATGTTCTGCAGGCCCACCGACATCGCCATGGCGATATAGGGCAGTTCGACCGTTCCGATCGAGACGAACGATCCGACAAGGATATAGCCGACCAGACACGCCTGCAGGCATATGGCCAAGTCGTAGCAGAAGGGGTCGCCCCTCGATTGCCGGCGGACTTGCTCCAGATGCCACAGGCAGAACCCCAACGCCAGCACCAGCGACAGTCCGGCGGGGATGCCCATGTCGACGGCGGTTTGGATGAACCGGTTGTGCATCGTCCGGCCCTTGATGTCGTAGGCGTAATCGCCCACCACGCGACGGAAGCAGTTGGGGCCGATGCCCAGGACGGGGTAATCTCGCATCACCTTCAGGCTGGTCTTCCACGCCTGGATGCGGATCTGGGCCGATTCGTCGGCCTTGTAGTTGGAAATACTTACGAACCGGTCGCGAACTTCGGCGCCGGCCAGACGCAGGCCTAACAGGAGGATGACGACCGACAGGCCGATGCCCACCCACCGCTTGCGGATCCGCAGGAACAGCATCGGCAGCATGACGATCGACGCCAACATGGCCGCCCGGCTCATGCTGAACAGAATCATGTGCAGCATCATCGCCATGCCGGCCAGGGTGATCAGCTTGAAGTACCAGCGCTTCTCCTGGGTGAACAGGAATACGCAGAACGGCATGCCCATCACCATCAGCGCCGCGGCTCCGTTGTTGTCCAGGGGGCCGAAGCCTCGGGTGAGGATATGGGTCTGCCCCATCAGCACGTAGCGCTGGTTGAAGTCGAATGCAACCCACCCCAGCGTGCCGACCAGGACAATGGCCATCACGTTGAGCCGGTACCGCGAATCCAGCAGGGCGCATCCGATGAAGAACATAATGAAGATCTTCACGAAGTAATCCAGTTGGATGCTCGCCAACACCGGGTCAACGGCGTCGACCATACTCAAGATGGTCAGCACGGCCAGCACGAGCATGAGCTTCTTCTCGGCCGGCCACCGGGCGCCGGCGCGGCTTCGGGCGAATCCGTGCATAATGAAACTCAGCACGGTCGGCCCGCCGATCATCATGCTCCACCGCCAGCCAAGGGGCAGGGACGCCTCCCACAAATGCTGAGGATATAGCGTGGCGAAGCCGTAGTAGACCATCATACCCACGAACGGATTGATCAACGTGACGGGGATAGCCGCCGTAAGCAACAGGATCATGAATGCTGTCTGTTTACTCATAGATCAATCCAATCGCAGGCCGTCGCCGCGGCGAAAGCCTCTGCGTACCGCGCACACATCCAGGCGCCGCAGACTCCGCGCGGCCAGACGTAGCCAATACCTAGATCGACGACCTTAGGGGGGTTCTACATAAGGCAATGGCCGTAAGATGAGGTTCATCCGCGATTCGTGGGGAGTTTTTGTGGCCGAAGCCCTGTCGTTACTAGCCCCCCGCAGTGCGGGGGGTCGCTGGGC
>CBDVCA010000047.1:0-19228 GCA_965372365.1 uncultured bacterium
GGCTCGCGCCCGAGGCTACTAACAAACGCCGCTACGCGGCTAACGGCAACGGAACACCAAACCGTGATGCGAATTCGGTATGGCGCCCCCTGAACTCCCCCTGAACTTCGCCCCCCGAACTTCTGGGTCAAGACCTACCCCCACGCCCGGGGCTACCAGCAACGTCTATTACCCCTACCAGTGTGATACAACGGCTCATGGGGCATGCCACGAAGAAACCTCACACTGTCGCATCCCAATGGCGTTTGGTTCTTTACTGGACAGGGCCAAAACGCCGATAATCCAGCATGCGGCTCGCCGTCGGTCGCGATGGGTTATTTGGGCGGCCGATGACAGGAGGCGTTCGTATGGCGAAGGATGCGTTTTCAGAGCGTTACAGCGACAAACTCTCGAATGACCGGCTCAGCCGGATTTCCCGGGGCAACCGATCGGCCGAGGATATCGAGGCCGAAGACGAACTGCTGGCCAACACCGATAAGGTCGAGCCCCTCAAGGCCGCCGACACGCCCGGCCGCAACGACCCCTGCTCCTGCGGCAGCGGCAAGAAGTACAAAAGGTGCTGCGGCCGCGGGAAGTGATCGCTCAGGCCTGCCCTTCTCTAGAGTCGGCACGGCCGCGTCGTTGGGCATGGTGACGCGGCCGCGCCCTGATCATCATTTGAGGTTTGGCGGCCCGCCGCGGACTTGGTCCTGCAGCCGGCGGTTCCGCTCGACTTCGCCCGCCATGAGCCTCAGGTCCAGTTCCTCGACCATCTTCATAATGGGGGTGGCCGGATCGTTGGACCAGAAGATCCCTCCGTCTTCGGCCTCGCTGTATCGGTAGCCGGCTCGGTCGCCGTAGGCGTCGTCGAAGGCCTTCCCGTTGCCCAGTTGCGGCTGCCAGCCGATCAGGGCGTAACTCAGGTCGATCTGCTCGACGAATACCCGCCGGTCGCCGTCGCGAATCTCCCGCACCACGTGGCCAGTCGGATCGATCAGCGAAGCGTTGTTTCGCCAGGTGCTCGACAGTATGTAGTAGCTGTGCTGCATCGCCTTGACGGCCGGCTTGAGCTGGCCGGGCGATTGCGTCGGCCAGATGACCAGTTCGGCGCCCTTGTCGGCGAGCGCTCGCCAGCCGTCCTCGTAGACGATATCGAAGCAGATCTGCAGGCCGAGGGTCCCGAAGTCGCATTGGAAGACCGGGAAGTCCGTCCCCGGCGTCACCCCGCCTTCCAACTCGACGGCGTCGCGCCCCGAAACCGCGTGCACCTTGCGATAGATCCCCGCCACCTCGCCGGCCCGGTCCAGCAGCACAGCGACGTTCGTGTAGTCGCCGATTCGTCCGCCGGACAGCGCCGTTTCACGCAGGAACATCGGCACGACGACGTAGCAGTTGTGCTGCCGCGCCTTGGCGGCCATCGCCGCCAGCACCGGCCCGTCCAGCGGAAACGACACCTTCTCGGCCGAGCCGTTGAGCCCGCCGTTGACGGCCGCCTCCGGCAACGCGACGATATCGAGCCCTTCGCCGGGGTACTTCTCGGCGGCGCGGGCGGCCATTTCGTCGATCAGTACGCCCAGTTCGGCCAACCGGGCCTCCAATCCGGGGTACTCCCCCCACATCGCGTGCTTGGTCGCACCGACGATCACTTTTCGCGGCGGTCCGGCGTGGCGGCTCATGGCGGGCTCCTTGTTCAGGGTCGTCTTCACGCCGCCGGGGGTGCATCCGCCGGTCAGCAGGCTCAGTGTCATCGCCGCGGCGGTCGCGGCCGATAGCATCGCTCGTGAGGTCAGGCTCATCGCTCGTCTCCCTGTTCGTGCAGTCTCTGTAGCATCTCGCCCACCTTGGCGGCGATCACGTCGCCGGTGGTCTCGTTGGCGGTGGCTCTGGTAATCCCCCGGATGTTCATCACGGCGCCGGGGCCTCGCATCACTTCGTAGCTTCCCTGTTCGTAGCCGATCGCCGGCGGCGCGTAGCCGGGGCTCGATCCGTTGTAGGCCATCATCAGCGTGTGGGCGAAGGGGCCGGCGTCGAGCATTCGCAGTCCGAAGCTGTGGAACAGTTCTCCGGGGATCGATACGAACGCCGTATCGCCGAGGGCCAAGACGTTGATGATGACCCGGTCGGCTTGGTAGCACTCGCACCGCATGCGCGACGGTCGCGAAAAGCCCGTCGTCGGTATCGCCGGGACGGCCGCGTCGGCGAACCGTTCGCCCAGAAGGTCGGCGCTGCGGCGGAACCAGGCCACCTGAGCGTCCTCGCCGTCGGGCATGGGGTGGACGCAGTGCAGGTCGAGGTCACCGCCGGTGTGGTTGGCGTACAGACTGACCGCGCCGCCAACGCGCCGCTCGATGGCGCGCTTGGCGGCGCCGGGGAACTCGCCGCTGAAGTAGGGCAGTTGGTACAGGTGCGGGTGCGTCGCATAGCTAGTGAACACCGCCATCGGGGCGGGGTCGCCGAGGCGCCTCGCGGCCAGGATGTCCACGCGGGTGCTGTCGGGGCCGGCGGGGCCGACGGGCCGGCGCCCCGGGGCGATCACAGGCCCGGAGCCCCAGCAGTTGACGCACGTACCGTTGTCCAGCCGCACCCGCCGATTCTCACCGATCGGCTCGCTCAACTCGGTCGTCGCGGCGGCGATCTCCGCCGGCGCCATCGCGGCCGCGGCGTCTACGCAGGCGTTGATCATCGCGTCAATGATCTTTCGATTGGCCCGATCCTCGGCCGCCTTCGCCTCCGGCGTATCGTCGGCGGCTATCGGCGAACTGCAGTGGTTATGCACGCTGCTGAGCAGCACCCGCAGCGGATCGCAGCCGGTTCGCTCGGCGACGGTCTGGCGGATTTCCACCGCCCACTCCGGCGGCAAGTATCGCAGGTCGCTGGTCACCACGAAGGCCAACTCGCCTCCAGCGGCAATCGCCATCGCCTCGGCGCGAAGGTCGTCCAGCACCCCGCGTGTGGGAACCAGCCGGTCCATGCCGGTCGGCTTCAGCAATGCAGGGTCCGGGGGGGTCAGGTCGCCGGTGGCGACGCCGATGTGAAGTTCGGTCGGTAGCGTCATGACGGTGTTCCTCCGGCGGCGGCGTACTTGGCCGCCTGTAGGCGGACGTGGATATCGGCGTCATCGGCCCGAGGCGCCACGCGGTCGGCGAAGCGGTCGCGGTCGATCCGCTCCAGGGCCTCGACCGCACAGAGGCGGATGTACGGGTCGGCCGCGTCCAGTTGGGCGGCGACTGTCTCGGCGTGCTCTTCGGCGGCCAGTAGTCCCAGCGATTCGACGGCGACGGCTTGGTCGAACGCGTCGTCAGCATCGGCGGCCACCTCGGCGATGAACGGGACGAATTGCCGCCGCCCCACGTTCGCCAGGGCGGTCGCGGCCTTCACGCGGGCGAACTCGGTCGGGTCGCCGACGGCGATCGTCTCGACCGCCGCGAGGTTGCCGTCGCTCGCCTCGGCCGCCAGCAGGCTCAGCGCCGCCTGGCCCCGCACGTAGCGGCTTCGGAACGCCAGCAGCACCCGCAGTTGTTCCTGGGCCGCCGGCGTTGCGATCAGCCCCAGGGCCTCGGTCGTCATCGCGACCATCCCGGGGTCGGTTTGCCGCGTCTTGTCCTTCTGGGGCTCCGAATACGCCTCCGGCGTGATCCGCGCCTTCAGCGCCGCGGCCGCCGGCGGTTCGTCGCCCAGCCGCAGAATCGCCGGGGCGAACCATGCGTAGAAGACGCTGTCGTTGGCGTCGGCCAGTTCAGTCAGATACGCGGCTCCGCCTTCGTCGCCCATCGACAGCAGCGCCACAGCCGCGGCGGCACGGACGCTCTTGCAGCCGATCCAGTACCAGTCGTCCTCGACGTTGGGGGCGTCGACCAACGGGCGGATCGCCTCGACGGCGCCGCGGTCGCCGATTCGGGCGAGGGCTGTGAAGCCGGCGGTCTTGCTGTGGCGCCGGCAGGTCGTCACGTATTCGACAAGCGGGCCCACCGCCTCGGGCCGCCGCAGGTCCCCCAGCAGCAACGCCGCCCGGGCCTGGACACGGTCGCCGGCGCCGAGGGCGTCGATAAGTATCTGTAGCGGCTTCGCCTTCATGGGTGCTCCTTCCGGGCGTATGCGGTCGCCGTGATGCTACCATCGGCCGTCGGCCGAGGCCAGCGCGACCACCGAAGCCGTCGATAGAGGGGAGTTCTTGTGGCCGAAGCCTTGTCGTTACTAGCCCCCCGCAGTGCGGGGGGTCGCTGGGCGACAATGCACTCGTTGTAGACTTGATGTTGCTGGGCGGGGCGCGCCCGTTGTGGATCCGATGTCGCTCGGCCGGATGCGGCGGTTCGATCCATAGAGGGTGGGGTCGCACGCCTTCCGACCCCCCGCACTGCGGGGGGCTAGTACCCTGTCCCAGCAATACTGTGGTGTTCTGACTTGCGGCGATGATGCGTCTGCTGCGTCAGAAAAGCTCGGCATATCAACCAATATGCCGTCACTTTTCTTCCTTACATCCACATCACCGGCGCGGCGCCATAACACCACATTATCCCTGGGACAGAGTACTAGTACTCATTTGAAGGACTCCCCACAAATCGCGGATGAACCCAAGGAAAGGCGATCCAATGTCGAAAACCCAATACGCGAGGCGATCGCCCCCCCTATCCGTCGTGCACCCCGAGCGACTCCCACCGGGTGAGCCGCCGCGGGCCACCCTCAAGCGAGTACAGCGGATGTTCTGTCGGTTTCGCTTGAAGGTGGCGCACGGTTGTCAAGGGCTACCGACGTCGTCGCCGCCGCAACACGGCCCCCGCGGCGATCGCCAGCAGGCTCAATGTGGCCGGCTCGGGAACGCAGTAGGTGTCGATGACGACTTGATCCACGTAGTAGGGCTCGAAGACGCCGTCGTTCCAATACACTTCGATGCGTTCGAAATCGGGATTGATCGGCAGTACAATGTTGAACACGTGCGTGTACCACCCGTTGAACTGATCGATCCAGCTCTGCGGCGTCTGGGTCAGGTCGGAACTGTACAGGCCGCCGTCCCAGGTGACATGCACGCCGGCGGGCCCTTGGGAGATGGGGTAGCCCTGGGGCGAGTAGAAGGTGGTCTGGATCTGGATCCATTTCTCGGGGTTCTCTTTCGGGTCGTTGGGCACTTCGAACACCAAGGCGTACGGCCCGTCCAGTTGGAGAACACCCTGTCGGCCGAACATGGTTTCATGCCATTGCGAGGCCCATCCGCCGGGATCGTCATGGGCGGCGGCGTCGCCGAAATCGTTTTCGGCCAGGTCGCCGTCAGGAGGACCGAAGTCCGGTCCGGGGGTGAGGAACTCCCACTCCTGAACAGTGGTTCCCGGCAGCCCGCGCCACCACGGGGGGGTGAGGTCGTCGGCGAGGGCCGTCGAAACCAGGAGGCAGGCCAAGGTAATCATCGCGATCGTTGCTGTGGTTGAAACCTTCATGAGAATTCCTTTCCGCTCATTCAGACATGTACCCCAGGCCAACCCGCGTCGACCCGGGAAAGACGCACCGCGTTTGGAAACTCGGCCTGTGATTGGCCTGGGGGAATGACACGTTGAGCGAGACGCGCACGTCCCTGATACGAGTTCGACCCGCCGCTTCCACCACCAACGGACCGTCGCTTCGCGGCCGCCCGGAACCGGGCGATTCTCCCGCCCAACAAAGCCACACGCAGTGTACACCCGATCGGGATTCCGTCAAGCGCAAAACCGGGACTACAGAGCGGCGAGCGGCGTTCTGTTTCGTCGTATATCTCTTCGGCGTGGTGTTCCGGTAGAAGTTGATAACCCGGTAGCCGCGGCCTTCGGACTGGATCCATTTCTCCGGGTTCTCTTTCGGATCGTTGGACACGTCGAACACCAGGGCGTACGGCACGTACGGAGCCGGCAGTGGATGAGTATTTTCGGCATAGTGTACTCTACTACTGCAGCAGCACTTACACATCGCCATGCTCAGCCTGCAGACAATCTCCACCGGAAATGCCGGAAAAGAACTTGACGCCACACCCCATATAGCCGATCATCTCAATCGACTTAGTAGAGAAACGATCATGAGCTTATCGCAAAAATGCCAATATGCGTTGCGGGCGGTGTTTGAACTGTCCATGCGTCACCGACAGGGTCCGACGAAGATCGGCGTGATCGCCGCGGCTCAGTCGATTCCGGCGCGGTTTCTGGAGCTCATCCTCAGTCAGCTCAAACACGGCGGATTCGTGGCGTCGCGTCGCGGGGCCAAGGGCGGATACGTGTTGAGCGTGCCGCCTGGAGAGTTGACGGTCGGGCGGATTATTGACTTCGTCGATGGTCCCGTCGCCCCTATCGGCGGGACGGTGGGCGACTCCGGCGCCGAATGGGATCCGGCGTTCATGGACATGTGGAACAGGGTTCACGAGGCGGTGGCCCAGTCCTATGAGGCCACGACGTTCGCCGACCTGATCGACCAGCACGCCAGTCGCGGCCGTGATGCGGGGATGTATTGTATCTAGTCGCCGGGGCCGGGGCCGGTCGCGGTGTTTCCCAACGAGCATTCGAGGTGAGTCATGGTCGATACAAATACAGACAGAGCCGACCTGTTCCCCTGCCGCCGGATCCCTTCGGAGTCGGCGGACGCCAAGTTGATCGGCCTGTACCGCCAGTCGGTCGAGGGGCTGTGGCTCCAGCGGGTGAAGATTCCCGGCGGCCTGCTGACGGCGGATCAGTGGCGAGCGGCCGCGGCGATCGCGAGAGAGTTCACGCCTGCGACGCCGCTGCATCTGACGACGCGGCAAGACGTGGAGATCCACGACTTGGTCGCCGAGCAGATCCCCCCCGTCCAGGCGGCGTTGCAGCAGGCCGGCCTCACCTGCCTCGGCGCGGCGGGCGACACGCCTCGCAATGTAACGGTCTGCCCGTGCAGCGGCGCCGCGACGGGGCGGGTCGACCTCAGACCGCTGGCGGCGCTGATCGACCAGGAGATCCAGTCGATCGACGGCGTGTACGACTTGGGGCGGAAGTTCAAGATCACTCTATCCTGCGGCGACCACTGCGGGCAGCCGTACATTAACGATCTCGGGCTGATCGCGACCGAACGGGCGGGCGTATGGGGGTTCAGCGTGACGGGGGCCGGTTCGCTCGGGGCCAAGCCGGGAACAGGAATCCTGCTCCGAGAGTGGCTGGCCGCAACCGACGCGATCCCGATGGTGGTCGCGAGCATTCGCCTCTTCGCCGCACACGGCGACCGGGCCAACCGTCGCAAGGCGAGGTCGCGGCACATCCGCCATCGGGTCGGCGACGAAACGTTCGTCGCGATGCTGAACGCCGAATTCGAAACCGCCAAGGCCGAAGGTTCGTGGCCGCAGGCGCCGTTGCGGCCTTTGGAGTCGGGATTGGCCGCCCGTGCGACGCTGACATTCCCAAACGGGGACGTAACGGCCGACGCCGCCGACGCCTTGGGTGCAATTGAAAACGACGACGCCTTCGCCGTGCGAATAGCGGTTCACCATCAGGTGGTGGTGTTCGGACCGGACGCCGAGACCCTCGATCAGCGGCTGAAATCCTCGGCGCCCCTGGCCGCCGCGGCGGCCCCGCAAGCGACGGTCGTGGCGTGTCCGGGCAAGCGATGGTGCGTCCACGGATTGGTCGACACCAACGCGATCGCCGATCGGATCCGGAACGAGTTGGGATCGCGGCTAGGAACCGAGACGTTTGTAGCCGTTTCCGGCTGCCCCAACGGCTGCTCGCATCCGGCTGTGGCCGACTTCGGACTCACCGGCTGCATCGCCGTCGGCGACGGCGACCGACGCGAGGCGTTCAATCTCTTCGCCGGCGGCGGAGGCGGCCGCGACAATCGGCTGGCCGCGGCCGTCGCAGGCAAGCTATCGGCCGACGCGGCGGTCGTCGAGATCACCCGGCGGTTGGCGTTACGACACAACGACGACGCATAGGAAAGGTGTACGAGGAAAGAATGGCGGCCGATTTGATCCGGCGCGACAAATGGCTGGTTGTTACTAGCCCCCTGCAGTGCAGGGGGTGTTTCCGCTGAACATCGCCGGACATTCACCCCCGCACTGCGAGGGGCTCGTAACGGCGACGGCCGCCGCAATCCGGGCGTGCGTCCTTTGAGAAGGCATGGCCCATACCACCGGAGTTGACATCATGGAACACCCCATAGTGAAAACCCTCAAAGAACAGACCGACGGCTTGGCGGCCGAGCAACTGCTCGCCGTCGCGTTGGAGCAGTTCGGCCGAAGAATCGCTTTGGCCAGCAGTCTTAGCGCCGAAGACCAAGTGATCGTCGATATGCTGACGAAGCTCCGCCCCAATCCGGACGTCTTCACGCTGGATACCGGGCGACTGCCGGAGGAGACCTACGACGTCATCGAGGCGACCCATAGCAGATACGGCGTTCGGATCGAGATCCTGTTTCCCGATCGCCAAGCGGTCGAAGAGATGATCCGCCAGTCGGGGCCGAACTTGTTCCGCTCCAGCGTCGAAGCCCGCAAGCGGTGCTGCCTGGTGCGAAAGGTCGAGCCCCTGCGGCGGCGACTGAAGACGCTCGACGCGTGGATCACGGGCCTTCGCCGCTCCCAGTCAGTCACGCGGGGCCAGTTGCAGCGAATCGAGTGGGACGAATCCAACGGGCTGGTTAAGATCAACCCGCTGGCCGACTGGACCGCCGAGCAGGTATGGGCCTACATCGACGAACACGACACGCCGGTCAACGCCCTGCACGCCGGCGGCTACCCCAGCATCGGCTGCGCCCCATGCACACGGGCGATTGGGCCCGGCGAAGACGAACGCGCCGGGCGATGGTGGTGGGAGCAGCCCGAGCAGAAAGAGTGCGGCCTGCATGTCGTTGACGGCCATTTGGCGCGGACGAGGAGATAAGAACAATGGACCATCTGGACGAACTGGAATCGCAGAGTATCTACATCCTGCGAGAGGCCTATCGCGAGTTCGGAGATCTCGTGATGCTGTGGTCGATCGGCAAGGACAGCACCGTTCTGCTGTGGCTGGCTCGCAAGGCGTTCTTCGGCCACGTACCGATCCCACTGCTGCACATCGACACCAGTTTCAAGGTCCCCGCGATGATCGAATACCGCGACCGGGTGGCGCTGCAGTGGAAGTTGAATATGGTCTACGGCCGTAACGAGCAGGCCCAAGCGGCCGGTGAGACCTTCCCCGACGGGGCCGTAACGCGACTGGCCTGCTGCAAATCGCTTAAGAGCGAGGCTCTCAAGCACACGCTTTCGGGGGAATGGCCGCGATGGGTTCTCGACCACGCCGTCGGCCAATACGTCAAGACCACCGACGGAGCGGCCTACACCGGAGTGATCGTCGGGGTCCGGGCCGACGAGGAAGGGAGCCGGTCGAAGGAACGGTACTTCTCGCCGCGAGACCAGCAGAACGACTGGGACGTCGGCGATCAGCCGCCGGAGTTGTGGAACCAGTTCAAGACCGACTTCGCCCCCGGCACGCACGTGCGGATCCATCCGCTGCTGGACTGGACGGAGTTGAATATCTGGCAGTACATCGAGCGGGAGAGCATCCCCATCATCGACCTGTACTTCGACCGCGGCGACGGGAAGCGGTATCGTTCGCTCGGCTGCGCCCCTTGCACCGGAACGGTTGAATCAACAGCCACGACCGTCGGCGAAATTATCGCCGAACTGGAGTCCGGCAAGTTCTCCAACATCGCCGAACGCGCCGGCCGAGCCCAGGACGCCGAGGATGGACAAGGCTTGGAGACGCTACGACGAGATGGATATATGTAAGTGATCGGCTTGGACTCAAGGCAGCGTCGGCGGACGCTAAATACGAAATACGAATATCGAAACTCGAAACAAACACGAATGACCGAAACGGCAAATGACAGAAACGGTCATCGACGGCTTCGCTTACGATCCTCGTTTCGATCATTCGCTGTTTGCCGTATTTCGTATTTGTTTCGTATTTCGTATTTCGATATTCGCATTTAGCGTCCAGCGGCTTCCGCTACTCCGCCAGTACCCCCTAAAAGGGAAACAGACATGACTACATTACACACACCCCCAAAAGCCGGTCGTGAACAGATGAACATCGTGGTAATCGGCCACGTCGACCACGGCAAGAGCACCGTCATCGGCCGGCTGCTGGCCGACACCGACTCGCTGCCGGAGGGGCGGCTGGATAGGGTTCGCCGGCAGTGCCGGATGAACTCCAAGCCGTTCGAGTATGCGTTCCTGCTCGATGCGCTCAAGGACGAGCAGGCCCAGGGCATCACCATCGACTCTGCCCGCTGCTTCTTTCGATCGGCGCAGCGCGAGTACATTATCATCGACGCCCCGGGCCATATCGAGTTCCTCAAGAACATGATCTCCGGCGCCGCCAGGGCCGAGGCCGGGCTGCTGGTTATTGACGCCGCCGAGGGCGTGCAGGAGAACTCCCGCCGCCACGGGTATCTGGTCAGCATGCTGGGCGTCAGCCAACTGGCGGTGGTTATCAATAAGATGGATCTGGTCGGCTACGATCTCGACGTGTTCGAATCGATCCGCGACGAATACCGCGAGTTTCTCGCCCGGGTCGGCATCGAACCGGCGGCGTTCATCCCCGTCAGCGCCCGCGAAGGCGACAACATCGTCGGCCCCTCCGCACACACCCCGTGGTACGAGGGGCCGTCGGTGCTGGGCATACTCGATCGTTTCACCAAAGCCGCTCCGCCGGTCGATCAGCCGTTGCGGCTGCCGGTGCAGGATGTGTACAAGTTCACCGAAGACGGCGACGATCGCCGCATCATCGCCGGCCGGATCGAGACCGGGGCGCTGGCCGCAGGCGACCGGATCGTGTTCCAACCGTCGGGAAAGACGTCGAGGGTCGCGTCGATCGAGAATTTCAACCGCCCCCCGCAAGCCGCGGCTTCGGCCGGCGAATCGACGGGCGTTACACTCACCGAACAGATCTACGTCAAGCCGGGGGAGTTGATCTGCAGGGCCGATCAACCCCAAGCCGCCGCCACCAGTAAGCTGCGGGTCAACCTGTTCTGGATGAGCCCCAACCCGATGGTAATGGGTAAGAGATACAAGCTCAAACTCGCCGGCGCCCGGGCGGCGACGTGGCTGACGGCGATCCACAATGTGCTGGACGCCTCGGACCTGACCACCGCCGCCAATCGCCGGCAGATCGAACGCCACGACGTGGCCGAGTGCACGCTGGAAACGCTGCGCCCGATCGCCTGCGATACCGCCGCCGACATTCCCCGGACGGGGCGGTTCGTCATCATCGACAACTATGAAATCGTCGCCGGCGGCGTTGTGCTCGACGCGGCCGCCGAGACCAATACGCTGATCGCCGACCACGTCCGCCAACGCGAGAAGGCGTGGGACCGAACCTCGATCACCAACGGAATGCGGGCCGGGCGATACAAGCAGCGATCGGCCCTGGTGCTGATCACCGGACCGGTCGATCACGGCAAACGCGACCTGGCCAAGGCCCTGGAGGAGTACCTGTTCAACTCCGGGCGTTTCGTGTACTACCTCGGCGTCTCCAACAGCCTGCTGGGTATCGATTCAGACATGAACGTCGCCGGCGAACGGGACGAGTATCTCCGGCGGCTCGGCGAGGTCTCGCACCTGTTCACCGACGCCGGGGCGATCTTCATCACAACAGTGTCAGACCTGGACGATTACGAGTTAGACATCATCGACACGCTGAACCAGCCCAACGAGTTGGTCGTCGTCGCCGTCGGCGAACACCGTTTCGCCCGCCGCCGATCCGATCTCGACCTCGCCCCCGCACAAGTCGATATCAACGGACTTCGGCGAATCCGAGAACTGCTGCAGTCGAAGAACTATCTGATGGAGTATCACCTGTAGGGACGGACGGGCGTTCGTTCGAGCCCCCCGCAGGAGCGTTCGTTCGAGCCCCCCGCAGGAGCGTTCGTTCGAGCCCCCGCAGGGGCGTTCGTTTGAGCCCCCGCAGGGGCGTTCGTTTGAGTCCCCGCAGAGCCGTTTGTTTGAGCCCCCGCAGGGGGCGTCTGTTAGTAGCCTCGGGCGCGAGCCCGTGGAATTGGGGCGCCCCAGGTAAGGAGCCCCCGCAGGGGGCGATTGAACGACGCCATCGGCGAGCGGCACAGCGCGTGGTGGTTCTACGCCGGGTTCAAGGAGATCCACAACACCGGCCGCAGCGGGAACGAATCGGCCGAGGAGATCACGCCGGTCGTACTGGATTGGATCAATCGCAAGGCGACAGGAATCATCGCTCACCACTTCCTCATATCAGACGACCCGCTACGTCGCCTTCAGCTTGTCCACAAACGGATGCCGGGGCGTCCAGCCAAGTCGTTCATACGTCGGCGTCATGTCGGCGTGGTCTTTGGCCATGGGCGTACCGAGGATGTAGAACTTCTCGAAACCGAGGTCGGGCAACTCGATCGCCAGCCGGGCGGCCTCGCCGATATCGCGGCGGTCGATGAACTGCCAGTTGCATTCGTTGGCCTCGCGACCGTACTTATCCTTGCACGAATCGGCGTCGGTGATGTACGCCGGGCGTAGGGCCGCCACGCCGATGCCGTGTTCGAGATGGAACTGCTCGGCGATCACTTCCTGGCAGATCTTCGTGACGCCGTACATCCCCAGACCCTGCATGGGCATATCGAGCGTCAGGAAGGTTCCCGCCTTCTGATGGGCCGCGACCACGCCGATGCTGGAGATCAGCGAGACGTTCTTGATCCCCCGCTCGACCGCCGCGAACAGCAGATTGGCCGTGCCCTTGACGTTCACGTCGAACGGAGCGACGGGCGTATCGTACGAGCCCGCCTGGCGAGACGCCATATGGGCGATGACCATCGCATCGACACCGTCGAGCATCCTGCGGCAGTCGTCCAGGTCGGCCACGCTGCCGACGAACACTTCGTGGGGGCTTTCGAACTCGACCACATCCATCAGCCGCAGGTCGTGCTTGCCTTCGAAGGGAAAGATCAGCCCCCGCCCGAGGTACCCGGCGGCGCCGGTAATCAACGTTTTCATCGTATCGCTCCTCACCGGCCCGCAAGCCGATTGAAATTAATTCGCCCGAGCATAGCAACCCGTTGCAAGTTGGGCAACCTCGCGCAGGATTCAGGTCGTAGGGGACAGGCGCCGGTCGTAGCGTAGCGGAACGTGCCCATAGCGTTCAGTTAGTCCTCAATCAAGTCAAGTCTGTTCCCTGGAGCCCGCCGGCGCCGCTGAATCAGGAGCGTGGCGACGACGATCACGGCCTCGACGCCAAAGCCGGCGACCAGAATCCCCGCGGCGGTGGCGGGGTTGAGCCACCCCTGACCGAACAACACAACCGATCCCACGTAGATCGTCGCCACGCGGCATACGCCCCCGGCGGCCATGCCAAGGGTGCTTCGCCCGGTCATGGCGAGACCGTGGAAGTAGTTGCGAACCGAGACCGTCAACGGGGCCAGGCACAGAACGGTCAGCGCCTGGCGAGCCATGGTCGCCACGTGAGGCTCGACACCCAGCAGATCGCTGAAAATCCATGTACTCACCGGCGTCAGTGCAATCGACAGCATGATCGCCGTCAGCACGAACCATACCCGGAACAGGAACCGTCGGATCCCGGCAAGATCGCCCCGACCGAAGGTGACGAACAGGTTGCGGAACTGATTGAGACAGCCCTGGACCACCATGGCCAAGTCGAGCGCCACGCGCAGCGCCGCGACCACTGCAACCCCGTCGGCGACCCGACCGGCGAACGAGTAGAGAATCGGCCGGGTCATCGAGAACATTACGCTGGTCATCGCCACCGGCCAGAAGAACGCCAGAATCCGCCCCAAGGTCAGCGGCGCCGTCTCGCCGGTCAGCGGCGGGCGACGGAACCTGCGATACAACACCACCGCCACCACCATCGTCGCGGCCGCCGAAACCACCTGGGCCGTCGCCAGCGTCGCCACGGCGGGCCAGCCGGCCTGGAGGCCCATAACCAGCAGGCCCATAATCGCCGCCAGAGAGAACACCTGGATGATCGTCACCAACCCGGTGCGACGACTCTGGATCAACAAGCCTATGAAATGCTGCCGGAGACTGTGGATGACGATCATCGGGCTCAGGTATCGCAGGTACAGCACCACCGAATCGACCGCATCCGCATCGAGCGGAAACACCCGGGGCAGCAGGAAGCGACCGGCCGGAGAGAACGCCAGCACCAGCACGGGCGCGGTCAGCAGCGCCGCGGCAGTCAGCGAAAACGTCAGGCACTTGCGCCGCGCCCGGCGCGAACGGCCCAGGGCGTTGACCATCTGGGGGATGAAGATCATCGGCGAATTGAACAGATGGAAGGTCGACCAAGCGTACGCGAAGACGGCCAACTTCCGCGTGCCGTCGTCAAACCGGCCCAGCGCGCCATTCTGGCATTGACGGGCCAGCACCATCGCCAGGCCGGTCAGCGTCAGCGGCCAGAAGAAGGCCCAGTACTGACCGGCGGGCGCAGAGGGTTCGCCTGCGACGGGGCGACCCTCGTCGATGCCGGAACTCATGCCGTCTGCTCGGACTGGAGGATCCAACCGTCGATAAACCACCCGTCACCGCGGTACAGGCGGAGGATCCGATCAATATACGGCAGCACGCCGGCGACCAGATCGTGGACAATCTCGAGCCAATGGGCTCGCGTGTAGCCGGTGAACGGCGAAAGGGAGAAATCATCCGGTGCGTCCAGCGCATTGCTGTGAATCACTTCCGTGCTCCTGTCACAGTTGAGGCCACGATTGGTCCCGCCAGTGTTACAGGAACCGGCGGGGATGTAAAGGCCTCGGCGAAGCCGGCCTCCAACGGCCGACCGCGGAATATTCTGCGGTTCGCCATAGTTGACCCTCACCCCTGCGCAGGTACACTGGTGGCATCGTCGCTCAGGGCGATATCACGAGGATCAAGGAAATGACAACGAACAGCCGACTCTTCTCACCGCTTCGCATCGGAACCGTTGAGTTATCCAATCGCATCGTCGCCCCGCCGATGATCCAGTTCAGGCCGATCACCTCGCCGGATGGAATCGCTTGGTATCGACGCCTCGCCGCCGGCGGGGCCGGGCTGGTCATTGTCGAGGCCACCGGCGCGCCTCAATTCGGCGATGACTTGACCGCCGAGATGCTCACCCCCCTGGTCGATGCGATTCACGAAGGCGGGGCCGCCGCGGCGATCCAACTGTTCCCCACCCGCTTCGGGGTCGACGGGGCCGACCAGAACGAGTTGAGCGTCGAGCAGATCGAGCAGATCATCGCCCAGTATGGCGTGGCCGCCGAGATCTGCCGCGACGCCGGTTTCGACGGCGTCGAACCGCACGGGGCGCACGGCTATCTGATCAACCGGTTCTTCATGCCCGACAAGAACAAGCGAAAAGACGAGTACGGCGGCTCATTGGCCAATCGCTGCCGCCTGGGCGTTCGCATCGTCGAGCAGATCCGCCGGTCGGCCGGCGACGCCTTGCTGATTCTGTATCGTCATACGCCCATCGGCGAAGAATACTCGCTGGCCGACAGTCTTCAGTTCGCCGAACGCCTCATCGAAGCCGGCGCAGATGTGCTGGATATCTCCCCGGGCAGAAGCAAGGCGACCGCAGACCTCGCGGCCCCGTTCGCCGATCAATTCGCCGTGCCGGTCATCACCGTGGGCGGCATGGAAGATACCGAAGAGGCCGAGGCGGCCCTGGCCGACGGACGTTGCAGTCTGGTCGCCGTCGGAAGGCAGCTTATCGCCGACGCCCAGTGGCCGCGAAAGGTCGCCGAAGGCCGCGACGACGAGATCGTCAAGTGCATCAAGTGCAACAAGAACTGCTACGGGCATATCAAGACCCGAGAACGGATCACCTGTATTCTGTGGCCGGGCGAGAAGCCGGCCGAGGGCGTCTGACGCAGACGCACAGGCCCTTGAGCCGATCGTAGCAGGAACAGCTTTTTGAACGGGCTGGTAGGATAAGGAAACACGTGCATGAAAGCCGCCGATCTGACGCTGGGACTCTTGCCGTACGGAACCGTCTACCTGATCGATCCGGAGCTGACCGCCGCCGAGAAGCGTCGGGACCTGGAGAACATCAAGGGTCTGAACTTCAACACCGTGGTCCTGTGGCCGTCGGTGAGCCGGTGGGACGGCGACCCCCCGGGGTCGATCGCGTTCGATTCGGTCGACGAAGTGATGGACCTGTGCGCCGAGATCGGCCTCAAGGCCGTGCTGGAATTGCAGGGCCGGAACCGCAGTTTCCAGGAAGCGCCCGAGTGCGACGGGTTCGAGCCGGAGGAAGTTGGCGAGAACCCGCGTGATATCCGCATCAATCATCCCCGCCAGCTTAAGCGGACGCTGGACTACATCGGGGCGGTCGCGACCCACTTCAAGGGCCACCCGGCGCTGCTGGCGTACGACACCTTCAACGAGATCGGCAACGAGTCGTTCGACTCGTACACCATCGCCGAGTTCATCGCGTTCGTCCGGAACCAGTACAGCGACGACATCCGCAAGCTGAATCACGCGTGGGGCTGCTTCTTCGACACCTTCGAGCGAATCGCCGAACAGGCGCCCCGCTGGGGCCGGTGGCGTTGGACCAGTCCCCTCGCCCAGCGCGACTGGCTGCGGTTCCGGGGTCAGAACTTTGTCGACCGGATGGACGACTGGGCCGCGGCGATTCGCGAGGTGGACGCCGACGTGGTTATCTTCGCCGATATCCTCGGCGCCGACACCATGCACAACCGCGCCGGGGGGTGCTTCGGCGTCAACGACTGGCAGGTCGCCGAACATGTCGACGTGCTGGGGCTCAGCTGCTACGACAATATGCTCGGCAAGAAATGGTGGGAAGTCGACAGTTGGCGATGGGCCCAATGGTGGCGATCGACCCACTCGGCCGCCGGGGGCAAGCAGACGATGATTTCGGAGATGATGACGCAGAACCGAACCATGTTCCCACCGGAAGCGTCGTCGATGACCGACCAGATCCGCCTGTGGAGCTACCAGGCGATATTCCACGGCGTCAAGGGCCTGATCTACTGGAAGTACCGCCCCTTCCGTCGCGGCCTTCAGGTGGCCGGGCGAGGGCTGACCGATTTCAACGCCGAACCGAACCACTTCGGTCGCCAAGCCGCCGAGGTCGCCGCGTTCACCGCTCGACACGCCGACCCACTGGCCGGGGCCGTCCCCGACTGCGCCGGCTGCGCCATCCTGCACGACCACAACACCCAGAATGTCGACACGGCCCTGCAACAGCGAAACCCCGACTTCTACACCGACGCCCACGCCGGCATCTTCCGGGGCTTCTGGTCCTGCGGGGTCAGCCCCCTGTACGTCCGCACCGAAGACATCCGCGACGGCGTCCCCGAGTGGGTCAAGGTTCTTGCGATCCCCTCCAACATAGCCGTCTCCCAGCAGACCGCCGACGCCCTGGCCGACTTCGTCCGTCGCGGCGGCCGGTTGCTCACCGAAGGCCGCTTCGCCCTGCTGAACGAGGACGCCACACTCTGGAACCACGTCCCCGGCGGCGGACTGGCCGATGTGTTCGGCGTTGAGGAATGCAACTTCACCGCCCGTTTCTGCGACACCCTGCCGATCGGGTCGCACGCACTGACCTTCGAGAACGATTACTTCCAGACACTCAAACTCGCCGACGACGTCAAGGTCCACTGCCGCACGATTACCGACACACCGGCCGCGGCTACGCGAAAAGTGGGCGACGGGCTCTACGTCCACACGCCCTTCCTGCTGGGAGCCAAGATCCACCAGCAGACCCCCGGGGCGCTGGAAACGTTCGAAGCCATCATGACGCTGCTTCGCCCGGCCCTGACGCCGGCGGTCGAGGTGGTCGCCAAGAACCGGCTGACCGACGTGTCGATTCTGCTGGCCGACGACGGAGCCCCGCTGCTGGCCGGAATCACCAACTATGAGGACGGCCCCGCGACCGTTTTCCTGAACTGGCCCCACGCGCCCAAGGCCATCGAAGGTGACGACAGCGCCCGCGCCGAACTTAGCGACGGACAACTGAAAATCAAGGTATCGGCCCGATCCGCCGCCGCGGTCTTTCTGTAAGACGCGGGGCGCCCAGATAGCAATACAGGAGAGACGGACATGAAGATCTACATTCTCGCCGACATGGAAGGCATTTCGGGCATTCGCAACATGCAGCAGGTTAAGAGTGATCAGCCTTCGTACCCCGCCGGCTGCAAGCTGATGATGGACGATATCAACGTGGCCATCGACGCCTGCTTCGCCGGAGGCGCCGCCGAAGTGGTCGCCTGCGACACCCACGGCGGCGGCGGTCAGGTCCGCGTCGAAGAGATGGACGTCCGGGCGACCTACGAGACCCCCGCCCTGAGGCGAATGATGCCCTCGCTGGACGAAACCTTCGACGGCGTCATCCTGCTCGGCCATCACGCCATGGCCGGCACCCTCAACGGGTTCCTCGACCATACGATGAGTTCGATGGCCTTCTGGGAGTATCGCTGCAACGGCAAGGCCCTTGGCGAGATGGGCATCGAGGCCGCGTTTGCCGGTCATTATGATGTCCCCGTGATCGCCGTCTCCGGCGACGAGGCCACGGCCGCCGAGGCGGTGGCGACGTTCGGAGCCGTCGAGTGCGCCATCGTCAAGCGCGGCCTCGGCCGCAACAAGGCCGCCTGCCTGTCGATCCCCAACGCCCACAACGCGATCCGCGAGGCAATCGGCCGGGCGATGAAGTCGATCGACACCTACGAACCGTTCAAGCCGGAACTGCCGGCCACGATCGAACTGACGGTCTACCGCACCGACATGGCCGACGACTACGCCGCCAAACCCCACATCGATCGCGTGGGGCCGCGTACGGTGCAGCGGAAGATCGACTCGCTGTTGGACGTATTCATCTGGTAAACCTTGGAGCACAACCCATGGGGCGCGATACCGACACTAGGAAAACGCCGCTGATCGACGGGCTGGTCTCACCCGACTTGGCCGGGGGCGAATGGATCGAGCACGTCGAATCGGGAGCGGCGCTGGTCATCACCGTCCACTGCCAAACGATCAACTCGCTGAACACCGGCCAAGGCTTGCAGATCGTTCGCGAGGCGCTGACGCGATTGCGGAACCGCTACGGCGACAGAATCGCCTGGCGATCGACGGTGGAATTGTGCGAAATGGTCGGGGTATAAGAAAGGTTCATGACGGATCAGCGGGGGATTCGCCTGCGGAGGGCTTGCCGTTACTAGTACTGCGTCACACCAAAACCTGCTAAGTCCGCGCCGTGCCGGATGGTCAGATGCAAGGAAGAAAGACGATGGCATATTCGAGGATACTCCGAGTTTTTCTGACGAA
>CBDVCA010000048.1:0-18940 GCA_965372365.1 uncultured bacterium
CCCGGCCCTGACGGACCGGGCTACAAATCTGTCGGCCCTACGGGCCTCAACGGCAGATTCACTTGAGCGATCAGACCCAATTCCAAGCACGCTCTTGCATCATGGCCGAACGAATACCCGCCACCGGTTCGGGATGAGAGCCCGATTATTGAAAGGAAACTGTGAACGGTTACCGTGGCTACAGTCAGCGTATTCGCAGTGCACCTTGTACCAGTCTGTGATCGAACACGAAGAAGTTACTCGGGTCAAGGCGTAGCACCCTCCAGCGGTCATGATCGGCGACATGCTTGAGTGCGACGGCCTTTGGTTGCGGAATCGCTAGAGCGGGATATCCGGAGGGATCTGGAAGAAGAACGTGTCGTCAAACTCGGGATCGTCTTCTTGTCGCATGCATAGCGATTTGCGGAACGCGCGAACGTGTTCATCGCTGACACCGTGTTCCAGCACTTCTTCCAGAATGCAATTCCAACTGCCATTTTGATATTCAGGCAGATACCTCGGAGTGTTCTTCTTTCGAAGATGCATGTCCCTGACGCCCCAGAAGAACAGTCGATTTCCGCCCGCTGCCGCCGGCCGAATGATGGCCTCGATCTTGGCCGGATGGTGACAGTAGTTGTCGCAGAACTTGTAAACAAGCGCGAAGAAGTCTCCCGGATGGATCACGATTCCCCGGCATGGGGCATGATGGCGAGCATGATACAGATTCCCTCGGGCCAAGCCTGCAACTGACAGAGCATACTCAAGGAACCTCTTGGGTCTGATGTTGTTGAGTGAATGGGGATCGTTGAACGGATGCGCAACGGCCATGGAGCCCGCCTTTCGTGGATTTGGTTAATCGAAGCGAAGCGTCGAAATCAAGCCCGCGTTCCGACGGCCACACAGAGATCAAGCCCCGCCTTCTCCTGCAGGCCCCGAGCGTCCGCGATGACCAATTCGGCCTTAAGAGTACGGCTCAGCCTCGCTTCCACGCTCTTGTGACGATAGGGCATGGGGACACCCATGAAGAACGCCTTCAATAGATAGGTTTCGGCAAGATTGAATGGCTCGATTCCGACTTCTTCGGCGATGGCGCAATGATCCAGAGTGAGGTTGACGACCTTCTCTACGGCTTCTTCGGGTGTCTCGGCCATGGCTAAGATGTTGTATTGAAGTGCGTGGGCAATGCAGGCTGAAGACCAACCTCTTGGCGTCACCTTGGGAAGATGCACGAGAACGTCCAGCCTGGCGTTTGTCATTGCTCTGCGCTCCATATTATTGCCTTTTCACCATTCAGGATACAACCCGATACTCCAACAAGTCAATCCCCGTCTGGGGCGCTTCCCCCGAATCGCTGTCCTGATTGGGCCTGAATTATCTGAAGTTGAAGCTCCGTTGGCAAGCCTTTCCATCTGCAAAGGCCACGACTTGCCCCCAACTTCCTTATACACGGCCTCTTGGCGCGCCCGCAGGGCCACATGGAACTATTTTCGGCATGTTCCGCAAATAGAATCACTTAGAACCAGCCGCAAAGAAGTGCTTGACCCTCAGCGGGGAACGAGAAAACGCTCCCCTGCCGAACCAAGCCACCTCAGCCTATAAACCGCAACGTTAATGGCAATTAGCATGATAGCAGACTTTCTCAATCTGTCAACAACCAAAAAATGAGCTAAGTCCGCTAGGGCAAACCCCTTGGTCACCTTCGTTCGTGTTCGGTCTCGTGGCGCCTGTTTGATGAGATGCGTCGCCTTCATATCGAGACTCGGAATCCCGTATTGCAACTTCTCCGGTTCGCTTTATTTACAAATCCGCCGGTTCGTGGAAGTCGTGGTCGTGGTCGGTGGCGAGGAGTTCTTGGGGGGTGTGGATGACTTGGATGGTGCGCCATTTGCCGCCGCGGAAGCGGAGGTAGAAGACGCCGGAGAAGCTCATGAACAGGACGACCATGGCGGCCCATCCGGCCTTGGGCGACATGTGGAGATAGTGGAGCATGACGATGACGATGGGCACTTGGATCCAGTGTAGCGTGATCGAGGCGAACATGGTCCACATCGTATCGCCGGCGCCGCGAAGGGCTCCGGCGAAGACGACCATGACGGCTTCGGATAGGACGTAGATGGAGGCGAATCGGATCATGAAGACGGCCAGGGGGGCCGCTTCGGCGAAGACGGCGGAATTGCCGTCGGGGCGGAATCGCTCGACCAATTGGTGGGGGAAGAAGGCGAACAGCACCAGGATGACAGCCGAATAGGCCCACCCGACCTTGATGCCGGAAATGGCCGCCCGAGCGGCGGTGTCGGGGTCGCCGGCGCCCATGTACCGGCCCACGAGGCTCATCACGCCGACCTGAACCCCCAGCAGCGGGACGAACGAGACCATGTCCCAGTTGAACATGATGGTCACCGCGGCCGAGGCGACGGGGCTGTGCGACTGGAAGGTCAAGACCATGAAGACGAACGCCGCGAAGTTCATGAACATTTCGAATCCGGCCGGGGAGCCGAACCGAAGCAGCTTGCCCATGACTTCGCGATCGAACCGAAGCGCGCCCAGTACGTTGTACTCGCGGCGGATGCTGGGTCGCAGGTACGCCGCGGCCAGGAGAATCAGCCCGGCGGCGCCTCCGCCGATGGTGCCGTAGGCGGCGCCGCGGATGCCCATGGCCCCGAATCCGAGCTTACCGAAGATGAGGACGTAATTCAGGGCGATGTTTACGCCCATGGCGATGAACGTCGAGATCATCACCATTCGCGTGCGGCCGATGCCGCTGAAGAACCCGCACAGGCTGTGTCGCAGCAGGCCGATGACGGAGGCGTAGATCATGATATTGAAGTAGACTTCCCTCGGCCCGGCCTCGGCGGCCGACACGGGGAACAGCCGGAACATCCCGCCGGTCACCAGCGGGCGGGCCAGCAGGATGATGGGGTAGGCTGCGACCGCCACGATCAACGCTTGGGTAACAGCCGCGGCCGAGCGATCTTTGCGGCCGGCGCCGAGATATTGAGCGACCAGTGCGGTGGTGTAGCCGATCAGGCCCATGAAGAGCGTCATCATCACATAGCAGCTAAGCCCCCCGGCCATCGAGGCGCTCATCAGGTGCGAGCCGATCTTCGCCAGGAACATCCGGTCGGTGAAGGTCATGGCCACTTCGCACCCGTGGGAGACCACCATCGGCGCGGCGATAGCGATCAGCTCGGCTACGCCGCCGGGGCGGCGGGCGTCGGCTTGGGAACGAAGATCATGCGATTCGGTCATACGGGGCGTCCTTGCCGGCCGCGTCGTCGTCGGCCGGGTCTGTCAAGCGTTTGTCCATAATCAGGCATGGAGTGGCATGTCCCCAGATACTCATCGTCTCTTTGACCGGCTCGAAGCCCATGGCCGCGTAGAAGGCTCGGGTGCCGGCGTAGCCTTCGTCCGGTTGGGAGGGGCCGAGCGTGCGAACCTCCAGTTCCTTCAGGCCCTGGCCGGCCAGCATGGTCTGGGCGTGTTCGACTAACACGCCTCCGACGCCGCGGCGATGATGCTCGCGCCGGACGGCCATGACGTGGATCCTCGCACGTCGTGCGTCCTGGCGATCGATCGAGACCATCCCGATCACGGCGCCGTCGTTGCGGGCGACGTACGTCTCCAACTTGGGAAAGTCGCGTCGGTATTCGCAGATCGCCCCCTCGGCGCCGAACCACTCCGGCAGCGATCGCAGGATCGCCTCGCAGGCGTCGGCGTCATCGGCGTCGGCCGGTTCGATCATGAAGCAGCGATCGGTCACGCCCTCGCTCCGGCCTTGGCGGCGTATTCGCGGAGCAACTCGACGTAGCAGCGATATTGCTGAAGCGAGACCCCCGGCAGCCGGTCGACGGGGAGCCCTCGCATTGCATTGACGAAACGTTCTGTCGCATTCATGGCGATTCCTCCGGGCGCTGCCGGGCGCGCACGAGTATGTAGTCCTTGATCTTCGCATCGAATGTAGCGAGAATGGACGCCGCTGCAATGCCGAATCGCAACCGACCGACCATGAATTTACGCGGGCAGCGGCGCTTTGGAGAAATCGAATGTATTTGACGGGATTCGCCGACGAAGCCGCCGCCGCCATCGACGGCCAGATCAAAGCCACCAAGGCCCTGGGTTGGACGAATATCGAGTCTCGCAAGGCCGGCGCCAACGGCGAGAACATCCACGACATCTCCGACGCCGAGTTCGACGTCGTCGCCGGCAAACTCCAAGACGCCGGCGTAACGATCAACTGCTTCGGCTCGGCGATCGCTAACTGGGGCAAGGGTATCGACGAGCCGTTGGATTCGTCGCTGGCCGAGGTCCGCCGGGCGATACCTCGAATGCGGAGGCTGGGCACAAAGCTAGTTCGGATCATGAGTTTTGCCGTCCTGAAGGATCGCGGCCCCGACGATCAGATGGAGGCCGAGCGATTCCGCCGCGTCAGCGAACTGTCGAAAATGTTCGCCGACGCCGGAATGCAGGCGGTCCACGAGAACTGCATGAACTACGGCGGCATGGGCTGGACGTACACCCAGAAGCTCATCGACAACTGCCCCGGTCTCAAGCTCGTCTTCGACACCGGCAACCCCGTCGCCAGCGACGACCGCACCAAGCCGGAGCCCTACCCTAAGCAGTCGGCGTGGGAGTTCTACACCCACGTCAAAGAGCACATCGCCTACGTGCACATCAAGGACGGCATCTGGCATCCCGACACCGCCAAGGCCGAGTACACCTTCTGCGGCGAAGGTGAAGGCGACGTGAAACGGATCGTAACAGACCTGCTCGACAATGGTTACGACGGTGGATTCTCCATGGAGCCCCACCTCGCCGTCGTCTTCCACGACGAGAGCGTCACCGCCTCGGAGCAGGTAATGTTCGATAACTACGTGGAATACGGCCGCAGGTTTACGAAAATCATCAAAGACGCCGGCTACGGCGACAAGATGTAGGCCGATGTTGCACCAAAGCAACGCGATATGTTGATTATTGTCAACATGCCTGGTCGGGCAAGAACGGCGTATGCATGAACTGCTCTAATCACATTGTCTGCATCGATCACTGGGACCCCGATGAGTCGATGTATGAGAAGGGATACTACCCCGAGGGCGCCAGGGACAAGAGAGTGTACATCTCTCCTGCCGATGCGCCGGCGCCGTTGAAGCCCCGATGGCGATATCTTCTCAAGCAATCCCTTGCCGGGAATCGTAGCCGATGAAACTGCCCGCTTGACCCCATCGCGGCTTGATTTTACAGTCAAGCTCATTATGAAACGAACTGCGCTGTTGAAAGAGGCGATAGGCATATCGTGAAGTTCATACAGAACATCGTCGAACCGGAGAAGCTTCTTCTGTCATGGCAGCCGCCTGTGGGCCAGGACCGGCAGCGATTCATCGTTGCGCATTTGCTCAGGGATGATAAGGATGCGCGGCTTGTCTATTTGCGTGAGAGCGATGAGTTCGCAAGAGCGAAGACGAAGGGATTCGAGGGGGAGTACCCGGGCTTCCCTGGGGCCGACGACCACGATGGGATCCTCGCGGCCTTCATGAGGCGCCTCCCTCCTCGGAGCCGAAACGATTTTGATGACTTCCTGACGGCCATTCGAATTCAGCCGGGTGCGGCGATAAGCGACTTCGCTTTGCTTGGCTACGCCGGCGGCAAGCTGCCGGGAGATGATTTCTATATCATCCATCCGTTTGATAACGCCGAGCCCCCTTTCGAGTTCCTCATTCCGGTGAGTGGGTACAGGCACTATCAAGATGCTGTTCCCTATGATGCGATCGAGTTGGACACGCCGGCGCGGTTTGAGTGTGAGCCGGAGAATCAACACGATCCCAACGCTGTCCGAATTGTGCTGCCGGATATTGCAGACGCAACTTCCGGGTACGTGCATCGCGGGCTCGTGTCTCAGCTTCGCGGTTGGCTGGAGGCCGGTCTTTCGGTAGAAGGGACCGTGGAGCGGAAGAACGGAACGGGTGAGCATCGTCAGGTGTATCTGTTCGTGACGGTTCGAGCTTCCGCCGGATGAGACGGGCGTTGCGTCGGCGCTGGTTGAACGGTCATTTGGAAGCACCTATAGTACCATATCTTATGTATGTCTGATGCGCAGGGATTGCGCCTTGGGCGCCGATTGGCGGCGCTGAAATTGCCATGATCTTCCTGCGAGGTCCGCGTTATGGCCCAACTGGAGCGAAGGCGACATCCGCGACTGCCCATACGCGTGCCGATCGATCTGGCGGCGGCTGACGGGACCGCGATTGCGGCGATGGCCGTGACGACCGACGTCGCCTCCGGCGGACTCCGCTTCCAGACCGATCATGCGGCCCCCGTAGCCGGCGACGAGATCACCTTCACTCTCACCATTCCCCCCGGCGACGGTCACTGGCCCTACCCCTGCACCCTCCGCGGCCGCGGCTGCGTACTCCGTGCGGCGGCGACGCCCGGGCGGGCCGGCGCCGTCGCGGTCGGGTTTGACGGAACGCCGGTACTGGATGTGGGGTAGACGAGGCCGTTGCAACGGCATTCCGGTCTTGTTCGGTCTTCAACTGGAGGCCAAAATCCTCGGCTGCGCCGATCGCTGCCGAGCCAGTCCCCGACGCTTACATCGCTTCGTCGATGTCGGCTAATTCCTCTTCGGTGAACGGCGGGGCGTTGAGGGCGCCGACGATCTCGACGACCTGCTCGGGGCGGCTGGCGCCCAGGAGGGCCGAGGTGACGGCGTCTTGGCGCAAGACCCAGGCGATGGCCATTTGGGCGAGGGACTGGCCGCGGCGTTCGGCGATGACGTCCAGGGCGCGGACCTTCACGAGCACCTCTTCGGTGATGCTCTCTCGTTTGAGGAACCCGTGCGGCTTGGCGGCTCGCGAATCGGCCGGGATGCCCGAGAGGTACTTGCTGGTCAGCAGCCCCTGGGCCAGGCACGAGAACGCGATGCAGCCGATGCCGTGGACGTCCAGAGCGTCGAGCAGGCCGTCCTCGATCCAGCGGTTGAATATGCTGTACGACGGCTGGTGGATTACGCACGGGGCGCCGAGATCCTTGAGGATTTTGGCCGCCTGGCGCGTCTGGGCGGGCTGGTATGACGAGACGCCCACGTACAGGGCCTTGCCGCTGTGGACCAGATGGGCCAGAGCCGCCATCGTCTCTTCCAGCGGCGTTTCGGGGTCGGGGCGGTGGTGGTAGAAGATGTCCACGTACTCCAGGCCCATCCGCTGGAGGCTCTGATCGAGCGAGGCGACCAGGTACTTGCGGGACCCCCAGTCGCCGTACGGCCCCGGCCACATGCGGTAGCCGGCCTTGGTCGAGATGATCAGCTCGTCGCGATAGCCGGCCAGATCGCCGCCCAGAATCCGCCCGAGCGTCTCCTCGGCCGCCCCCGGCGGGGGGCCGTAATTGTTGGCCAGATCGAAGTGGGTGATCCCCAAGTCGAACGCCGTGCGGACCATGTCGCCGCAGGTATCGAAGCGGTCGACCTCGCCGAAGTTGTGCCACAGCCCCAGCGACACCGCCGGCAGCATCAGCCCGCTGACCCCGCAGCGCCGGTAGTGCATCGAATCGTATCGCGTTGCCGACGGATGGAACGGATGAGTCGCCATGGCGCATCTCCTTGCCTGATGAAAGCCCACGTAGTCTATTGGACTCATACATTGTACGGCCCCGCCGGTCAAGCAAGCTCCGAAGCGGTTGGTCCTCATGCCAACTCGCGGCGGCGTGCTTGTGCCTTGCGACGGCGGCTATTACAATCTGTCCGAGGTTCACTATCCACCACGCGGCCTAACGGCCTTGGGAGTCGACTATGATTGGCATCGGGATCGTCGGGATCGGCGGGTTCGCCGACAACCACTGGCGCGCGTTGGCCGAGGTTCAGCGCAGCGGCGCCTGCAAGATTGTCGCCACAGCCGTGATCGATCCGGGCGCCCACACGGCCCGTCTGGAGGAGCTTCGGGGCCAGGGCGTCGAGGTCTTCACGTCGGCGCCGGAGATGTACGACGCCATGCGAGGCCGTATGGACGCGGTGACGATTCCCACGCCGATCCACACGCACGCCGAATTGATGATCGCCGCGGTGCGAAGCGGGTACCACGTCTTTTTGGAAAAGCCCCCGGCGGCGACGATCCAGGAAGTCGACGAGATGATCGCCGCGGCCAAGAGCAGCGGCCGCATCTGTGCGGTGGGCTTTCAGGGGCTGTTCTCCCAGAGCACGGCGCTGCTGAAGCTGCGAGTCTCCGAAGGGGCGTTCGGGGCGATCGAGCGAATCTCCTGCACCGCCGGGCTGATCCGCCGGGAGGAGTATTACGCCCGCGCCAACTGGGCCGGACGCGTCCGCATCGGCGATGCGTGGATCCTCGACGGGTCGGCCAACAACCCGCTCGCCCACCAGATTGTCTCCATGCTGTACCTGGCCACGCCCGCCCGGGGGCGTTTGGCCACCCCGGCGGCCGTCGCGGCCGAGCTGTATCGGGGCCACGATATCGAAAGCGAAGACACCGCTGCGATCGAGATCCTCACCAACGAGGGTCCGCGATGCCATTTCCTGGCCACGCTGTGCGCCGACGAGCAGTTCGGAGCCGAGATCACCCTCCGCGCCGAGCGGGCCGTCGCCTACTGCGGCCGCGGGCGGGTGTGCATCCGCTACAATGACGGACGCGTGGAGGAGCCGACCGTTGACGACACGCGTATGGACGTCGAGAAGTTCGAGAACTTTGTCGCCGCCGCCGAAGCCGCCGACCCGTCGCTGCTCCGCTGCTCGCTGGAGATGTGCCGACCGTTCACGCTGGCGATCAACGGGGCGTTCGAATCGGCCCGGATCGTCAGGCCGATCCCCGCCGAGTATATCCGAGTCGAAGGCGAAGGTCCCGCCGCCAAGACGATCATCGCCGGCATCGACGCCGCGATCCCCCAAGCGGCCAGCCGCTGCGGCCTGTTCAACGATATCGGCCTTCCGTGGGCCACCGGCGCCGAGACGTTCGACCTGACCGGCTACCATCATTTCCCCCAGCAGTTCACCGCCCCCGAGGCCGTCGATACCCCCAAAGCCGACGAACTACCGTTCGGCTGAATGCGCCGCCGCCAGGACGCACGATCACTCCCGGTCGTCGCTCCGGCATTTCGCCGAGTCGTCCTCGCGGCAGGTCGGCTGCTCGCCGCGGTCGCCCCGGGGCGATCCGCAACTGCCGCAACAGCCCCCGTGACCGTGGCGCCACTTGGAGAAAGCGTAGCCCCACGCCGTCATGAGGACGGCCAGAATCAGAATGCTCAGTACGTAGCTCATGTATCAGTCACCGCCGGCCCCGATCGATCGGAGCCCACTGTTTCTACCGCCGCGACGGCCGGGCGGTTCGCCGGTTCGCCGGTTCGTCCGGCTACTGCAGGTCAGGTTCGTCGGGTTCGTCCAGTTCGCCGCTGACGGTCAGCGTATCGTTGTCGCCGGTGGTGAGCATCTGGATCTTCTTCTCGGCGGTGTCGAGCACGCCGCGGCAGTACTTGATCAGCTTGGCGCCGGCGGCGTACTTGTCGATCGATTCGGCCAAGCCAATCTCCCCGGACTCGATCGCCGAAACGATCTCCTCGAGATTCTCCAGGGCCTCTTCAAATGTCTTCTTCTTCGCCATCGTTATCGCTTCCATTCCCCCGACTCGTAGTCAAATCCTCGGTCAGTCGTTGTCGCCGTCAACTGAACAGCGTCGGCTCGTCGGCGTCGGCATCCCTTCGTTTGGGCTTTCGTTTGGGCGAGCCCTCGACGATCGAGCGAATCTCGCCGTCGGCCAGTTCGGTCCGCAGCAGGCGCCCGCCTTCGACGCCGTCGACCGATCGGACGATCTCGCCCCGCCCGTCGCGGGTCACGCTGAACCCTCGCCGCAGCACGTTCCGATAGCTCAGCGCCTCCAGCGTCCGCTCGTAGCGGTCCACCTTGGCCGCGGCCGCCGCCAGGACCGCCGTCGTCAGCGTCGGCAGGTGCCGCTCGTGGGCCGCCAGGTCGCGACGGGCCAGTCGCACGCGTTGGATCGGGTTGCTCGCGGCGTACCTTCCCGCCGCCGCCGATAGCCGCTCGGCCTTTCGCCGGGCCAGCCCGCCCAGACCCCATCGCAACGCCGCCGCCAACTCGGCGACCGTCTGTTGGGCGCGACCGCGGCGTAAAAGCAGCCCCGCTCGCATCGCCGCCGCCAGTTCGTCCACGTGCTGACCGAGCCCGTGCACACGGTGCAGCGGGTTGCGGAAGAACTCGCTCCGCTGCACCAGTCGCAGCGCCGCGGCGCCCCGGTCGAGCCGCTCTCGCACGTTGCGACTCAGCCGGTCGGCGAGCTGCCGCAGGTGGCGGCCCAACTCGGCCCGATCCGGCGTCGCCAGCTCGGCCGCGGCCGTCGGGGTGGCCGCTCGGACGTCGGCGACCATGTCGGCGATCGTCGTATCCACCTCGTGGCCGACCCCGCTGATGACCGGGATGCGGCAGTTCCATATCGCCCGGGCGACCGCCTCTTCATTGAAGCACCACAGGTCTTCCAGACTCCCGCCGCCGCGGCCGACGATGAGCGTATCAATCCCGAGCCGCTCGGCGTTCCTGCTGGCGGCGCGTATCGCACGGGCGATCTGCCCGGCGGCCTTGTCGCCCTGGACGAGCACGCCGATCAGCAGCATCCGCGCCGCCGGCCATCGTCGCGACAGCGTCTGGCGGATGTCGCGGATCGCCGCACCGGTCGCGCTGGTGATGACGCAGATCGTTCGAGGGTATCGCGGGATCGGCTTCTTCGCCGCCGCGTCGAACAGCCCTTCGGCCCCGAGCTTGGCCACCCGTTGGCGAAACGCCAGCTCCAACGCCCCGGCGCCACGCGGCGTAAGGCGGGTGGCGTACAACTGCAGCCGGCCCTGGGCCTCGTACACGTCCACGCGGCCCTCGGCGACCACCTCCAGCCCGTCTTGGGGCTCGAACCGCAGCTTCGCCGCCGCCGAGCGGAACATCGCCACGGGGATCTGGCTGTCGGCGTCTTTGAGCGAGAAGTACACGTGCCCGCTTCGCGGCCGGCTGAGGTTGCTGATCTCACCCACCACCACCACACGCCGCGGCATCCGCGCGGCCAGCGCCGCCTTCACGTCGGCCAGCAACTCCGACACCGTCATCGCCTCGTCGCCGGCGTCGGTAACGAATTCCGCCGTCACATCGCTCCCGCGCCCGCCGACCACCTCGGCGTCCTCGCTCGGCCCCCTCGCCTTGTTCGGGTCAAACAGATTCTCCATACCCCCATCCTACCCCACCGCCGCCCGCCCGGCCACCATCATCGTAATTCCTTCGGGCCACAGACCTTGCCCCTCGATCGCAGCCCCATTGGGTTCGTTTGTTCCCGCCTCGCTCCGCTCGGCTCGATTGCGGATTGCGAATTGCGAACTGCGGATTGAACTGCCCAGACGGCCCTCATCCGCCGTCGCCGTATCCATCCGCAATCCGAAATTCGCAATTCGCAATCACTCTCTCCCCTCACCCTAATGGCGGCTTCCAGAGGTATCCCCCAAACTCCGAATTCTCCGCCCATCGAGTCCGCCCCGAGGCCGGTCTGAGGCCGTTCGAGGCCGTTTTGAGGCCGTTTGAGGTCGTTTTGAGGCCGGTCACCGGCCTCAATCCCCCCCCCCCCAATACCCCGAATACTCCGATCGCCACATTCCTCGCCGATCGACGACAGAATCGCCAACAATCGAAACCTTTGTTTCCAGCGGCCCACCCCCCCCATCGCACTGAACCCGCAAGAACGTCAACCAATCAAGCATTGCGCCCCCGAACTCCCCCGATCCGGAGACCCGGCGAGGGGACTGGCGAGTGGACTGGCGAGTGGACTGGCGAGGGGACTGGCTCCGAAGCGTAGCGCAGCGCAGGTGCCTGTACCCGGTATATTGCGGGCTATCGGGGCAATGAGTATGCTGTGTTGGGGGACACCAGTTTCGGGGGGGGCAAGTGTCGGGAGTGTCGGGGGATATCAGTGTCCGGGGACATCAGTGTCGGAGGACATCACACGTAATTACTGTTGCTGCTTGACGACAGGCGGCAGTGGTAGTAACGTGCTGTGGTGGCAAGGGTAGTACTCGCGGCAGTGCCGAGCAAACGTGACTCCAAAGGCGAATTAAGTATGGTGTCCCCGGAACCTCCCGGAACCTCCGATTAAGTATGGTGTCCCCGGAACCTCCTGATAGAGGAATCTTCTATTCCTGGCCCCGTTACCTCTCGTGTTTGCGGTATTTGCGGCCTGACGGAGACCCCTCGGCCAAGTCGGGGTCGAGATCGGGCGGGCTTGCATTTGATGCGTTGAGCCCCTCGGCCAAGCCCAGCATCCGGCCCTTGCTGACATCATTAAGGGCTCGGAACCGCACCAACAAGTCGCGTTCTTCCTCGTTCAACTCCCCGACCAGCCCGGCGCCGGCCAGCATTCGCTCGATCATTGCCGTCGCCGCCTGCTTCTCCGTCGGTGGCGGCGGCCAGTCCTGCTCATCATCAGCAAGCCATTCAGCGGGTACGCCGAGGACTCTGGCGAGGCGAATCCCAACACTGAATGGAATTTTCGTCTCGGTTGCGTAACTGAACATGCTGGAGCGAGAGCAACCCACCGCCTCTGCCAGTTCGGCATAGGCTCGATTGCCACGAAGTCGCTTTATCTTTGCCGCCGCATCCATGGCTTTTGTCCCGCTACGACCCGGTCGCCATGAGCCGCGAGCGGTCCGCAGAGAATCCAAACACTACCCCAATCCTACGCGCCACAAGAGCCGAATGGAAACGCCAATGGGCCGGTTAAGGAAGTGCCATTCGGGTCAGGAGTCTTTGCTGTTTCCGACCCCGTTACCTCTCGTGTTTGCTTATTTACGACCTGGCGGGGGTTCCTCGGCCAAGTCGGGATTGAGATCGGGCGGGCTTGCATTTGATGCGTTGAGCCCCTCGGCCAAGCCCAGCATCCGGCCCTTGCTGACATCATTAAGGGCTCGGAACCGCACCAACAAGTCGCGTTCTTCCTCGTTCAACTCCCCGACCAGCCCGGCGCCGGCCAGCATTCGCTCGATCGCCGCCGTCGCCGCCTGCTTCTCCGTCGGTGGCGGCGGCCAGTCCTGCTCATCATCGGCAAGCCATTCAGCGGGTACGCCGAGGATCTTGGCGAGGCGGGCGCCGACGGCGAAGGATGGCTGCCCACCGGCGCGGGCCACGTTCTGGATATTGGACGGTGAACAGCCCACCGCCTGCCCCAATGCGGCATTGGACAATGTACCCCGTAATCGCTGAATCTTTTCGGCCAGTTCCATCCCTTCGATTCTACTCCATGCACCATATCCTGACAGGCTTGAGGCAAATATCCGCAAGATAATGCAACATAACGCTTGACTCGTGTGATATCGTGCCTACACTTAGTTCATAGAGTGCTTGATATGAATGATTCATCACCCATCACTGGCCACCATTTCGATCCGACGCCATTGCGAAACGCGCGGCATCAACGCGGATTGAAACTCGAGGATCTGGCCGCACCGACCCAATCGTCGGTTTCGACCGTTTCCCGCAACCTTGCGGGCAATCGCCACCGCATCAATCATGTCCCGCGTCCAGCCACGGTCCTCGGGGTTCCGATCGACCAGGTACTGATTTCGACAGCGGCCGCTGGTGACCCCGCAATCGCGAAGCCGGAGGCCGCAGCATGACCTTCGCCGAGACGACATCGCCTCTATTGGCTGTTCAATCCGAAATCGGAAATCCATTTTCCCCCAACACTCGGGGTCCTCCCCCTGGCCGCGGGTGACGCCAAGGCCGCCCGCCGGGTCCCCCCCTGCCCGGCGGCGGCCGATTTTCTTGGCAATGCCGAGATGCGTTCAACCGGGTACAGGCACCTTCGGAGCCAGTCCCCTGGGTATTCCGCACTTGACCGGGTACAGGCACCTTCGGAGCCAGTCCCCTACGCCTTCGGAGCCAGTCCCCTACGCTGTCGGAGCCAGTCGCTCAGGCTGTCGGAGGCTGGTGGTCGACATGGTTCCTGCGTCCATTATCTATTGCGAATGCAGAGCTTAGTTAAGCTGGGGGAAACCCGGGACAGTCACCCATTTTGGAAACCCGGGGAAACCCGGGACAGTCACCCATTTTTGCTTGCTGATCAGGGCGCCGGGGACACCATACTTAATTCCTTCGGTTCCAAGGACATCTTGCTTGCTTGCCCTATTCACGACCCCGATACGGCTGACAGCCTACGGCGACTCACCCGCCTCGTCAAGCTAATCCGGCTGGCTGAACGGGGCATACCTCTGAAACGCGCCATTAGAGTGAGGGGGGATGCCGCGTTGCGGCGTGGATGGGGAGAAGCGAGACTGTAGAAGGGAGATACGGCCGGAGAGAGCGGATACCAAACGAACCCAAACTTGGAGAATTCGGAGTTTCCAGGAGTTGTTGTGTGGCCCCTCCGGGGCTTGGCCCCAATAGGATCCGCGTTCCCGCCGCGGCGGGCTAAACGCCTTCGCCCCTCTGGGGCTGCTCCATCATCATCATCATGCGCTGGCCACACAATACCAACGTCAGACGCACCCTGCCATAAGAGACAACTCGCACGCGCGCCCAAACGCTCCGTCGGTTACAGATGGACTCTCTGGCTCAATGGCGGTACGCTCTCGCGCCGGATTCTGAGAGAAAGGGAACCCATGAGCAGCATCGCCAAGATTGAACTACCCGACTTCGGTTGTGAGTCGGTCGCCCCGCAGGTGTCGGTTGAGACGTACCGTGCTCGTATGGCGATTATGGCGACGCCGATATTGCGTTGGTATTGCCGGCGATGTAGGGCGGGTGGGACGAGCGAATGAGGTCAGGCAGGCCATCCCGCAGAGGGTGACGTCATTCGCCGGAAGGACGGGCGTTATGGAGTGCGGATCATCGCAGGCTGAATTGGCAAGGGACGAACGCTTCGGACGCGGCGAAGGCCCGGAAATGCGGACCATGCTATCGCTGCTTGCCGTTCGCTCAATCACCTTCGGAGCCAGTCCCCTACGCTTTTGGAGCCAGTCGCTCACGCTGTCGGAGGCCAGTCTTCTGCATGGTTCCTGCGTCCATTATCTATTGCTAATGCAGAACTTAGTTAAGCTGGGGTGCGCTTGGGTCGATACGCGATAAGGATATGTTACTACTGGAAGTAGAGAGTTTACGCAGTGGTCATGAGGCCGCGGCTGCGGTTCATCATCCCCAACGTCCTGATACGGAATTGGTGTTGCCGGGCGTGGTGTTGGATGACCGGATCATCGAGGTGCTGCGCACCCAGGGCGTGCGGTGGGTTTGGGTTCGCTGGGCGGGTCTGGAGTTTCTCGATTCGCGAATCCCCCTGCGGACCGGCGATTTTCGAGGCCGCGTGCACAAACATCTCGTCGACGACTTCGCCGACGGCGTCGCCAAGTCTGTGGGCGTTTCCCATTACGTTCGATACTGCTCGACGATCAGCGAGTTGATCGTCCAGATGCTGGCCGCGTCCAATAACGGGGCGGGCGTACAGACCTCGGCGTTGTTCGACCACAAGCGCAGCCTGTTCAGTCATTCGGCCTCGGTGGCCTACCTGTCGCTGGCGTTGGCGTTGCGTCTGGATTCGTACCTTGTCGAAGAGCGCCGGGCCGCCGGCGCCCTGGCGGCCTGCGATGTAACCAACCTCGGCGTCGGGGCGATGCTGCACGATATCGGTAAGCTCCAACTGCCCTCGACGCTGACGATCCACGAACCCCTGGCCGAGCCGCCGGGGAAGGCGTACGCCGGTCATCCCCGACGCGGGTACAAGATGATCAGCAGCCGGATAAGCCCCACGGCCCGCGCGGTGGTTCTGCATCATCACCAGCGATACGACGGGACCGGGTTCCCCGACATGGCGTCGGTGACGCGTCGTCGGCGTAAGGGACCGCTCGATGGCCGGCGGATTCACATTTTCAGCCGCGTGGTGTCGCTGTGCGATACGTTTGAGCATCTGTGTTTCGACGCTGACGACAACCCTCGTCCGATCGTCGCGGCGTTGGCCGATCTGCTGGCCGGAGATCTGGGCGAACGATTCGACCCCGTGATTTTCGGGGGCCTGTTTACCTGCGTGCCGCCGTTTGCGCTGGGGACCACGCTTCGGCTCAGCGATGGCCGCCTGGCCGCGGTGATCGGCCTGAACCCCGCTCATCCGTGCCGGCCCAAGGTGCGACTGCTGCACCAGAAGAATCCCGCCGCGTGGGACCTCGACCTCGGCCGCGACGAGTCGGTGCACGTGCGGGAGGCGCTGGGGTGCAATGTGGAGAAGTGGCTGTTCGAACTGCCGACGGCGCTACACGCTAATGCAAGCCGCTCTAAGGGCGATACAGCGTCGGTGGCGCGGGCGGGGTAGGGGAGCCGGGGGCGATGGGCGCGGGCGCCTCGGTGCGCTCGTGCAAGCTATGGCGCCGCGGCGTATCCGGAGCCGCAGCATTCGCTTCTATCCCTACTTCCCTTGATCGGCGAGGGCGCCGTGCAACTGTTCGGCTCGTTTGATCAGGGCCGAATCGGACGGCAATACCTGCGGCGTCAAGTCGTAATGGCGCGACGTGCGATAGTGGTATGTCCACGGGACCATCGCCTGACTGATGATATCCCAAGGGAAGATATCGTACAGCGGCGGGGTGATGTTGGCGTGGGTGCTGAGGGTGTCGTAGCCCCGGAGCCGAAGGATGACTTCGCGGTCGCCGTACCAGGTGAACGGTACGGTCAGCGGCGTGCGGCCAATCTCGTCGTCGGCCAGGTACACCAACGCCCCGGCCGGGTCGGAGGTGATCGTCAGCTCGCGTTCGACGCACCCCGATAGCAGCATCGCGGCCAGCAGGACGGTAAGAATGACGGAGGCTCTTCTCATGCCCGCGCTTATACCGGCGGCGCCCGTCGCTGACAAGACAAAACCGCCGCAGCGGGGGACCGGCGCAGGGGACTGGCTCCGAAGGCGCCTGTACCCGTAGCCTTCCCGCGACCTTCTCCCGTAGCACCGTCGCGCCACATTGGCCGGGTACAGGCGCCTGCGGAGCCAGTCCCCTAGACTTGTCCCCTAGCTACACTCGTATTCTGCCTACAATAGTGATTGGTATTGAGCGCGGGGATCGCTATACTCTACCGCTATGGGATTCGACTCCGAGCAGATCAGGGTGCTTTGCGATTGCGGTCGCGAAATGCGCGTTTCCAGGCGTCTGGCCGGCGATACGGTGCAGTGCTCGGTGTGTGGCGCCGATATTTCGCTGCCGACGGCGCTGACGGCCAAGATCGGCCCCCCCTGCGGCCATTGCGGCCGCCCCTGGCCCATCGACGAGGCTCGATGCCCGTCGTGTATGGCCCGCTCTCGCACACGCGGGAAACGTCGCGAGGACCGGGAGGATCTCGAAACGTCGGCCGTCGCCAGGCGGAAAGCCGCCGAGGGCTCGGCCCCGCCGACGGCGTTCCAGGAAGCGGCCCCGATGGACGCCGCGTCGACGCGTGTGAAGCATTGGTACGAGAAGCCCACCACCGGCGGCTGGCGGGTCGCGGCCGTCTACGTCACCGTCGCGTCCCTGGCGGCCCTGCTCCACAGTACGGGCGACGACGGCGCACGCTGGTGGCTCTACGCTGCGGCGGTCGGATTGCTGACGGCGATCGGGCTGGCCCGCGGCAACGACGGCGCACGGGCGATTATGCTGGCCGGACCGTTCCTGGTCGCCGTGATCGGGGCGATTCTGATCGCTTCGCTTACCCCGGGCGCCATGACGGCGGTCGATATCACCGTCGAGTTGATCCTGGTGGGGCTCGGCCTTACAGGACTGTCGATGCTCACGGCCAAGCATGGCCAGGTGGGCTCGGTCGGCCTCGGAGCGGTGCTGGCGGCGGTGGGGATGATCGGATTCTGTATGGTCGCGTCGTCCGCCGGGCTGGACAAGGGTCTGCTGCGGGAAATCGTCGCCAAACTCGGCGCCGGCGCCGCCGAGGTGAAGGAAGTGGTCACCGCCGAGCGGCCGACGCTCGGCGAACGGATCGGCGATTCCGATGTTGCCGATCCTGCTGGACTGGAAAGCGCGATCGCCCCAGCCGACTTGACCGAGGTCGAAGGTCCTGCCGACCCGGACGCTGCCGCCGAGGGCGTCGTTGTAACGCCGGAGGGCGAGCCCGCTGTTGACGCCGCGGCGATCGTCGAGCTGGAAACGCCCGACACGCAGCCGCCGTCGACGCCTTCGGTTCTCGAGCATTCGGCGATCGCAGCCGTCCTCAAGTCGTCGCCTGGCGATCCCGGCGGCATGGTTACCCTACCCGACGGGGACGACTCGCCGTCGCCGGAGCCTGAAGATACCGTCCCGGATACTACCCCTGTCGCCGACGCCATCGCCGTTGCCCCGCCGCCGGCGGTTCCGGAGGTTTCGTGGCCCGAGGCGATGACGGCCCAGGGGTTCGAGGTGAGGTTCGCCGATCGCGAAGCGGTGATGATGTCGACCGCCATCGTGAATCTTGGCGACCACGACGTGTTCGAGACGGCGTACGAAATGGAACTGGACGATTTGCACTGCCAGGTGTACGCGTACGAAGGCGTCGTCGCGGCCGCCGATGACCCGGACAACGCCGAACTCGGACTCCTGGCCAAGCACGTGGCGGAACGGCTGCGATGCTCGCTCGACCGCCAGGAATGGCGAAAGCTGAAGGGCCGACAAGCCTACCTCATCGCCGGCGGGCGGTACGTCACCTCGCTCGACTGGCCCACCAGGATCCAAGCCTGCCGCGTGGGGCCGCGAGTGATCGTCCTGGCCGCAAGCTTCTCCTCCGAACGCGGCAAGAGGCTGCGAGGCGTCTTCCTTATGAGTCTGAAAGAGCCGCCGGCGACGGAGTGACGGTGGGGTGACCCGCGGCGGCTTTCCGTTGTCCCTTGCGAGGCTCACCCTCATCGGGGTATCTCGATCCCACGGGCTTGCTCGCTCATCTTTGCCCATATCTTGGCCGGAAGGACGGGCGGTATGGAGTGCGGCGGCCACGACGCCG
>CBDVCA010000049.1:0-18817 GCA_965372365.1 uncultured bacterium
ACCCGCGGCGACTTGCGGGGGCGGCCGGGGGTCCGGGGCTGGGGGCCGGGCCCCGGCCTGGGGGGGGGGGGGTATATGCTGCACACCAGAGCGATTCTGTTCATTGACGATCATCCGAACTTGGTCAAGCCGCTGTTGGCCCAACTGGCCGACGCGGCTCCCCATTGGTCAGTCGTACAGATGGACGACGCCGAAACCGGCCTGGTGTACGCGGGAGAAGCACGCCTGGATGTGATCTTCCTGAACCTTCGCGTGGCCGGTGACGATGGCCAGGGGGTGCTGGAGGCGCTTCGATCGCTGAAGTCGGTCGAGAACGTTCCGATTGTGGCGTTCGCCGAACGATTCACCGCCGCGATGAAGCAGAAGGCTCTGGACCTCGGGGCGGCCGATCTGCTCAGCCCCCCGATCACGCTGGCCGATCTTCGCGTTCGGATCGGCAACATTCTGGCGGTCAGGAATTATCAGGACGAAACGGCGTTCCTGTCCGACTGCGTTGAAACGAAGGTGCGGCAACGGACGAGCCAGTTGGAATTCGCTCGGTTGGATGTTCTGTGGCGGTTGGCCAAAGTGTGCGAGTATCGCGATTCGGAGACCGGCGACCACGTTCTTCGCGTGGGACACTGCTGCCGCATTGTCGCCGAAGCGATGGGAAAGGATCGGGAGTTCGTCGAGAAGATCTTCGCGACCAGCCCGTTGCACGATATCGGCAAGATCGGCATCCCCGACGCCATTGTCCTGAAGCGGGGGACACTGAACTCCGAGGAGTTTCGCGTGATGAGTCGGCATTGCGAGATCGGCTCCAATATCCTGCTCGACGCCCCCAAAGACGCGGCCTTTGTGCACTTCCGCTTCCGAGGGCGGCGAATCGGCGCCATCGCCGCCGAGTGCGGCGAGATCAAACGCATGGCCTCGACGATCGCGCTGGCTCATCACGAATGGTGGGACGGGTCGGGGTATCCGCGCGGGCTGGCCGGTGAGACCATTCCCATCGAGGCCCGCATCGTCGCTATGGCCGACGTCTACGACGCCCTGCGGTCGGCCCGACCGTACAAGCAGGCGATCGGGCATCGCCAGACGATGAAGATCATGCGTGCGGAGGTGGGTTCGCACTTCGACCCCGACGTCGCCGCGGCGTTCGAGGAGTCGCTCGACCCTATTCGCGAGGCCTTCGCGACGCTTTCGATCGACGACACCGGCCCGTCGAGAACGTCGGCCGCGTGAGAGGGGTCAGGTCGCGAGGCTTGGCGTCCAGGCGATCATGCACGATGCGACGTCCTTGTTCGATTCACCCACGGGGCGCGGGAGAGGAAGTGTTCCAGAATATCGTTCACCTTCATGGGCGGCAGTCTCCATTGAGTAGTCATAGTGGAGACCGTCGCCGGCGAACGCAAGCGAGAATCGTTGGCGCAGAGAACACAGCAGTCGTGTCGCCCCCCCCGGAAACGACACGACTGCGCTATGCGGTCAGCATGCTTCTGTTGAGCATGCGATGCAGGCGACCGGCAGAGAATCGGGCCGCCGCACCACTCCCCCTGGAGGAGGCGCGGCGCGCCCACGCGGCGATGAAAGCAGGATGGCGTTGCACCGGGATGGGGTCGGGTCGTTGGCTCGTGGCGGCGTGTTGGCCTCAGCGATGGGCTTGAGCCCCCCTGGCGACAGCCGGCAACGTAGCTTTGTTCCATCCATGGTCCTGCGATCCTTCGCACGCGGCTTCCCTGCCGAGTCAAGCTCCGGCGCACTACGAAGCGCCATCGAACGTCAATAGCTTACTGCCAGTATTGCCACAAACCCGAGCCTTCGCAATTGGGTGTATGCCGGCTTTTCGACTACGCCGCCGCGGTAGAGGGGTTAATGAATTCCATTACGGGGGGACGGTGAGCGGAGCAACCACAGGTGCTATCGGCGGCTGCCGGATTCGGTCCATCGTATCGCGCGGACCATGAGCTTTCCGGCCGATCCGACGTTCAACTTCTTCTTGATGTGCTCGCGGTGGGCGTCGACGGTGCCGACGGAGATGTGGAGCATTCGGGCGATCTCCTGCGTCTGCCGCCCTTGCCCGATGTGTTCGAATACCTCGAATTCGCGATCGGTAAGACGGTCGATGCTGAACGTGGGGGTTCTGGAGGATCCCGCAACCATGCCCGACAGCATCTGGTTGGCCAACTCGGGACTGACGAACACGCGCCCGGCGACCACGTCGCGAATCGCGTGGATGATCGACTCGCAATCTTCGGCTTTGGTTACGTAGCCCCGGGCTCCGGCGCGAAGGGCCCGCTCGGCGTAGAAGACCTCGCTGTGCATCGAAAGAACCACCGTCGGCAACTCGGGATGATCGGCCTTCAATGTACGAATGAGGTCGATGCCGCTGCCGTCGGAGAGGCCGATATCCACCACGGCCACATCGGGGCGCGTGCGATGCACGGCCACAACAGCCGCGGCGATGCTCGGGGCTTCGGCGCAGACGCTCAGGTCCGGCTCCTGGTCGATCAGATATACTATGCCTTTGCGTGCAACCGGGTGGTCCTCAACAACCAGAATCCGCATCGTGTCAACTGTCGTCATGTGTGCTCCCCTGCATGAGTGATAGGCTTGCGTCCCGGAACGGACCGGAAACAGGTACGCGACACGAAACAACGGTTCCTCCGACCGGGCGTTTCTTCAGATGAAGGACTCCTCCGAGCATCGACGCTCGATACCGCATTGTATTGATTCCCAATCCCTGCAGTCGCGGCAGGTCGTCGGGAAGACCGCGCCCATTATCGGTGATCGTCAGGTGCACCGCGCTTGGGTCGGCGTTGAGTTTGATGCCAATGTGTTTGGCGCGACCATGGCGGACGGCGTTGGTGGTCGCCTCCTGGGCGATGCGGTACAGATGCATGGCCGTCTTGGGATCGAGATTCGAAGGAATCCCTTCGCAGGAGAAACTGCACGAGACCCCGAACAGGCCCCGGATCGTGGCGGCCAATTGTCGAATGCCGGCCGGCAGGCTGTCCGGCGCCCCTCCGACAGGGTTGAGCCCGTGGGCGAGGGTCCGGGCTTCTTGAGCCGACTGGGTGATCAGTTGGACGATCTCGGCCGCTTTGGCGGCTTCGGGAAGCTTGCGATCGGCGAGCCGATTCTTCAGGGCCGTACACAGGCAGGCTGCGCCGGTGAGGGTCTGGCCGAGACTGTCGTGAAGGTCCTGGCCGATGCGCATTCGCTCGAGATCGCTGATGTGGAGAACCTCCTGCTCCAACCGCTTGCGCTCTGTGATGTCGACCACCGACATCAGAACGCGGGACCATGGCTTCTTGGCGTTCGGCTGCCGCGACATGCGAACGATGACCTGGATGGACTTGCCGCCCAAGGTGAAACAAGGTTGCTCGCCTTCGTATTGAAGCCGGCGGTCGACGAAGCCGCAGATGGCGTCAAGAAACGCCGGCGTGGTTTCCGGGGAGACGAGATTGGACGCATTGCTGCGGAAATGCCCGCGGCTGTCGGCTTCGAAGAGATTGACGGCCGCGTTGTTCACGCGAAGAACGCGGATGTCGGCGATCAAATGATGCGCCTGGTCCGGATGGTCGGCCAGGTGTTCGCGCGGGTCTCCTTCGTCGGCAAGATCGTCGAGAATTCGGCGAACTCTGGATAGGTCCAGTTCGATCGTCGCGGTGGGACTGTGATCGAACAGCGATCGGTATCGGCGGTCCCGCTCGCGCAGGGTCGATTTCGCCCGGACGCTGTCGGTGATGTCGCTACAGATCATGGCCAGGAACTCCACCGACCCGTCATCGCCCTCAATCGGGTAGAGCATCGTCTTGAGAACGCGATGGTTGCTGGTGTCTTGAAAGGTCAGCGGCCGGCGCGATTCGAGGATCTGCCGGGCTTTGATCCTGCGAAAGGCGGCCGTCTCCGGCGGCATCAAGTCGAACACGCAACGGCCGATCGCGTCGGCTCGCGACACGCCCAGCCGCTCGGCGCAGGCCCGGCTGATCGCCTCAATACGCCCGTCAGGACGGGTCAGGATCATAATCTCCGAGGTCGTTTCCATCAGGACGCGGAGAATCTGCTCTTCGCGCCGGAGGGCGTCGCGGCTGCGTCGCTCGGCGGAGCCGATTCGCCGCAGGCGCGAGTGGGTGCGTACGGAAAGATAGACCATCGTCAGACCGCTGCCGAGAAGCGTCGCCAGCCCGACGGCCGCGTCGATGTGCAAGTTCCACACGCCGGGGTGGACGGTGACTTGATGATACAATGCGGCTCCGATCACCGCAGTCGCCCCGACGAAAAGAATCACAGAAGCCAACAGAAGGGCCGGACGGGGGGACACGGCAATGAGCTCGCCAGATGTATGCGACCCCTGGCTCATCCCTTGCGTCTCCTAAGAACGCCAATACTAGCGGAGATCCGAAAGAAATCAAGAATGATTCTCGTTACAAGGGGACAGAATTTAAAACAAGCCCGTCGCCTGCAGGAGGCGACGGGCTTGGGGATCGTCAGAAGACGCCAGCGGGGGTCAGGCGGCTGCGGCCGGATTGGCCGAAGGTTTCCTCACCGCCGAGATCAGCACTGCCGCGACCAAGCATAGGACGCCGCAGATGACGAAAGCTCGGGGGTAGTTGCCCATGTCGCCGAGCTTGGCGCCCATGATCGGGCCCAAGATGCCGCCGACGCCGTACGACAGGAAGATCCACCCGTAGTTTTGCCCGATGTGCTTGGCGCCGAACGTGTCAGCCGTCATCATCGGGAACAGGGCGAAGTTACCGCCGAAGTTGAAGCCGATCAGCGTGGCGCCCAGATACAGCAGAGCCGGCGTACCGGCCATCCACTGGAAGCAGATCATCAGAACGCCTTGGGTGGCCATCATGATGGCGATGGACAGCCTTACCCCGAGCTTCTCACACAGGCTTCCCCAGGCGATGCGACCGACGCCGTTGGCCAGGGAGAAGAACACGGCCATAGCCGTACCGGCGGCGGCGCTGGCGGCGGCCCAGTCCATACCGCCGGACATCATAGCCTTCATCGGGAACGCCTTCATCAGGCCGATACTCATTAGCCCGGCCCCGGCTCCGAACACGAAGCACAGGAAGATCATATAGAACTGCGGTTTGGCGAGCATCTGACCGCTGCGAAGATCGGCGGCAACGGCGGCCGGTTTGCCCGAGTCGTCCTTCTGCTTGGGCTCCCATCCTTGGGGCTTCCATCCCTCTGGCGGGAATACCATCCACATCGATCCGATCAGGCAGGCGGCGCAGAACACGACTCCGTAGATCATGAACGTCATGCTCAGTCCCATCGAGCCGATCAAGTCGCCCCAGGAGCCGGCGAGTTTCACCCAGATCAGGGCGCCGAAGCCGAAGCCGGCGACAGCCAATCCGGTGATCAAGCCCTTCTTGTCGGGGAACCATCGCATGCCGACGGCGATGGGGACGACGTAGGCCAAACCGATGCCCGCGCCTCCGACCACGCCGATCAGGGTGAGCAACATCGGGAAGGATTGGGCGCCGGTGAGGCCCGCCAGGAAATAGCCGGCGCCTAGAACGACGCCGCCGGCGGCGGCGAGTTTCCGCGGCCCCAGTTTGGGCATCATGCGACCGGCCAAGACCATGACGACGGCAAACGTGGCCAAGCCGACGCCGAAGATCCATTGGGTTTGCACGGTGGTGAACCCATAGGCCAACTCATCGAGTGTCTCGGACGAGACATAGTTGCCGACGATACCGTCAACGGTTGTCGTCAGGGCCTTCTGCTGGGGCTTCAGGAGTTCCAGTTGCATCGCATCGGTGGTCCCCTTGATCTTGGCCTTGATCTCTTTCAACTTGGCGAGGGGTTCGACCAATTCAGCCGTTAACGCCTTGAATGTCTCGTCATTCAATCCCAACTGGCTCGCCCCGTAAATGGCGGCGACGTCGCCAGGAGCCTTGGCCTTCAGCGGCGGCGTGAACACGCTCCAGGCGTAGATGGCGCCCAGGCACAGTTGGATAAGAATGGCCCCCACAACGACGAGGTTTCGATTCATGACTTTGGGAGTTGAGTCTTCGCTCATAGATACGCTCCTGCGACAGTTAGGGCCGCGGCCCCTGTTCGGGAGTGTTTTGTGCTCTCGAACAGGGGCCACGCGCCGTCAATTACCGGAATGAAATTCGACCTACTGGCGACCTTCGATCAGCGAATCGACGATCGAAGGATCGGCCAGCGTGGAGATGTCGCCCAGCGTCGACTTGTCGGCGATGCCTTCGGCGATCTTGCGGAGGATACGCCGCATGATCTTCCCCGAACGCGTCTTCGGCAGAGCCGGGGCGAACTGGATCTTGTCCGGAGCGGCGATCGGGCCGATCTCCTTGCGGACGTGCTTGACCAGCTCCTTGCGGAGTTCGTCGTTGGCGTCGTCGTCGTTGAGCAGGGTGACGTAGGCGTACAGGCCCTGGCCCTTGATCTCATGCGGCATCGGCGCCACGGCGGCTTCGGCGACCTTGGCGTGACTGACCAGGGCGCTTTCGACTTCGGCGGTGCCGATCCGGTGACCGGAGACGTTGACGACGTCGTCGATCCGGCCCATGAGCCAGTAATCGCCGTCGGAGTCGATGCGGCAGCCGTCGCCGGTGAAGTACAGGTCGTCGTACATCGTGAAGTACGCTTCAATGAAGCGATCGGGGTCGCCCCACATGGTCCGCATCATCCCGGGCCACGGCTTCTTGATGCAGAGCTTGCCGCCTTCGTTGGCTTCGCACTCGGAGCCGTCTTCACGCAGCAGGACGGGCTCGACGCCGAAGAACGGCCGGCCGGCCGAACCGGGCTTGAGTGTGTGGGCGCCCGGCAGCGGGGTAATCATGAACCCGCCGGTTTCGGTCTGCCACCAGGTGTCGACGATGGGGCAGGTCTCCCTGCCGATGTGCTTGTGGTACCACATCCAGGCTTCGGGGTTGATCGGCTCGCCGACCGACCCGAGGATGCGGAGGCTGGACAGGTCGTACTTGGCCGGCCATTGGTCGCCGTGACGGATCAGGGCGCGGATAGCGGTCGGGGCGGTGTAGAACTGGTTGACCTTGTACTTTTCCACGATCTGCCAGAACCGGCCGGCGTCGGGGAAGGTCGGCACCCCTTCGAACATCAGGCTGGTGGCGCCGTTGGCCAGGGGGCCGTAGACGATGTAGCTGTGACCGGTGACCCAGCCGATGTCGGCGGTGCACCAGTACATGTCGTCTTCCTTGAGGTCGAAGACGATCCGATGCGTCATGGACGTCCACAGCAGATAGCCGCCGGTGGTGTGAACTACGCCCTTGGGCTTGCCGGTCGAGCCGGAGGTGTAGAGGATGAACAGCGGATCTTCGGCCTTCATCTTCTCGGGCTCGCACTCATCGGAAGCGTCGGCCATCGCGTCATGATACCACACGTCGCGGCCTTCTTCGAAGTGGCACGGCTCGTCGTTACGCTTGATCAGGATGACCTTCTCGATCGTCGGGGTCGCCTTGAGGGCTTCGTCGGAGATATCCTTCAGGTGGATATGCTTGCCCGCGCGGAGCGAGACGTTGGCGGTGACGAGGATCTTGCAGTCGGAGTCGTTGATCCGATCGCGGAGGGCGTCGGCGCTGAAGCCGCCGAAGACGATCGAGTGGATCGCGCCGATACGGGTGCAGGCCAGCATGACGATCGGCAGTTCCAGGACCATCGGCATGTAGATGCAGACCCGATCGCCCTTGGTGACGCCCATGCCCTTCATGACGTTGGCGAACTTGCAAACCTCTTTGTGCAGTTCTTCATACGTGTAGGTCAGGGTGTCGTCTTCGGGCTCGCCCTGCCAGACCAACGCCGGCTTGGTCGCACGGGGCGTACCCAGATGGCGGTCCAGGCAGTTGACCGAGACGTTCAGTTCGCCGTCGGCGAACCAGGTGTGCTGGATCTTGCGGCCCTGGGTGTCCCAGGTGTAATCAAGCGACTCGGTCGGCTCGGTGAACCAGTCCAGGGTCTTGGCCTGTTCCAACCAGAAGTTGTGCGAGTCGTTGATCGAGCGGTCGTACATCGCCTGATACTCTGCCTGCGACTTGATTTCCGCGTTGGCCGTAACCGCGGCCGGCGGGGGGAACGTACGACCCTCACTCTGGAGTGAATCGATAGCCTTGTGCTCTTCTGCCATCTCGTCCTGCCATCCTTTCTGAAGTCCGGGCTGCAAAGGAGCCCGAGAACCATAACTGACGAATCATAAACCCCGAGCGCGGAGCTTACGGAACCCGTACCGGCGGGGCAATGCTCGGCGGTGCGGCAATTTAGGCCATTCTGTTGAACTTGCCCGCCATGTTCAACCACAAAACGTGAAAAACCCCTAGTCTGTGACCCTTTTCACGACTTGACGGCGGTCACGGCGGCCGGCCTCGATGGACGGGGCGACGCTGCCGGTCGGTGTGGCGTCGCGTTGGCGCCAGGCTCCCAGCGTGTACGCTGGTCCCCCGGGTCCGGTCAAATCGGCCCGTCGCGGCCGAGAAAACGCTTGTCGAGGCTGGGGGGAGCCGTTAGATTGCCTTCGGCGACGACCTTACGATTGCAGGCGGTAAGTGTTGAATCAGGAAATAGTTCGAATGACAAACTCGAATCAACGCAAGGCTGTATTCCTGCACTCGGCCGAATTGGCCGACAGCGTCTATCCCGATAGCAACCCGTTCAAGACCGAGCGTGCGGCCATGGCGCGGAAGATTCTGCTGTCGATGGGCATGTTGCGCCCCAGCGACGTGGTCGCTCCCGAACCGGCCACTCGCGAGGAGTTGGAAGCGTATCACGACGGGCGTTATCTGGACGTCATGATCGCAGCCGCCGGTGGCGACATGGACGTCGAGGGCCTTCGGATGGGGTTCGGCACGGGGGATTGCCCGGTGTTCAAGGGCATGTACGAGTACGCCGCGTTGGCGACCGGGGCGACGTTGACCGGAGCGAGGATGATTCTCGACGGGGCGGTTGACGTGGCGTTCAACCCGTCGGGGGGGTATCATCACGCAGGCAAGGACTACTGCTCGGGCTTCTGCTATGTGAACGACGTGGTGCTCGGATGCATGTTGCTTGCCGACGCCGGTCGCCGGGTGTTGTTCCTGGACGTGGATGTCCATCATGGCGACGGCGTGCAGAACGCTTTTTACCATCGCCGCGACGTGTGCACGGTCTCGATACATGAAACCGGTCGCAAGCTGTTCCCCGGGACGGGTTTTTGCGACGAGATCGGCGCCGACGCCGGGTGCGGGTTCGCCGTGAACTTGCCCCTGCCGCCGGGAACTTATGACGAGGCGTATATTCGCGCGTTCGAGGCCGTGGCCGTCCCGGTGATCGGCGCGTACGATCCGGACGTAATCGTTATGGAGTTGGGGATGGACGGCCTTGCGGGCGATCCATTGGCGCACTTGAATTTGACCAATAACGCCTACGCCGCGGCGATCGAGCGGGTGATAGCTTTCGATAAGCCCATCCTCGCCACCGGCGGGGGCGGGTATCATCCTGAGAACACCGCTCGGGGCTGGGCGTTGGCTTGGAGCATCTTCACCGGCCAGGACGACGGTCACGACGCCATGGCCGGCATGGGCGGGGTGATGCTCGGCAGCACCGAATGGGGCGCCGGGCTGCGTGATCGTGTGCTCGCGCCGTCGGCCGCCCAGCGTGAGGCGGTGGAGCCGGCTGTGGACGAAGCGATCGCCGAGGCCAGAGAAAGAGTGTTCGGCCACTTTGGGCTGTGACCGAGTTGGCGTGATTGCGGTAGAAAAAGAAAGAGTATTTGGCCGATTTGGGCTGTGACCGAGTTGGCGTGATTGCGGTAGAAAAAGAAAGGTTCATGCCGGATTACCGGGGAGTTCTTCCGATGAGCGTATGCCGTTACTAGCCCCCCGCAGTGCGGGGGGTCAAAAGACGTGCGAACCCACAATCTATGGATCGAACTGTCGCTTCGGGCCGATCGACATCGAATCTACAACGGGTACATCATCGGTCCCGCGACCCCCTGCACTGCAGGGGGCTAGTAACGGATGGCTTTCGGGCATGAAAACTCCCCGGTAATCCGACATGAACCAAAAGAAAGTGTTCGGCGGGTTCGGGCTGTGATTAATAGGAAAAAGGACCTGATGGATCGATGAGTGTCCAGACGCTGTTCAATCCGAAGTCGGTCGCTATCGTGGGCGCGTCGGCCGCGGCCGGCAAGGTCGGCTACGAAGTCCTGCGCAGTATGCTTACCTGCGGGTTCACCGGCCCGATCTACCCGGTCAACCCCAAGGGCGGAACGATTCAGGGCGTGACGTGTTACGAAAGCCTCGAGGCTATCGGCGATCCGCTCGACTTGGTGGTGATCGTCGTGCCGGCGAAGTTCGTTCCCGACGTTATGAAACAGTGCGCGGCGCTGAAGGCGGCTGCGGTGATCGTCCTTTCGGCCGGGTTCCGCGAATCCGGCCCCGAAGGCGAAAAGCTCGAGCGCGAGGTGGCCGAGATCGCCCGCCGAGGCGGCATTCGACTTGTCGGGCCCAATTGCGTCGGGGTGATGTCGACGGCCAACCACCTCAACGCCTCCTTCGCCGGCGACCTGCCCGCCCCTGGAGGAATCGCCTATCTGTCGCAGTCCGGATCGCTGCTGTCGGCCATTCTGGACATGGCCAACGCCGACGGGGTCGGCTTCAGTCGGCTGATCAGCATCGGCAACAAGGCCGACGTGAACGAGTTGGACCTTCTTCGCGTCTTCGGGGCCGATGACCAGACCAAGGTGATCGCCGGCTACCTCGAAACCATCACCGATGGCGACGCCTTCATGCGCGAGGCCGAGAGGGTCAGCCGCACCAAGCCGATCCTGCTGATGAAGTCGGGGGAAACCGGCTCCGGCGCCGAGGCGGCCTCTTCCCATACCGGCTCGCTCGCCCGGCGCCAGGCGGCCTTCGAGAGCATCTTCGCCCGGGCCGGCATTGTCCGGTGCCGGTCGATCAAGGCCCAGTTCGACTACGCCTGCGCGATGGCCAGCCAGCCGATGCCGGCCGGCGCCAACGTGGCCGTCATCGCCAACGCCGGCGGCGCGGGCATTATGGCCGTCGACGCCATCGAGCGCGAAGGGCTGGAGCTGGCCACCTTCACCGAGGCCACCCGGGACACGTTGCGTGAGCACCTTCCCCCGGCGGCCAACATCAACAATCCCGTCGACGTGCTCGGCGACGCCCTGTCCGATCGGTACGAAACCGCGCTGCTGGCGGCCCTGGCCGATCCGAACGTCGACGTGATCCTGGCCCTGCTGACGCCTCACGCGATGACCGAATGCAGTCCCACGGCCGCGGCTGTCGTCGAGGCGGCCCGGCACACCGATAAGCCCATCCTGGCCTGCTTCCTGGGCGCCCGACGAATGGCGGAGGCCGTCGAGGTTCTCCGGGCCGGGGGCATCCCTCGCTACGACTGTCCCGAGGCGGCCGTGAGTACGATCGCCGCGATGGTTCGCTACGCTCAATGGCGAGCACGGCCCGAGCGGGTCGTGAAACTCTTCCCGGTCAACCGGAGGAAGGTCGAGACGATCATCGAACGTCACCTCCACCGTGGGGCGCTCGATGTCGCCGAAATGGAGTCGCAGGAGATCCTCGAAGCGTACGGGTTCGTCACCCCCCGGGGCGCGGTGGCCACCTCGGCCGACCAGGCGGCCAATATCGCCCGCCAGATCGGTTACCCGGTGGTGCTGAAAATCTGGTCGCCCGATATCCTCCACAAAACCGAAGTCGGCGGCGTTCGCCTCGGCCTCGGCAACGAGCAGGAGGTGATGGACGCGTTCGACCTGATGATGTATCGGATTCCCCCCAAGGCGCCCGACGCCGATATTCTCGGGGTGCTGGTTCAGCAGATGGTCCGCGAGGGCGCCGAGGTGATTTTGGGGATGCATCGCGACGAGCGGTTCGGGCCGCTGATGATGTTCGGCATGGGCGGGCTCATGGTCGAGGTGATCAAGGACGTGGCGTTCTACCCGGCCCCGATCACCGCCGAAGAGGCCAAGGAGATGCTCATCAACACGCGAACGTACCAGTTGCTCAAAGGCGGTCGCGGCCGCAAGGGCGTGGATATCGACATTCTGGCCGAAGGCCTGCAACGGCTCTCGCAACTGGCCACGGAGTTTCCGCAGATCCAGGAAATGGACATCAACCCCTACGTCGCCGGACCCGAGGGAACCGTCCCCATCGCCGTCGACGCTTACATCCGGCTGCGAGAAGACTGATCCTGACGAGAACGGGCTTTGCCCGCCGCGAGGCGCTATGATTAGCTGGGGCCGCAAGACGAACCATCGATAGGAAACCATTATGCAGGATTTCGACTGGAAGATCAAATACGCCGACAAGATCAACACCGCGGCCAACGCGATGAAACTCATCCAGGCCGGCGACAGCATCTTCATCGGCACCGGCTGCGGACAGCCTCAGCATCTCGTCGACGCTTTGGTCACCCATTCGGGGCATATCGTCGACGCCCATATCATTCACCTGCTGACTATGGGCGCCGCGCCCTATGCGCACGAGAAATTTCGCGACAAGTTCAAGATGAACAGCTTCTTCGTGGCCGACAACGTTCGCGACGCCCTCGATCGCGGCGTCGGCGACTACACCCCGATCTTCCTGTCGGAAATCCCCCACGAGTTCGAAACCGGCCGGCTGCCCATCGACGCGGCCTTGATCTCCGTGACGCCCCCCGATGTGAACGGGCTGTGCAGCTTCGGCGTTTCGGTCGATATCGTCAAAGCCGCGGCCACCAACGCCAAACGGGTGATCGCTCAGGTGAACCCCCGCATGCCGCGGACGCTCGGCGACAGTTTCATCCACGTCGGCGTGATCGACATGCTGATCCCTTGGGAAGAGGAACTGTTCGAATCGCCCGTACCGAAGTTGGACGGCGTGATGCAACGCATCGGGCAAAATCTCGCCCGGCTCGTTGAAGACGGCTCCACCATCGAATGCGGGATCGGGCGAATTCCCCAGGCGCTGGCCGAGTCGCTGCGAGACAAGAAGGATCTCGGCATTCATACCGAGATGATCGGCGATTGGGTGATCGACCTGATCGAATGCGGCGCCATCACCTGCTCGAAAAAAACCATCAATCGCGGCAAAGTGGTCGCCTCCTTCTGCATGGGTACGCGACGGCTCTACGATTACATCGACAACAACCCGTTCTTCGAGTTCCACCCCACCGAATACGTCAACGATCCGTTTCTGATCAGCCAGCACGAGAAAATGGTGGCCATCAACGTGGGGCTGGAGGTCGACATGACCGGCCAGGTGTGCGCCGATTCGCTCGGCTACAAGATCTATTCGGGCATCGGAGGCCAAGTCGACTTCATCCGCGGCGCCGCCCGCTCTCGCGGGGGCAAGGCCATCATCGCGATGCAGTCGACCGCCAAAGACGGAGAAGTGTCCCGAATTGTGCCCCACCTTACCGAAGGCGCCGGCGTGGTGACCACTCGCGGCGACGTGCACTACGTGGTGACCGAGTACGGCATCGCCTATCTGCACGGCAAATCGATCCGCCAGCGGGCGCTGTCGCTGATCAATATCGCCCATCCGAAGTTCCGCAACGATTTGATCCAAGCCGCGAAGAAGCAGAAGTATCTGCACGCGGATCAAATCGAACTGCCGTGGGAGGAGTTGACGTACCCCGAGGAACTGGAGCGGTACGAGACGCTTCGCGACGGCACGCAGATTTTCTTTCGCCCGGTCAAGCCCACCGACGAACCGGCCCTCGCCGAAATGCTCTACTCGTTGTCGCGGGAGTCGGTTCGCACGCGATACTTCACCGCGACGATGACGTTTCCGCACAAGGAAGTTCAGCGACTGACCAATATCGATTACCAGCAAGATCTCGCCATCGTCGGCTGCGTCCCCGGCCCGGCCGGCGAGCAGATCGTCGCGATTACCCAGTACTTCCTCGACCCCAAAACTCAGGCCGCCGAAGTCGCTCTGATCGTCCAGGACGATTGGCAGGCCAAGGGCATGGGCGCCTTCCTGCTGGAGTACATCACCAAAATCGCCAAGCAACGCGGCGTCAAAAGCTTCTACGCCAAAGTTCTATCCAGCAACAAGCCCATGCTCAACATCTTCCACAACAGCGGCTTCCCCGTCCGCACCGAATTCGACGGCGACGCGTATTCGGTGTACTACGATATCGCCGAGTGAGGAGCTATGGGCGCTGACGACCAGGAAGCTTTCAAGAGTTTGGCATCCCGTAAGATAATGGAGGCTTGACTGTCTATCTTGTTCTGCGTTCTCTCGTCCATAGGCTGGGTGTTTGCCTTCAACCAGTATTCGTTTTGAGGAAGCCCACAAACTCGTCCAGAAGCTTCTTCTCCTCCCCAGAGAGCTCTGAAAAAGATGCTGAATTCGCGGCGAACCTGGAAGCATGCTCTCTCAGGCTCTCTGGCGCCGTTCTAATGGCGCCGGCCAGTTCGGCAAACTTCTGTGTCGGTATATCGTAGAATTCTGCCAGTGAGTGAAGGCTGAGCGGGGTTGGCCGATAACCATCGATGCGTTCCATTGCGAGGAGTTCGCCGTGATCAAGTCCCGTTTTCTTGGCAAGATCATCAATTGTCAGGCCACTCTTCCTACGCAAATTCTGAACGAGTGTCTTGAATGTATATCGCAGCACTCCGGCTACCGGATCCTCCGTGGTCATCACGACCGTCAGTTTCTGGTTCATCGCTTTGGCAATGCGTGAAAGCATCGAGAGTGAGTGGCCTTCGTAATCTGCATCCTCTAATCGACTGATCACAGACTGAGTCGTCCCTATCAACTCAGCTAACTCTTTCTGACTCATGCCTGATTCTGTTCGGAGTTCGTAGATCAGGCGTGCTACTTGAGCATTCACTCGCTCTGCTTCCACGCCTGCTTCTCGAACAGGATCCCCCTTCAGCAGACGCCGATGAAGAATCTCAACCGCGTTAGTCGTTGTCTTATCGCGAGCCATATCGTGGTTACCCTCAACTTTCTTCGTACGTGTATATAGCCGGGTCTGTGTGGAATCGATGCTGTCGGCTCACTGCCCGATCGATATCCTTGTCCGGTACTTTTCCCTCCTTGACAATACCCGCAGCCAACACGGCACACTGCTCGTGAAAGAAGTACAAGATTCTGTAATTCACACGCATGTGCTTGATGCGAAGTTCATAGATCCCGTCTCGCAAGAAATCCGCCTCGGGCCGCCGCAACTCGTGGCCGCATTCTGCCAGCCGCTCCACGCGAACAATAGCTTTGTCTTGAACCTTGGCGGGCAGGTCCTCCAACCAGCCCAACACGGGAGCGTTGCCGTTATCATCTTGAAAGAAAAGCACTTCTGTCTTCGGCATCACATTTCCTCATCATTGTCCTTCTCCATACATGTAATACTATCGCATTAATGCGATAGGGAGTCAACGTAATTTTGCGATATTTCGATGAGATATGAGGACTGGGATTCGTAAGTGATTGCAAACCAAGCTCGGCTGGAGCTGTTCTGGATTTGATTTCCCCTTGACCCAGATTCCAGGTTTGGCGCCGGAAACCACGCTGGATCAACTTGGCAGGCGACGCCAAGCAGGGTTGGTGCCTCGGACTACAACAGTTATAGCCGATCCATAATCTGTTCGACATCGAGATGGTCTTGCACGATGCGGCTTGCGGTTTCGATTTTGGCGGTGTCCTGGGGTTGGATTTTGACCTTGAGGTCGTCCACGTCGGTGGCGACGCGGTAGCTGTCCTCTTCGCGGAGGACGACGGGGATGTTGGTGCGTTCGATGAACTCCATGATCTTCGCCGGCGGGCGGATGCCCCCGGTCAGCAGGATGCCGGCCATGCGTTGGGCGGGATCGGTCTGGCCGGCGAAGAGGTTGGCGACGGTGAGAATCAGATCTTCCCGGTCGCCGGGGGTGATCAGCAGGCAGCCCGGGCGGATATACTCCATCGCGTTGGCGGCCGTCATGGCGCCGACGAGGACGTGTTCGACCGGTCGGTCGAGCGAGTCGTCGCCGTGGAGCAGTTCGCCGCCGAGTTCGTTGAGGATCTGGCGCATCGTGGGCTCGCAGAGGGCCGGTTCGTAGGGCACCGCGCCGAGCAGTTCGATGCCGAGCCGCTTGAGGCCGGTTCGCACGAAGTGGGTGATGCTGTCCATTTTGCTCGGAAGGACCTTGTTGAGTATGACGCCCAGCAGTTCGACGCCGCGTTGGGCGAGCAGGCCCTGGTTGAGCATGACTTCGTCGATGGGTTTGCCGATGCCGCCGCCGGCGACGAGAATGACCTTGGCGTCCAGCAGGGCGGCCACGTCGGCGTTGGAGGTATCGAAGCACGATCCCACCCCGGCGTGCCCGGTGCCTTCGATGACGGCCGCGCCGGCGCCGTCGGTGAGCCGGGCGAAGCTTTTGAGGATCTTGTCGGCCAACACCTTCGGGCGCGGGCGGAGAATGTAGTCGCGAGTGAACGATCGCGGCACGGTCACCGGCGAGGTGTCGCCGAGGTTGCACATGCCGGGGTAGATCGACCGCATCAGGGCCGAGTCTTCATCGACCCGGACGCCTTCGACCTCCACGTACCGTTGGCCGACAGGTTTGATGAATCGCACCGGCGGGCACAGTTCCTCGAAGGCGGCCATCAGGCCCAGCGAGATGGTGGTCTTTCCCTGATCCTTGCCGGTCGCGGCGACGAATACCTTCTTCGTCCCGGCGCCGGGTGTCCGGTCGGTCGATTCGTTCATCGTGCTCGTCCCTGACTGCCAAACGGTCTCCGTACCAGCGGGCGGTCAACGCCCGTTCTGCCGCTACGATGAGTGTACTCGGTCGGTCGGCCCCGTCAAGTTGGAGTTCGTGTTCTTCGGCGCCGCACAGCCGCGGCTCCGGCGGCCAGCAGGGCCAACGCGGCCGGTTCGGGAACGTCCGGGCGGTGGATCCGGGTGGTCAGCAGGGGGTCGCCGATCATGGTCATGCCGTAGCGCCAGTCGATTTCATCTTCGCTGAAGCCGCCTTCGGCCACCCGTGTCCACCAGTCTTGCCACGCGGCGCCGAAGGTCTCACCTTCGCCGAGGGCCATATAGTAGTAAGGCGTCAGGTCCCACATCGACCCCACCTTCGCCGAACCGACGGTCAGCAGGCCGAGATCGGAGCCGAAGACGTATTCGCCCCCGATGAAACCATCGCTGCTGAAGTCCATCGCCGTGCAACTCCAGAGGTTATAGAAGAGCGCCTGGGGTTGGATCGCGGCGATCTCGTGGTTGTGCAGTTGCCCGGCGGTTCCGGAGGCGAACTGCCGCCCCCCGAACTCCCGCATCAGTCATTTGTTCGCGTATACCATCGCTCCCCCGGCGGCGTTCGCACGGAAGGCGCCGGCGGTGTCGTCGTACGCGATACCTTCGATCTTTCCCTCAACGGGCGTGACGGATGCGACCGATCCGTCGGACAGGTTCCACACGATCATCCTGGCGGCCGTGTGCGTGTTGTCGGTCCAGTCCCAGCAGGCCAGACGAGTGCGCGCCGCGTTGAAGCAGCGATCATAGAGAACCTTGCCGCTCCTGGTAATCTCGTCCCGATCGGCCGCGATGAACGGCTCCCACTTGATATACACCTGGTCGACGTAGGCGCCATAGAAGGCATAGGCTTTCGTCGGGAACAGGCCCGCGCTCAAAACGATGGGTTGACCGTTCGGCGCATAGGCGAACTCCATACGCGAACTTTCTTCCAATCCTTTCTTGTAGAGCTTCAACCGCTTCCAGGGAGACTTGGGGTATTTGTAATCGATGCTCTCTTGATTGAGAACAGGTTCGTCGGGCGCCGAAGCAAGATCGGCCGGAGCTTTGAGCAGGAAGCCCTTCTTCTCCTCGCCGGTGGCGACGTCGTAGAGATTGCCACAACCCTCCTGCCACCATGAACTCTTGTACCCTATGCCCACCGGGATAAAGTTTGTGAAGACGGTGTAGAGGAGACGACCGCCATCTGTAAAGACCATGTCCTTGAGTATTGCACGGCGTGGGTGCGTGCGTCCCCCCACCGTGAACCGCCGCACCGGCTCCGGCGGCGGCAGGGGCCATCGTCGTTTGACCCGCAGCGTATCGACATCCAGGAACGCGATGTCATGATCGTACTCAGAGTCGTTGGAGAGCAGCGCGACGGCCAACTCCTTGCCGCCATGGCTCAAGGCCAGGTACTCAGCCCTGCCGACTAACTCGACCGAGGCGGCCGCCGAATCGCGGTCCTTCGATATCATCAAGACAGAACGCCCGTCGCGATGGTCAACCTTACAACGAAGACTGTAATCTCCGTCAGGGCTTCTCAACGTCTGCACGCCCATCTCAGCGCAGCCGGTCAGCAACGTACACGCCAATAGAAGCCACAGAAACCCCAACTCAAACGACACGCCGATTCGCTTCATGTTCATACCCAATACATAACAGGACCATCGGAGCCGACCTCACCCTGTGCCAGCGCCCCAAGATACCCTCCCCATAGGAGGGGGTCAAGACCGACGCCACGTAGTTAATGGGGAAACCCGGGATTATTGGGACGGATTATTGGATTATTGGGCAAAGGGGCAAAGGGGCCGGGGCAAAGGCAAGGTTCCGGGGCCACCACTGCCGGGGGAGCCGTACCTAATTGGCCGTCCGGGTTGTAGGTGTTCTGTCTTGTCGCGAACGTTACTGTTGCTTCCGCAGCATGTTACTGAAACGGCCACTCGCTGTCAAGCAGGAGCGGCGCCTCAGTATGGGGTACCCCGATAACCCAAAACGACGGCGTCGCTTTCATATGTTCTCCTTTCGTTTCATATCCGCTCATCCGGCGTGCGCAGGGGTGGGGGCGGTTTGGTAGTGTGGCCGCCGATGGCCTGATTGCGGACTTAACGGCAAGCGACTGCAAAGA
>CBDVCA010000050.1:0-18534 GCA_965372365.1 uncultured bacterium
AACGGCCAACGGCCAACGGCCAACGGCCAACGGCCAACGGCCAACGGCCAACGGCCAACGGCAACGGCTAACGGCAACGGCCAACGGCCAACGGCAACGGCTAACGGCAACGGCCAACGGCAACGGCCATCTCCTGAGGAGGCTGAATTGCCGTTGCTGTCAGTCGTTTGCTGTCAGCTGTTTGCTGTCAGCTGTTTGCTGTTGCTGTAAGTCGTTTGCTGTTAGCTGTTTGCCGTTGCCGTTACTTGGATATTGGAAATTCCGTGTTGGATATTCGATATTCGCCGTTCAACGCCGTTCAACGCCGTCATGCGCCCGCGGCGGCGAGGGCCTTGGCCATGGTCGGGACTTCGTAGAGCCATGGGCCGACCTTGTGGCCTTGGGATTCCTGGATCGATAATTCCGGGTGTTCCAAGAGGTTGTAGTTTTCGCCGGTGGCTTGTTCATCGATCGGTCGCACGATGGGTCTACAGGGATGGTCGGTGTTCAGATCGACGACGGCGGCGGGGCGACCATCGTTGAGAATGACCTGCACGCCTACCGGGAACGGCGGTACGTAGCGTTGGAACGCATTGAGGACGACCGGATCGAACGCCCCGGCGTATTCGTTGCTCTGCATTCTGTGCAGGGCGTAGATGGCCGGCATGGCGGCCCCGCCGGCGCCGGCGGTGAGCTGGTCGAAGATGTTGGCGACCGCGACGATGCGGGCGAAGATGTGGATATCCCGGCCGGCCATGCCGCCGACGAACCGGCCGTGGGTCATCTTGGTCATGTCGGGCCAGCCTTGGCCGTCCCATCGCTGATGGTGGTGCAGGGCGACGGTTCCGGCCAGGACGTTGACTCTGTTGCGGAGCATCTGGAACCCGTCGACGACATGGGCGGCGTATGCGTCGTCGTTCTTGTCGGTGGTCGAGTGGCGGCCCCGGGCCGCCTTGTCCATACTGAGTTTGCCGATGTCATGCAGTATGGCGCCCACGCCCATGTGGCACAACTCGTGAAGACCGGAGGCCGACTTGTTCCCACGCTGATGGAGGATGTAGCTTTCCAGGTGCATCCCCACCGTGACGGCCATATAGGCCACGTTGGCGCAGTGCAGCACCAGTTCGTCGCCGTCGGTGAACAATCGTTCGGCCAGAACGCCGATCTGGCTGGTGCCTTCCAGCAGGGCGGTGATCAACTCGCTGATCACGTCGCAGTAGTGCGCATGGTCGTCGGTGGTAATCACGCGGCTCTGGAGTTCGTCGAAGCCCTTGGCGATGCTGTTGTAGATGTCGCGACGACGCTCAGGGATGGTGGTGTTGATCCGCTGGGCGAGGTCGTTGAGCAGGCCGTGCTTGACCCAGACGGATTGGAGCCCCAGATCCTGGAGCCGCTTGATCAGCAGCTCGCTCAGTTCCATATTCGCTTGAATCAGGCAGGTGTGCGAACGTTGGGGGTGCGGCACCGCAAGGGCGACCGCAACGCCCGGGGTTAGCCTGTCCGTACTGACCAGTAGCATGCAAGAGTCCCTTTCGCCTCAGTTCGACTTGCCAAGGCGGATTGCCGCGTGATCCCCGACCACAGGTCGAGGCGGAATCCGTTTCAGGGGGGGCGACACGCATCCGTTTCGGGTGGGTGTGTCGCACACTGTCTTTCTCGGTTCAGATCGTCACGATGGGATTGTCTCTTGAGCATAACTCATTCCAACTTCTTGATATAGGGACTGGTAGGATCTATGTACTAAGCGGATTGCCCCGCCAATTATAGGTTTAATGAACCTATGGAATACCGAAAGTATTTCAACAATCCGGGCGCTCTTTCCCTGGCCGCCGCTATCGGCTATAGTTATGAGCATGAAGCGTGTCCGAATCAAAGTGTGCGGCCTTCGCGATCCCCGGCAGGCCGCGGCGATCGCCAAGCACGGCGCCGATGCGATCGGTTTGGTGTTCGCCGATTCGCCCCGGTGGGTTTCCCCGGAGCAGGCGCGGGAGGTCACCGCGGCCTTACCCCCGCTGGTTTCGGCCGTTGGCGTTTTCGTCGACAGTCCGGTCAAGGTGCTCAACCGGGTGGCGGCCAAAGCGAATCTGGACTATCTGCAGCTTCACGGCGACGAATCGCCTGAGATCGTCGCCGAACTGGACCGGCCGGTGATCAAGGCCTTCGGCGTTCGCGATGAGAGTTGGCTCTCCGATGTCCGTCGCTGGTTGGATGGCGTTGGCGATATCGATCGCGTAGCGGCTATTCTGCTCGATACTTACAAGAAGGGCGTCCACGGCGGCACCGGCGAGCGGTTCAACTGGGAACTGGTCGGCGACGCATATGCGGTCGGCGCCGCCAAGGGTTTGCCGCCGATGATTCTTTCGGGCGGATTGGACGATTCGAACGTGATTACGGCCATCCGAATGGTGCAGCCGTGGGCGGTGGACGTCTCCAGCGGCGTTGAAAGTGCGCCCGGGGTTAAGGATGTCGCCAAAGTGAACCGATTCATAATAACAGTTGTCGATGATGTGCCGGAATTGAATGGGGAGTTCTGGGCGTAAGAGAGTCCGGCCGTCCATGAGCAGGGGCGATTTGCAGTCTGCTTCTACCAGATTGAGGAGAGGCCATGTCCTCGGAGAGTTCAACCACCGTGGCGACCGTCCAAGGCGCCGAGTACAAGATCAAAGATATCAGCGAAGCCGATTTCGGCCGCAAGGAGATGCTCATCGCTGAGCATGAGATGCCCGGGTTGATGGCCGTCCGGGCCAAGTACGGCCCCGACAAACCCTTGGCCGGCGTCCGCATCACCGGCAGTCTGCACATGACGATCCAGACCGCCGTGCTGATCGAAACCCTCGTCGCTCTCGGCGCCGACGTCCGCTGGGCTTCGTGCAACATCTTCTCCACCCAGGACCACGCCGCCGCCGCCATCGCCGACAGCGGCGTCCCGGTGTTCGCTTGGAAGGGTGAGACGCTGGCCGAATACTGGTGGTGCGCCAAGCAGGCGCTGACCTGGCCGGACGGGAAGGGCCCCCAGTTGATCGTCGACGACGGCGGCGACGCCACGCTGCTGATCCATCGGGGGTACGCCGCCGAGAGCGATGCGTCGATCCTCGACGTCCCGACCGATAACGCCGAGTTGATGGTGATCAATCAGATGCTCAAGGATACGCTCGCCCAAGACGGTCAGCATTGGCACAACGTCGTCGCCGAGTGGAAGGGCGTCTCGGAAGAGACGACCACCGGCGTGCATCGGCTGTACCAGATGCGGGATCGCGGCGAGTTGCTCGTGCCGGCGATCAACGTGAACGATTCGGTCACCAAGAGCAAGTTCGATAACGTGTACGGTTGCCGCGAGTCGCTCGTGGACGGCATCAAGCGGGCCACCGACGTGATGATCGCCGGCAAAGTCGCCATGGTCTGCGGCTACGGCGACGTCGGCAAAGGCTGCTCCGAGACGCTGATGAGCCACCGGGCCCGGGTGTGGGTCTCGGAGGTCGACCCGATCTGCGCCCTGCAGGCCTCGATGGCCGGTTTCAAGGTGGCGACGGTCGAGGATGCGTTGCCCCACGCGAACCTGTATGTAACAGCCACGGGCAATTGCCACGTACTCACCGCCGAGCACATGTCGAAGATGAAGGACCAGGCGATCGTGTGCAATATCGGTCACTTCGATAACGAGATCGAGGTCGACCGGCTCAACGCCTGGCCGGGCGTCAAGAAGACCAATATCAAGCCGCAGGTGGACATGTACACGTTCCCCGACGGCCATTCGATCTACCTGCTCGCCGAAGGCCGACTGGTCAACTTGGGTTGCGCGACCGGCCACCCGAGCTTTGTTATGAGTAACTCATTCAGTAATCAGGTGTTAGCTCAGATCGATCTGTGGCAGAACAATCGCGAAATTGGCGTACACATCCTCGATAAGAAGCTCGACGAGGAGGTCGCCCGTCTGCACCTCGATCGGATCGGCGCCAAGTTGAGCAAGCTGTCGAAGGAACAGGCCGACTACATCAGCGTGTCGGTGGATGGGCCGTTCAAACCCGAGCACTACCGATACTAACGATTGCGGATTGCGAATTGCGGATTGCGGATTGGCTTCGCTTCAGGTGGAGTCAATCCGCTTCTTTGTGCGCATCGTGAGGTCAATCTGCACACCCGGCCGGGCCGTGCGTCAGGCTCTCCCTTCTGGAGCCCGCCCGCAACGAGTTCGAGTGAACATCGCGGCCGCGGTGCTGTTGCAGGTGCGGCCCGGCCAGGGCGCGATACAAACCGCCCTCCATGATGTTGTAGGTGTCGATGATAACGGGAGTTGCAATAGCTTGCTCTCCGAAGCCCATCGCCAGCGAAACGGGAACTGCGGCGGCGCAGTCGCAGCAACGATCGGAGATGCTTCCACGACAGGGCTCCCAGTGGCTGCAACGGCGTTCATCCACCCTCGACTCACGTGGTCGCGGACCCTCGTCCGGACCCCAACGGCCCCGGTCGCCTGAGACAACTCATCGCTCCGCAGTTCCCATCGGACCATGGTTTGGCCTCCTCGAAAACAGCCTTATCGATAATCTAAATGATAACTAATAAGCATTACTGATTTCAAGGGGGCGGAGGCCGAATCGGAGGTTTTTTCTCAATTCGGGCGATCATCCCGAAATGGCACCCGGTATTCGTTCGGCCATGATGCAAGAGCGTGCTTGGAATTGGATTCGATCGCTGAAGTGAATCTGCCGTTGAGGCCCGCAATCTGCCGTTGAGGCCCGCAGGGCCGAAAGATTTGTAGCCCGGTCCGTCAGGGCCGGGGTAGGGCCCGCCCCATGGCGCCCCAAGCCCCGATAGGGGCGACACCCCGTGGCCATACGGCCTGTGTGTCGCCCCTGTCGGGGCTTGTATCGGGGGGTGCATCATGGTTCTCGCCGCGGCGAGCTACAAATCTGTCGCCCCTAACGGGGCTGGAAGTGGCGTCGTGGCCCGGGGGCGTTTGGGACATCGTCGCCTTTGGAGCGACGCCCGTTACCGCCGGCGCGGTCGCAACCGTGTGCGTTTTCGCCAGTCTCGGTCAGCCCATCAGCATGGCCGCCATAATGCCGCCGACGGTCAGATAGGCCGCCGGGTACAGCCAGATGAGGTATCTGTCGAGGCGGCGTGCGAGGGTCTCGCGGCCGATGTCTTCGAGGTGGCGCAGGCACACGCAGACGATCAGGACGATGCTCGTGATCAGGAAGGTGCTGATCAGGACTACGTCCATCACGGTGAGATACCCAAGCCGCGGCAGGTCGCCGGCGATGGTGAAATTGAAGGCGATGAAGACCAGCAGGTTGGCGCCGGCCAGTTCGATGCGTTTGGCGTAGTCTTTCAAGAAGAACGTCACCCACGAGATGACGATGATGGCGAAGACGGGCACGAAGATGCGGAGGACATAGTAGTTCAGATGCCGGTGGGCGTAGAAGATGAACGAGAAACTTGCCCGTGGCGACCGGCCTTTGGGTTGGTCGGCTTTGATGGCCGTCTCGAACGAATTGACCACCCATTCCTCTTCACCCAGGGCTTTGCCGACTTCGCTGTACTGCTCGAGGTCTTCCAGAACGAAATATCGCAGGGGCAACAGCATGTCGATCTGGGCGAAGAATCGCTGGGTGTCGAACGGGAACTTGGTGAACTGGAAATCCGGCGCCTGCAGCCTTGCCCAGAATCGTTCGAAGTAGACCGCCTGCCCGTCCGGCATGACGAACGTCATTCGATTCTGCGACCACCGCCTCTCCTGCTGGTTGTACAACGTGTACGCTGGCACGATGACGCTGTTCTGTTTGGCGTACGTAACGAACTCTTCCTGGCGGAAGATCCGAACGCTGTCTTCGGGCGATTCGGGGTGATAGGAAAGCTGCGGATCCTGCCATTTCATCATCAGGTCGTAAACGGCGTCGTATCGTTCAGCCTTCTGGTCGACGTCGGCGATCTGGTGAAGGCTCAGCCCGACGCGGACGGTAATCGGTTGCCGCAGGGCGTGAGTGTCTTGGGCTTCGGCTTCGCCGGTGAGCACTTCCGGGGCGTCGACCCCCACGATCAGTCGGTACTCTCCGGACGTCGGTTCGCCGCGACGCGGAACGCTGGACAGGCGGATCTGGTAGTTTCGGGCTTCGTGTTCAAAGGTGTAGGCCAGTTTGCCCGTCTTTTCGGTCGCACCGAAATTGGCGCTGAGTATTGCTTTGCCGGCGCTGTCGGCCAGGAACAGGATGGGTTTCAGGTCGCCCGAGGTGGACTCGACGTAGACCTGCAGCGTCTCGCCGGCGCGAATGGGTTCAAGGGGGAAGAACAGCGGCGAATTCTGCGGGGTCAGCCTTCCGCCGGAAATCGAAATCGCCTTGGACCCTTTGTCCGGGGGTTCGCCGATCTCAGCCAGCACGGCGATCTCTTCGCCGGTCGCGACCGCCTCGCCGGTTGCGACCTCGGGGGCGTCGAGGCCGATCTGCAGACGGAATGCGCCGAAGGTGTCGACAAGCACGTTTCCACGCACCAGGAGTTTGTAACCGCCGTCGGCGGGGATTTTATATTCCAACGCCGCGGCGTTGCCTTGGCCGCTGTCGTCATCCCAGGCCAAGGCGTACCTGTCAAAGAGAGCCGGGATCTCGATCAGAGGATCCTTGCCGGCGTCGATAGCCTTGTCCAACTCCTCGTTCGCTTCGGTGCGTAAGGTGTCGAAATCCACCTCCGGCCGAAGGATCACGGCCAGCGGGTCCAGGTTGCCCCCGGTGCGCCGCAGATGGATGTAGAGCGTCTGGCCCTTCTTGAGGTCGGCCAGCTCATACAGGAGCATCTCGTTGATCGACAGATGCCCGGTCACTTCCTGCACCGCCGGGTCCGGGGCGGCGGGTTCGGGTTGACTCTCCGGCTGTCCCGGCGCCATCTGGGCGGTCGCCAGGGGCGTCGACAGCAAAATGCCGACGCCCAGCCAACAGAGAAGTCCCCCTGTTTCACGCAGCACGCTGATCCCCCGCATGTGTGGCCCCCTGAATGCAGTTCCGATGAATTATACACCTCGGGAGTGCTGCGTGAGAAAGTGGCCCCGTTAAGATGAGGCTCATGTCGGATGAGCGGGGAGTGGGTCGGATGCGTGCTTTCCGTTACTAGCCCCCCGCAGTGCGGGGGGTCGAAAGACGTGCAAACTCACGATCTATGGCTCCAACCGCTGCTTCGGGGCAATCGACATCGAAGCTACCGAGGGAACACCATCGGTCCGGCGACCCCCTGCAGTGCAGGGGGCTAGTAACAGCAGACCCTTAGCCACGAGAACTCCCAGATGATCCGTCATGAACCTACGAGGACGATGTCGGCCGACGGGCGTCGGTTGATTCTATCATCGTGACTTCGTCTCCATGTCGTCGGGGCGTTGTTGCGGCCTAACGGTAGGGTAAGCGGTGGGGCGGGGCGGTGCAATACAGGATGGGAATCAGTAGGTTGTCGTGTGCGAGTTGTTTTTGTGGCAGGGTACGTCTGACGTTGATATCGTGCGGCCAGTGCATAACGTCGCCGGAGAAGCCCCGTTGGGGCTACCAGCAACGGCTATTACAACGGACCCTGTGATACAACGACTCATAGGGCATGCCGCAAAGAAATCTCACACACGGTCGTCACTTCACCTCACTTGCCCGCCAGCGCCGCGTCGAGGGCTTGGCGGTAGGGGTCGATGTCGAGAACGCCTTCCCATCGCTTCACTTCGCGGCCGTTGACAAACAGCAGCACCGCCGGGAGCCTGCTCACGTTGTTCTTGGCGGCCAGCGGGTAGGTGGTGTCGGTGTTGATCGTGTAGAACGACGCCCGGCCTTCGTAGTCGGCGGCCATCGCGGCCAACTCTGGCAGGAGGACCGCGCAGCCCGGGCAACCGGGGCGGAAGAACTCGACCAGGACGGGGATCTGTGCTTTGAGAACCTGCTGGTCCCACTGACCGTTGGTCATGCTGGGTTCGACGCAACCCTGGAGCCCAGCTAAGGCGATCAGCAGTAGTCCCGCCCGAATCGCAACCCAACGCACACGCGGCCTGTTCGTTAACGCCATTGTCGTCGTCTCCTTCGGCCAATACAGGAAGTCCCCATCCCGCCCATCGGAGATATTATAGCGTCGGACATCGGCGTCAGGCGAACAGCGCCTCGACGAAGGATTCCGGATCGAACGGTTCGATGTCGGTGGGCGTTTCGCCGAGGCCGACGAACTTGACCGGAATGTTGATCTCTTTGCGGATGGCGATGACGATGCCGCCCTTGGCGGTGCCGTCGAGTTTGGCCAGAAAAATGCCGCTGACGTCGATGGCCTTCTGGAATTCCTTCGCCTGCTGGATGGCGTTCTGGCCGGTGGTGCCGTCGAGGACCAGCAGCACCTCGTGGGGGGCGCCGGGGATCTTCTTGGTCACGACGTCGCGGATTTTGGTCAGCTCCCGCATGAGGTTGTCCTGGGTGTGCAGCCGGCCGGCGGTGTCGACCAGGAGGATATCGATCTTGCGAGCGACCGCGGCGTCGCAGGCGTCGTAGACGACGGCCGCCGGATCGGTTCCGCCATCTTGCTTGATGATGTCGACGCCGATGCGTTCGGACCAGATGGTCAACTGCTCGACCGCCGCGGCTCGGAACGTGTCGGCCGCGGCCAGGCAGACGGTCTTGCCGGCTGCTTTGAAGAGGTAGGCCAACTTGGCGATGCTGGTTGTTTTGCCGGCGCCGTTGACGCCGGCGACGAGGATTACCGTGGGTCCGGATTCGGCGAACGTAATCGAGCGGTCGGCCTCGGGCCAGTACTGCTTGATCTCGTCCTTGAGGAACGGCACCACATCTTCGGCCGTGGCGATTCGCTTGTCGCGATACGCCTGGCGAAGATCGTCGCAGATCTGCATGGCCGTGTTGACGCCGAGGTCGCCTTCGATGAGTTTCTCTTCCAACTCGTCCAGCAGTTTGTCGTCGATCTTTCGTCCCAGGGTCAGGACGGACTGAATGCTCCCGAGGAGTTTCTCTCGCGTCCGGTTCAGGCCCTTGGCCAACTTGTCGAGTGTCTTTCGGAAGAACGCCATGGTAGCTCCATACGGGCCGGCGACCCCCCGGGGGGTCAGGATTCGGTATCGTCGTCGTTGTCGTCGTCGGTGTCGTTGTCGTTGTCGGTGTGGTCGTCGTTGTCGTCGTCGTTGTCGTCGTCGGTGTCGTCGTCGGTGTCGTCGTCGGGCGTATCGGTCAGTCGCGATGCGCTGTCGAGAACCCCGTTGATGAAGGCGGGGCTCTTGCCGGTGGAGAACTCCTTGGCCAAGCGGACGGCTTCGTTGATGACGACCTTGATCGGTGCGTGATCGGTCGATAGCTCCCAGATCGCTAAGCGGAGGATGTTCCGATCGACCACGGGCATCCGGTGGACGTCCCAGCGGTCGCTGCGTTCGGTGAGGATGGCGTCGGCCTGCTCGTGATGCGCCCACGCGCCGGCGAGCATGTCCTGAGCCAGAACCAGGATGTCGAGGTTCTCGCGGCCTTCGCGAATGAATCCGACCGCCTGATCCATCGCGTCGTCGCCTTGGGCGTCAAGGCAGCACAACGCCTGGAGGGTGAGTCGGCGAGCCCGATGGCGATGCTTCACGTAGGACTCCCGTTACGACAATTGGTTCATGAGGTTGGCCATCTCAATCGCGGCGGCGGCGGCTTCGGATCCCTTGTTGCCGGCTTTGGTTCCGGCCCGCTCGATCGCCTGTTCGATGGTGTCGCAGGTCAGCACGCCGAAGATGCACGGCACGCCGGTTTCCATCGACGCCTGCGCCACGCCCTTGGCGGCTTCGGCGGCCACGTACTCGTAGTGGTCGGTGCCGCCGCGAATGACCGCGCCGAGGCAGATGACGGCCGCGTATTTGTGGGTGGCCGCCAAACGCTTGGCCACCAGGGGGATCTCAAAGGCGCCCGGGCTCCACACCACGTCGATCGCATCGTCAGCGACATCGTGGCGGATGAGCATGTCGGTAGCGCCGCCGAGAAGCTTGTTGGTGATGAATTCATTGAACCGTCCCACCACGATAGCGAACTTCGCGGTCTTCGGTGCAACCAGTTTGCCTTCATATACGGCCATCGTCGGACTCCTTCGGTCGGCTGTCCGCAGTGCAAGCGTGGCATACGCCCCGCGTTCCAAGTCCCGTACTATACGAACAATCGGCGTTCTTGGCAAGAGGCGTGATGAGTGTTTGGAGCGAGCGGGGGGGACTGGCTCCGTAGCGTAGGGGACTGGCTCCGCAGCGCAGCGAAGCGTAGCGCAGCGAAGTGCAGGTGCCTGTACCCGGAGCCGGCGGTCGCGCACATGCCCCCCAAGGGCGAAGCGAATCGCAGGCGCCTGTACCCCCGGCGGTCCTGAGCATGCCCCCAAGGGCCGGGTACAGGCACCTGCGCTTCACTACGCTTCGCTACGCTGCGCTACGGAGCCAGTCCCCTACGTGTAAACGCCCCAAGGGCCGGGTACAGGCACCTACGCTACGCTGCGCTTCGGAGCCAGTCCCCTACGGTTGTTTGCACGCAACCAACGGCGTACAATTGAGTAATCGTCGCTAGCGGCGGCTACGCTCGCTCGTCGAGGCGGGGGTTGGCCTTCGTGGCGGCGGGGGCGTCCTCTTCTGGCTGCGGGCTTGGGGCGGCTTGGCCGCGGCGGCTGCGTTCGAGCGAGAGGATTAGCTCGATTTCGCCGACGGGCATGCCCATCTCGCGCGCGATCTGGGGGGGAGGCTGGCCGTTTTGGGAGCGCTCGTAGATGGCCGCGTGTTTGGGGTCGGCCGGCGGGGGCAGTGCTTCGGTCGGGGGCGAGTCGGATCCGGCCCGGTTCAGAGCCGCTTCCAGGGCCGCCAGTTTGGCGTCGGCCTCGACGATGGCGTGCTCCAACTTGGCGAAGCGGGTGTCGATTTGCCCGCAGATTTCGCGAGAAAGCTCATCGAGGCGAACCATCAATTCGGCGATATCCTCGCGAGCCTGCCCGGCGAGTCGCGACTGGTGGCGTTGGGCCTGTGCCCCGGCCCGTGCGTCGACGCGGCTCGATTGGCCCTTCGTTCTTGACCGGTGCACCATCAGCAAGCCGATGATAATCACGACGGTCATGATCAGCAGCGTCTGCGGATGGATCGAATCGAACGCCAGCGCCGGGTGGGTGAGAACGGTCATGGTTTCGCCCGATAGGCCTCGACCGCCGCGGCCTGGACCGTTCGGATCGGTGCGTGGTGAGTTTGGGCGGCCTCGCGGCAATCGTCAAATTCCGGGGCGGCCGAATACTCCCGCCCGTCGCGACCGCACACCTTGATGCGGATCGCCCCGTAAGGCGTTTCGACGGTTACGTGTCGGCGCGACAGCTTCGTGCGGCTGCATTCGTGCCGGCGGACGCCGATGGTGGTCGTCTCGGTCAGCAGCAGTTCCTCCATCCGCTCGACGTCGGCCGGATGACACAGAACGCCCAACTGCACCGCCGGACGCGACTTCTTCATCGTAATCGGCGTCGCCCATACGTCCAGGGCGCCGGCGGCCAGGGCCATTTCCAATACGGCGCCCAGCAGTTCGCCGGTCATGGTGTCGATGTTGGCGGCCAGTTCCACCACCGTATCGGCCTCGCCGGCGGTGTCTTGGGAGCCGACGAACACCCGAAGCAGATTGATGCGTCCAGGGTCCTCGCGGCCGCCGGCCCCGTAGCCGATGCCGTCGATGGCCATCGCCGGCAGCGTGGTGAACGATTCGGCCAGCGTGGTCATCAGCGCCGCCCCGGTGGGGGTGCACAGTTCGCCCTCGCCGTCGGAAGCGGCGATGACGCCGTTTCGCATCAACTCGGCCACTGCCGGCGGCGGCACAGGCAGCACGCCGTGTTGGCAGGTGACGGTCCCGGAACCGAGCGGGATCGGCGAGCACAGAACCCGTTCGACGTCCAGCAGTTCCAGCGCCAGAACCGCTCCGACGATATCGACGATACTGTCGACGGCGCCGACCTCGTGGAAGTGGATCTTGTCGATGGTGGTGCCGTGGACCTTGGCTTCGGCTTCGCCCAGCCGCCGAAACACCTTACGGATTCGGTCGTCCGCCCGTTGGCAGTAGCCCGCCCGGTCGATCAGTTTGAAAATATCGGCCAGATGACGGCCATGGGTGTGACCGGCGGGGGGGGCGTTGACGTCGACGTCGAACTTCGTACCGGCCAGGCCGGCTCGCGTGACGGGTTCGGCCCGCAGGGAGAATTCGGCCAACTCAAGCCGGGCCAACTGGCTTCGCAAATCGGATAGCTTGACGCCGGCGTCTAGAAGGGCGCCGACGATCATATCCCCGCTGGCGCCGCCGAAGCAGTCGAAATACGCTGTTTTCATGGCCCCGAGTGTAGAGCCGACCCCGCCCCTACGTCAACTCAAAGATCGACTGCGTCTTGATGACCGTCGTCTTGGCCGGAAATACGTGGTAGGCCAGCACATGCAGGCTGTCTCGACGCACGTGATAGTCCACGTGGCAGAACGGCACGAACTCGGTGGTTTGCCATTGCGGGAACGGCACCAGGATGCCTTGCTTCTGGGCGGCCGCGAACAGATCGGCGTGCGTCTGTGCGAACAGCCGATCGCTCATCGGTTCCACCTGGAAGTTCATCAGGTAACGAATGGCGCCTTCGTGACAGTACTCGTGCTGGCGCTCGCCGCGGCAGCGGAAACTGGCGACGAGGCCTCGCTGGGGCAACTCGTCGTCGGAGTGGGCCATCACCTCGGTGACCGTCTGGTTGTCGAGGGAGAATCGCACCAGGTGCGTGCAGCCGGTGATCCAGATATCCGCGTCGAACTCCGGCTGGAGGATCGGGTATCGGTGGTGGATGTCGAACAGTTCCGGGTGCAGCGGTCGCCGATACACCACTAACTTAAGTGCTTCGACCGACTGCTTCTGGCCAGTGTCCATCATTCGCCTCGCTTTCGCTACACCCCCCTTCACTGGCGTCATTATACCGGAAGCCCTATCCGTCAGGACCGAGAAAATCCTTATAATCCGGGCCTCAAATGGACTTCGCACCCCGGTGAATCGCTTAGTTTTCTTCTCACAAGCGGTTGGGGCGATCAGACGGGCGCGTCAAATTCCAACCACAGTTCGATCATGTTGTAGAACACGTGCACGCCGGCGGCGATGCCGAACCCGCGAAGCAGGTACACGGCCCCCTGGTAGCATCCGGCGATGAAGAAGAATGTGAACCGCCACCAGAGAATCGGCTGGATGTCGGCGTTGGGGAAGTGGTACAGCGCGAACGCAAGAGCGGTAATCACAACCGCCGCCGCGCGTCCGATATCCTTGGGGACGCCGGCGACGTCGATGAGGATCAGCCCGAACAGATTCAGCCCGATCATGCGGAAGAGGAATTCCTCGTACACCCCGCCGCCGATGCGGACCATGGCCATTTCCCAGAGGGTCTCGCCGGTCCCGGGGCCGACGCCGGCCGTCGCGGCGACCAGTTGGTTCAGCAGGGCGCCGATGACGACCAGGGGTATCGCCAGAGCCATGGCCTCGGCGGCCATGCCGATGAGCACGTGAAGCTCGATGCGCCACCGATGGTGCGACAGGATGTGCCAGGTGATCAGGACGATCACCAGCAGCGCCGCCGGCAGATGGGCGGCCGAGGCGCCGAACTGGGTGAGGAAGCCCTGGAGCAGATTCCGGGCGAACAGGTCGGTGCCGGCGATCGCCACGCCGATCTCGAAGGCGGCCAGCATGGGCAGGATGAAGACAAGGCAGTGCAGCGGGCGCTGGGTTTGCCCCCAGTACGATTCCGGCGTCGGCGCCGGCGGGCGGGTCCTGTCGGATTGTTCGGGGCTCGATCCCATTATGGCGATACTCTAATCGCCCGTCCCGGCGGCCTGCAATTCATTTGTGGCGACGGTCTCGAACCTCAGGTGCTCAGTGGCGGCTTCGACGATGGCGTCGCCGACCCCCTTGACGTTGGCCAGGTCGGCCGGGCAGGTGAACGCACGCTGACCCGGATGGGCCGCGCCGAAGGCGTCGCGATAGGCGCAGATCGACCGACCGATCGCCGGACCGATTCGGGGCAGGCGCGCCAGGGACGCCCAACTGGCGCTGTTGGGGTCGATTTTCTCGACCGCCGGCGCCACCGGGGCGTTGGAGACCGTCAGATCGGCCCCGACCCGCCCGGAGCGGTTCGCCCATCGCCAGGCGGTCCCGGTCGCCAGCAGCGCCGTGAGCGCCGCCAGAGCGAGTACGTTGGAGACGGTCCAGGACCAACGACCGGATGGGGGGGCGGGGGCCATGGTTACGAGCCCGGATTGGACGCCGCGTTTATGGGCGCCGCTTGGGCGGCGTTGGGGGATCGGCGATTCAGGGCGGCGCGGAACTTGCGGATCTTCTCGTACGCCGGCTTGGGCGCCAAGTCGGCCCGGCAGAGCCCGCCGTGGGGCATGTAGAGGTTGTCGCCGTCGGCCATGTCTCGCCAGCAGACGGTGGCGACGAACGGTTTGGACAGCGCCAGCCGACAGAAATGCTCCAGCCATTCGGCCTGGACATTCTCATCCCATGGCCGCCGCCATTGGCCGCCGCCGGTGACGGGAACCTTGCCCGCCCAATGGTCGCGAGGGTCGGGGTCGGTCGCTGAGGGGACTTCGCAGCCGGTAACGTGAACTGGTTTGCCGAAGTTGGCGAATTCGTCCAGTTTCGCGCTGATCTGCATCATATCGCGAACGTACATCCCCTCGGCCGCGGCTCCCATGTACATCTGTAGGCCGAACGAGTCGAACTTGATTCCGCTTTGGATGCACATGTCGGCGTACATCATCGGAGGCATTGTGCGGGGGTTGGTCGCGTGGTACTCGCCCCAAGGCATCGCCAACTCGATAGCGATGCTGGCCTTGGGCGCCAGCGACCGCACCAGTGAGCAGCTCATCCGGGTCAATTCCATGATCTGCTCGAAGTTCAGGTTGAACCCGTTGAAAGCATTGGCGCCGGAGATCACCTTCCACGTAGCCACGTTGTCGGCGTAGCGAGAGACCTGATTGTGAGTGTGCTTGTAGATCAATTCCTTGAGGGTGTCGAAGTCGCCGGCGGCGTTGACGAGTTCTTCGGGCATGAAGCCCGGCTCGAAATTCACCAACGGCCCGGCCGACAGCGGAATGCGATGCTTGGCGCACCACTCGACCCATGCGTCCAGCGACGGCGGCTGCTCGTCGCCTTCATCGGAGGCCGCCTGTAGCCACGGCGTCGGCAGATTGATGAAGTCCGACATCGCCAGCACCAACTGCTCGTACGCCGGCGAGATGTTCTCCAACCGCACCTCGCAGCCGAACGTGGGCCGGCCCTTGTTCAGCTTGCGTCGCCGGACGAGGAAGATGTCGGCGTGGAACGCGGCGGTCTGTTCCGAGAGGCTCACGCAATCGGCCAGGCACTTGTCGGCCAGAACCGACGCGGCCGCCGGGTCGTCGGTGTTGAGCTTGACGGCCCCCACGAAGTCGCGACGGACCTCAGCGAACCGATCTGCCAAAACCTGCCCGGACGCGAAGCCGATCAGTCCCCAGTCTTCACGCTTGCGGATCAGTGCGGCGACTCTGCCGCGAGCCAGCTCCAAGTTAAGATTATAGGCATCTTTACGCTCAGGGAGTCGGGCGGTCTCCAGCAGCATCTCCCCGGCGTCTCCGGCGTTCCACAGCACCATGAGCGTCGCGGCGCCGCCAGCCTTTTTCAGGCACGTGATCTGCCCATCGGTTGCGGCGATCTCGGCTCGAATGGGCGCACCTTCAGAGCCGGTAAGATTCGCTCCGGCCAAGTTGATCTCTTCGGCCGGCTGTCCGTCGTGATACACGTTGAAAACTAGCATGTCCGCTCGCTAGGCACGGGTAAGCAGTGGGTCAGTCAACAGTTGATTACACAGCATACTCGCGACCGGTGCGTTTTTCCACCATGTGTTTGGCCAGACGGGCGAATACGGGCAGGCCGTCGGGGCCGATCTCGACGTCGGCCTCGCCTTGGACCAGCGGGCGGAGGTAGTCGCAGAACGCCTCGGTGACGCCGTTGCCGGCTGCGTTGATGTACTCGGGGGGGAGCATCTTCTCGCCGTTGGCCACCTTGCTCAACTCGACCAGCCCGGTGGTGCAGGCGTAGGCGCCGCCGGCGTCGCCGCGGATCAGCGTGACCATCTTGCCGCACTCCCCGGCCATCGCGGCCTCGACGGCGGCCTCGCCGACCCGGTAGGCTTCGGCTACGTCGGTCGCCGAGGCGAAGTGCATCGCGTTACGCTGGGCCGTGCCGAGGCGATTGGTGCGGGCCTTGACGCCCACTTCGCGTTCGATGATCGCCTTGAGCGCGTCGGCGGCGCCCCCGAGTTGCACATGGCCGAAGCTGTCTTTGGCGAACGCGCCGCCGGCGTCGGCGATGTGCCGGCCGTCTTCGGTCTTGACCCCTTCGCCGCAGACGATGAAGCATCCGCCGTTGGCGGCGATGCATTCGGTGACGTCGGAGACGAATCGCTTGATGACGAACGGGATCTCCGGCAGGTAGATCAGGTGGGGGGCGTCGGCCGGGCATCGTCTCGCCAAGCCGGCGGCCGCGGCGATCCAGCCGGCGTTGCGGCCCATCGCCTCGTGGATGGTCACCGTGTCGGTGGTGTACAGCGCCTCGGTGTCGCGACCGGATTCCATCACCGTCGCGGCCGTGTACTTGGCGACGCTGCCGTAGCCGGGGCAATGGTCGGTGAAGGCCAGGTCGTTGTCGATGGTCTTGGGCACGCCCATCGCCACCATCTCATAGTCGGTATCGGCGGCCAGTTGGGCGAGCTTATCGGCGGTGTCCATCGAGTCGTTGCCGCCGATGTAGAAGAAGTAGCGGATGTCGTGGGCCCGGAAAACTTCGAGAATCCGCTCGTAGTCGGTGCGGTCTTTGGTCAGGTCCTTGAGCTTATGGCGGCAACTGCCCAGGGCCGAAGAGGGCGTTCGCTTGAGCCCGTCGATCACGGCGGCGTCTTCGGCGCCGATGTCGTAGAGTTCCTCGGTCAAGACGCCCCGGATGCCGTTGAGGCCGCCATAGATGCCGGTGAACGTCTCGGGGTGGGCCAGAACGGTCTGGATCACGCCGCAGGCGCTGGAGTTGATGACGGTGGTCGGTCCGCCCGACTGGGCGACGATAGCTCTGCCTTGGATCGTGCTCACGGTTGTGGTGTCCTTGTCCTATGGGTTGCTGCTCTGCCGCGTGGGGGCCTGTTCGTTCGGTAGTGTAAGGATTTGCCGCGTGGAGTCCAGCCTTGTGTGTATTCGGCGCCGTCAGCCGTCACTGGATCTTAACTTTGGTTCATCCGCGAATCGCGGGGAGCTCTTGTGGCCGAAGCCCTGCCGTTACCAGCCCCCCCGCAGTGCAGGGGGCTGATATGGATTGACCTGTCAACCCTGCGCATAAATTTCCCATCGTGGCCTCTTCAATTGAACAACCATTTTCTTCACGCTGTAGTAGGAACGAACCGGGCGACGAATCGACGGCGCCGCATTGCCTGGATTTACCTTCCGGCACGATCGTGCGGCCAAACATGAATTTTTCTTTCTCAGGCTATTGCATTATTTCGGATCAGTGGTAACATCCTTAATTGTGGGGTCCGTTCCTCTTTATCGTGGACCCTCAAATCGGGCGGCTTTGTCTCCGGGTTCGTTCTGTAGTGGTGGCAATTGCAGCATTGAGAGTATTAGGGTTATTGGGATTGTTTATTCCGAAGGAGTAGGTTATGAGAGGCAAGATGCAGTTCATGGCAGTTGTAGGGTTGGTCTTGGCAGTTGGAGTTGCGGCGCAGGCGTATCCGGTTGATCTTCGGTACGTTACGCATGGGCCATCCAAATCGGTGAACGTCGTCCATCCGTTCGCGACAGGAGGCGCATCGTACCCGGTAGGTTTGTTTACGCTGAAAATCGTTGGCCTCGAAGGTGAGCCCCTGCAGACCATCAAGGGTTTCTGTGTGGATCTGAGGCAGACGTCTTCGTATGCGATGCAGCCGTACGACGTGACGGCTTTGGAGAACGCTCCGCAAGATGGCGGGAGCCCCTACAGCCCCATGGGGACGAAGGCCGACGCGATCCGCGAACTGTGGGGCGAGCATTTTGCCGACATCGGCGCCGACAATAACGCCGCCGCGGCGTTCCAGATGGCGATCTGGGAGATCATCTACGAGGCTGATGGTGTTACGTGGGACGCGACCTCCGGTGATCTCCGCATTGGCGGTGCGGGCGACACGGCCGTCTCGTCGGTGGCTAACGGGTGGCTGGACGATATCAACGATGGCTCCACCACGATGAAGACGACACTGCTCGCCGTGACCAACGTAACCACCGCAACAAAGTATCAGGACTTCGTGTTCGACGCCGAAGGCGGCGATACGCCTCCGGTTCCTGAACCGATCACTACCGCATCGCTCTTTGCCGGCCTCAGCGGCTTGGGTGTATACATGCGGCGGCGGACACGAGCGTAGGGAAACGTCCGACACTGGAATAGACGTGTGTGCAAGCCGGCTTTCGCTTGAAGGCCGGTTTGTCTGCGCGGATTGAACACCCGAAGAAAGGTTCATCCGCGATCCGTGGTGAGTGCTCGCCGTTACTAGCCCCCCGCA
>CBDVCA010000051.1:0-18123 GCA_965372365.1 uncultured bacterium
CCTGCGCCCAACAACACCGCTCCGCCTTCGAATTCCTCCTCGAAAGCATCACGGCTCAATGGGCCAAGAACGCGCCGCCGTCACTGCTGCCAATAAACCTGTGAACGGTTACGATACGGAGGCCTTCGCTGCCCGTCAGAGATTGAGCGTTTGAAGTGGGAAGACATCAACTGGGAACGGATGCGATTCATTGTTCATTCAAGGAAGACCGAGCATCACGAGAAGGGCGGGATTCGCGTGGCGCCCATCTTCCCGACGCTGTATCCGTATCTTCAGGACGCCTTTGAACAGGCCGAGCCCGGCACGATCTTCTGTTGCCCTCAATTCACCAATGCCGCACAGATGTATCGAAAGGTGATTATGCAGGCGGTGAAGCGTGCGGGCTCAAAGCCCTGGCCGAAGCTCTTTCAGAACTGCCGGGACTCCTGCGAGACGGAGCTTGCCGAGAGATTCCCTATTCAGGTCGTGTGCGAATGGATCGGCAACAGCCCCCAAGTGGCGGCGAAGCACTACCTGCAGGTCACCGAGGATCACTACAGAAAAGCGGTGCAGAATCAGGTGCAGTCCACAGCCGTTCCGCCTCGCACCGCCTCGCATGCTGAAATGGGTGAAAACTCTAACCTTCTGGAACGCAAGACCATACGAAAAGATGCGGCCACGTGCGAAAACACGCGACCGCATCCGATGGGCCGTACTGGACTTGAACCAGTGACCTCCTGCGTGTCGAGCAGGCGCTCTAGCCAGCTGAGCTAACGGCCCGTAGGCACATTCAAGGTTCCGCCGAGGGGGTCGGGTTCGGCCCACCGAAGCGAAACCTTGAAGGCGGGTACTCTACGGGTAGATGCTGATCCTGTCAAGCGTTTGGGAAGATTTGTTGGTGTCTGTACGCTCTGGGGGGTTTCTCGTAATCCCCGGCTCCGACTGTGCCGATAAACTCCTTTGTTGACGCGGGTGGACGCGTTGTCGGTAAGACGATGTTCAGCCGATATTTGTAACCAAAGACAAGAGAAGGATTTATAGGACCTATGCGACCTCTACGTACGTTCTCCGTCGAGCCGGCCCTTCCCGCCAGCCTTCTTCCATTGAGAGATCTGGCCTACAATATGTGGTGGTGCTGGCATGCAGAAGCCCTAGATCTGTTCCGTCGCCTTGATCCGCGACTCTGGGAAGAGGTCAATCACAATCCCGTCGCCTTGCTGGGGAAAGTGTCCCAGCAGCGGTTGGAAGATGTCGCCGGCGACCAGGGATTTCTCGCCCATCTGGAGCGGATCAGCCAGGCGTTGGGGAAGTACATGGCCAAGTCCGGCTGGTGGGCCTCCAAGTACGGCGAGCCCACCGAACCGGAGGTCGTGTACTTTTGCGCCGAGTTCGGCTTAGCCGAATGCCTGCCGATCTACTCCGGCGGTCTCGGCGTCCTGGCCGGCGATCACATGAAGAGCGCCTCGGAACTGGGCATCCCCCTGGTCGGCATCGGTCTGCTGTATCAGCAGGGGTTCTTCCGCCAGCGCCTCAACGCCGACGGCTGGCAGATGGAACTGTTCCCACGCAACGATTTCCACAACATCCCCGTCCAGCCCGTCCTCGAAGACAACGGCGAGCCGGTCATCATTGAAGTGGACTACCCTAACCGGGTCGTGCGGGCGCGGATTTGGCGCATCCAGGTGGGGCGCGTGCCCCTGTACATGCTTGATAGCAACCTGCCGCACAACGCGCCGGAGGACAGGCAGATTACCGCCCAACTCTACGGCGGCGACCAGGAAATGCGAATTCGCCAGGAGATCATGCTTGGTATCGGCGGCGTTCGCGCCCTGCGGGCGTTGGGCATCCAGCCCAAGGCCTATCACATGAACGAAGGGCATTCGGCGTTCCTGGGCCTGGAGCGGATCCGGTTCATGATGGAAGAGCAGCAGCTCAGTTTCGAGGAGGCCCGCCAGGCGGTGATCGCTTCGAACATCTTCACCACCCACACCCCGGTCCCGGCCGGCAACGACGCCTTCGAGCCCTGGCTGATCGATCGCTACTTCGAGGGGTACTGGCCCAAGCTGGGCCTGTCTCGCGACGAATTCCTGGCGTTCGGCCGACAGGACGCCGGCAACAAGGACGAACCGATGAACCTGACGGTGCTGGCGATGAAGATGAGTACGCATCGCAACGGCGTCAGCAAGCTTCACGGGGCGGTCAGCCGGAAGCTGTGGCATAACGTATGGCCGGCCCTGCCGATAGAAGAGGTGCCGATCACGCACATCACCAACGGCATTCACACCCGAACCTGGCTGAGCAGCGACATGGCCGAGTTGTACGATCGCTACCTCGGCCCCGATTGGGAACAGCGACCCACCGACAGCGAAGTGTGGAGCCGGTTGGACAGCATCCCCGATACCGAGATATGGCGAACGCACGAGCGCCGTCGCGAGCGCCTGGTGGCGTTTACCCGGCGGCGGCTGCACGATCAGTTCGTCCACCGCGGCGCGAGCCGGACCGAACTGCGAATGGTCGACGAAGTGCTCGACCCCGAATCGCTCACCATCGGATTCGCCAGGCGGTTCGCCACGTACAAGCGGGCCAATTTGATTCTGTCCGATGTCGAGCGGCTCGTGCGCCTGATTAGTGCCGAAGGCCGAAAGCTGCAGATTATCTTCGCCGGCAAGGCCCATCCCCGCGACAACCCGGGCAAGGACCTGATCCGCCAGATCGTGCACATCGCCCGCTCGCCGGAACTGCGGCGGTCGGTGGTGTTCATGGAAGATTACGACATGAACGCCGCACGGTACTTGGTGCAGGGCGTGGACGTGTGGCTGAACACGCCGTTGCGTCCGATGGAGGCCTCGGGCACCAGCGGCATGAAAGCCGCGGCCAACGGGGCGCTGAACCTGAGCATTCCCGACGGCTGGTGGGACGAAGGCTGCGAGCCCGACGTGGGCTGGCGGATCGGCTCGGGGGAGACCTACGACGATCTGGAGTTCCAGAATCGCATCGAAGGCGAGGCCCTCCACGATCTGCTGGAGAAGGAAATTCTGCCGTTGTTCTATGATCGCGGACGCGATGGCCTGCCCCGAGAGTGGATCCGCCGGATGCGTGCGACCATGCGGAAGCTGGCCCCGGTGTTCAGCACCAACCGCATGGTTCGCGACTACGCCGAGCGGTTCTACGCGCCCGCCGGAGCCCAGTGGAAGCGTCTGACGGCCAATGGGATGAGCAAAGCGAAGGAACTGGCCGCGTGGACGGATCGGGTGAAGCGGGAGTTCCCGTCGATCCAGATCGAAAGCGTGGTCGATAACGTCGACGACGGGTGCAGCGTCGGGTCGCCGGTGAATATCCAGGCCAGCATTCGTCTGGGCGACCTTCAGCCGGAGGACGTTCGCGTGCAGTTGTGCTACGGCGGGTTGGATACCGACGGGCAACTTCACGCCGGCGACTACGTCGACATGGACTGCGAGGGCGTGTGCGAGGACGGACACGCCGTGACCTACAACGTCCAGGTCACCTGTCGCGATACGGGCATCACCGGTTATACGGTTCGCGTGCTGCCTCAGAATGAAAACCTGGTTGACCCGCTTGGATTGGGTCTGGTGCGATGGGCCTAACGCGGCCCAGAAGGGGCGGCTGCACCGATTGCACATGAACTGTCATCTCGATCAAGACCCACCAGCTGGCGCTGGTGGGTTTTGTACGCGCTGATCGCCCTGGGCGCGACGACCATCGCGACCTTTGCGCTGGGCACGTGGTTCGTCGGCTCCGACGCCGCGTGGATCGCCTGGGCGACGGGGGCCGGCGTCGATCGTCCCGCCACGCCGGCGGCCGCGGCGGTGTGGGCGGTGCTGTTCCGACTGTCCGGCTGGCGATACGGGCCGTATCAGTTCGTGCAGGCGGGGCTGTGGCTGGCGACGGTGGGGATGTTCGCGGCCATGTGCGAGCAGCTATGGGGCCGGCGCCGACCGGCGGTGGTCGCCGCGGCGTTGGCCGGGGGAGTGATGGCCGGGTCGATTCCGCAGGTGCTGCAATTGACGCACCTGTCGCTTTCGCTCGAATTGCTGTTGGGTTTCGCGTCGGTGGCGCTGGCGGCGGCCGGCTGGCGCGCTCGCCGGTGGTCGCTGATCGTCGGCAGTTGGCTTCCCTTGGCCGCGGCGTGTCTGGGGTCGCCTGCGGCGATGCTGTACTTACCGGTTCTGCACATCGGGTCGCTGCTGGTGGCGTGGTATCGGCGGACGCCGCCCAAAGTGATGGCGCTTGGCCTGCTGGGGATGCTGGCGGTGGTGATTACGTGCGGGGTGTCGGTCGCGGCGCCGATGGATAGCTGGACGCTGACCGGTGCGTTCGAGCGGTGGGCGTCTCATCACCGGCAGATGGCCCGCGCGCCGGTGGGGCTGATTCTCCCGGCGCTGGCGGCGGTGGCCGGATTCGCCCAGGGCATGCGGCTCCAATGGCGAGCCGGGCCTCTGGTGGCGGCGCTGGGGGCGGCGATGGCCGCGGCGTGCCTGCTGCTGGACCCGGTGGTCGCGGTATTGATCTTGACGGTTCTTTCGCCACGCGCCTGGCCGTTCGCCGTCTGGGCGGTCGTGCAGTGGTGGATCGTCGGCGTCGATCCCGGCGCCTCCGCCATCGCTCCGGTTTTGTCCGGGTTCGCCTGTGCGCCGGTGATGGTGATCGCGATTTGGCGGAGTCCCCTGGCGGTCTGGGCCAGTCGCTCACTCCGCCGGATGGACCCGGCCGGACGCCGGCTGATCTACTCCGGTGTGGCCCTGCTGGCGGTTTTGGGGGCGGCGCATTGCGATCAGTGGGTCGACCATCAGATTCGGATGCTACGCATGCTGGGCCGCCGTCGGCTGGTGCATCGTGATATTCTGACGCAGTTGACCGAAACGGCCTCCCCGAGAAGCCGCGTGGGGTTGGTCACGTACGCCGACATGGGCCTGACCGAACAGGCGGTCGCCGATTATCCGGTGAGGGCGTGGGCGGAGGTCGTCGAATCGTTCACCCCCGACCAATACGCGTTGCTCCTGTCGGCCCGGGGTCGCGGCGATCTTGTGGTTACGTCGGTGTCGGCTCTGCCTGTCGAAGGGGGATGGCTAATAGCGACCAGTCCGGCGGCCAAGCGAGCCGCCGCGAGTATGTTGGGCCGGCTTCCGGAGCCGCGATTGGACGTGTCGGACGATGAATTCGTCGGCGGTCTCTGGCGGATCGAGCAGTCGACGATCGAACCGCCCGCGCCGGCGACGCAACCGGAGACAGAGCCGGCGGCGGAGTGGGGCGAACCGAAATCACCATCTGCCAGTCGATATGACCCGAAAGAATAGGTGTATCCGCGAATTCCGGGGGGATTGTTTGTTGGCCGGACTCTTGTTGCGACTAGCCCCCTGTAGTGCAGGGGGTCGCCGGACGGATGGCGTTGGGGCGTGGACTTAATGCTGATCGGCGGACCCCCAATGATCGAGCCAGAAAACGCCGGTTCTCGCGACTTTCGACCCCCCGCACTGCGGGGGGCTAGTACTCTGTCCCAGGGATAATGTGGTGTTATGACGCCGCGCCGGTGATGTGGATGTAAGGAAGAAAAGTGACGGCATATTGGTTGATATGCCGAGCTTTTCTGACGCAGCAGACGCATCATCGCCGCAAGTCAGAACACCACAGTATCCCTGGGACAGGGTACTAGTTCGCGATGGGTCTGATCAGAACAACTCCCCTTTGCTTGCGGACCAACCAAAGAAGAGGCCGCAGAGAACCGGTGTCGATTCTCTGCGGCCTCTAAAGCTAAGGGCCGGCGGGGTCAGCCGCCGATCTTATACAGATGGACGCCGTAGCCGTCGAAGTTGTCGGTGAAGACGCCGTCTACGATCTTCAGCGTGCGGTTTTCGCCAATTACCTCGACGGAGGTGGCTCCCGTGATCCCATCGACCACGAACGCGCCGCTGGTCTTGTCGTCGCGTGCGGCCGCGGCGAACACGTAGTGGGCGCCCCTGTACTGCTTGGTCATCACGTCGATGGGAACGTCGGCGTTGGCGCTGGCGACGGTGACGGCGTCGGCGAGGGTCGGGCTGTTGATCACGGGCGCCAGACCGTGGATCTGCTGATTGATGGCCGTGACGTCGGCGAGCATGTCCTTATTGCTGAGCAGATGCGACTCGTTGAACTCCGGCCTGAGCTGGTGGACGAAGTAGATCAGGCCGGTGCTGCCGTGGATGATCGACATCCACACTTCCGAGCGGATCTGGTGGCCGGTCGGCACGGTGTTGGGGTTGTTGATTGGCGAGGCTTCGATGCAGTTCCAGACGATTGTCTCATCGTTGGACCATTCCCGCAGGCGATCGACGCCCATGGGCACGTACCACAGGTTGCCTTTGACTTCCTTCTCCGAGGCCGAGACGGGGTAGACGTCGAACGAGACGATGTCGCTGCCCTTGATGTACTCGGGGTAGTCTTCGGTATGCCCGCTCCGCACGCCGCGGCCGCCCCAGTGGGTCACGGCGACGCTTCGCCCGAGGTTCAGCATGATCGGCCGACTGGGGTCGGCGGCTCTGATCTTCCGGTAGCCCTCGACGATCACTTTCGGCGCGATCGGCGGTCCCCAGCCGGTCTTGCCGGAGTCTTTGGGCCATGCCTGAGCGTTGTCGGGTTCGTCGCCGTGCATCCAGGCGACGATGAGCGGGTTGTCGAGGTTCTCCAACGCCCACTCGTTCTGATGGCAGATCACCGGCATGCCGGCTTCGGCCAGCGTGTTCATCTGGTCGGCGGTCGGGCCTTGCCACAGACCCACATACAGATTGATCCCGGCGGCCTTGTAGGTTTTGGCGTTCGCCGGGTTCTGTAGCCAGACGGCGACCGGGAAGAAGCCGGCGTCGGTGTCGGGGCCTTGGGCCCAACCGATGTACTGATTGGCGCTGTCGGCGTTGATAGATCACCCGGGCAAGACAAGGGTCGTCAGCAGAACCAGGCACATCGCGACGGTCGGCGTTTTCATAGCATCACTCCTTCTCGGACGGCCCGAAGCGGGCCTGCGAATCTGAATTGTTCCCAGCGAACGTCTATCGTTTCATCGGCGGGCTATCTTTGAACTGGTCTTCATACAGAAGGCAGCGAACGTCTCGCCCATCGACGTGGGTCTGGGTGGGGATGATGGTGGAGCAGCACTCCATGGCCTCGGGGCATCGCGGATGGAACACGCACCCCGGGGGCAGGTCCGACGGGTCGGGAACCTCGCCGTGCAGCACTCTCCGCGATCGCACGCCGGAGGGGTCGGGCTTGGGGCTGGTCGCCAGCAGCGAGCGGGTGTAGGGGTGCAGAGGGTTGGCGTAGATCGACGTCTTGGGCCCGGCCTCGACGAGGCGCCCGGCGTACATCACCGCCACGCGGTCGGCGATGTGGCGAACCACTTCCAGGTCGTGGGCGATGAACAGGTACGCCAGGTTGTGCTTGGTCTTCAGGTCCATCATCAGGTTGAGGATCTGCGCCTGGACCGATACGTCCAGCGCCGAGACCGGCTCGTCGCAGACGATCAACGACGGTTTCAACGCCAGCGCGCGGGCAATCACCAGGCGTTGGCGCTGGCCGCCGCTGAAGGCGTGGGGGTAGCGATTGAGGAACTGCCTGTCCAGCCCGGTCTCTTCCAGCAGGTCGCGTACGCGGTCGCGGCGTTCGGTCTTGGTGCCGATCTTGTTGACCACCAGCGGCTCGGCGACGATTCTCTGAACCGTCATGCGTGGATTCAGCGACGAGAAGGGGTCCTGAAAGATCATCTGCATCTGCCGGCGCAGCGGTCGCAGTTCCTTCTGTGTCATACCGACCACGTCGTACGCCTCTTCGCCATCGGGGCAGAACCGAATGGATCCGGCCCGCGGGCTCAGGGCGCGGAGGATAGCCATACCGGTGGTGGTCTTGCCGGAGCCGCTCTCGCCGACCAAGGCGAGCGTTTCGCCCCGGTTCAACTGAAAGCAGACGTCGTCGACGGCTTTGACCCAGGACCGAACGTTACCGAAGAAGGTACGGGCTTTTGGGAACCACACACGCAGATTGTTCACTTCCAACAGTGGGGGCATCGGGGTCAGTTCTCCTTCACGCTGCCGCTGTACAAGTGGCAGGCCGCGGAGGTGTTGTCGTCCAGGGGTTTAAATTCGGGTTCCACCTTATCGCATACGCCCGGGATGAACGAATCGCAACGAGGGTGGAACGCACAGCCGGACACCTGCTCCAGCGGCGGGGGCACCGAGCCCCGGATGATTCTCAAACGGCCGTCGTCGGCCAACGGCGATCCGATCACCGACCGCATCAACGCGGCCGTGTACGGATGCTTGGGCGTGTTGAAGATGGTCTTCACATCGGCCAGCTCCACGATCCGCCCGAGGTACATCACCGCCACGCGGTCGGCGTTTTCGGCGACGACGGCCAGATCGTGGGTGATCAGCACGACGGCCATTTGGGTTTGCTTCTGCAAATCGGCCATCAGGTCGAGGATCTGGGCCTGGATCGTCACGTCCAGCCCGGTGGTGGGTTCGTCGGCGAACAGCACCTTCGGGTTGCACGACAGGGCGATGGCGATCATAATTCGCTGACGCATGCCGCCGGAGAACTCGAAGCTGTATTGGCGGTAGCGTTGTTCGGCGTCGGGGATGCCCACCAGGGTCAAGAGCTCGCAGGCCCGATCGAACCGCTGGCTCTTGTTCAGATCGGTGTGCAGTTGCAGCACCTCGTCGAGCAGTCGCCCGATCCGGTGGACGGGGCTGAGGGCGGTCATGGGCTCCTGGAAGATCATGGCGATCTCGCCGCCGCGAATCCGACGCATCTCGCGGCTGTTGCGTTCGAGCGTGGCCAGGTTGACCGTCCCGGCGTCGCCGCCTCGGTGGAAGATGATATCGCCGTCCACGGCGCCGGGGGGTTGGATCAGCCCCATCGCGGCGTAGCTGCTCTGGCTCTTGCCGCAGCCGCTTTCGCCGACTAAGGCGAGGGTCTCGTCGGGATACACCTTGTAGCTGGCGCCGCGGACGGCGCGGATCAGACCTTCGTCGAGTTGGTAATTAACCTGGAGATTCCTCAGTTCCAGAATCTCTTTGGGCGTCGTATCGGTTGAATCGATCATTCTCGCTCGCCTACGTCGAATAGGGGTCGGCCGCGTCTCGCAGGCCTTCGCCGGTGAAGTTCATCGCCAGCACAGTAATCACAACAGCAAACGCCGGCACCAGCAGCCAAGGCTGGTCGATGACGACGCCGGGGTTCTTGGCTTCCTGCAGCAGCACGCCCCAACTGACCATGGGGGGGCGTAGGCCTAAGCCCAGGAAGCTCAGCGACGTTTCGGCCAGAATCATTCCCGGCACCCGAAGCGTGAGGCTGGCGACGATGTGGCTGAAGAAGTTGGGGATCAGGTGGACGAAGATCACGCGTCGCTCCGAGGCGCCGGCGATAATCGCGGCCCGTGCGTAGTCTTCTTCTCGCAGCGACAGCAGCTTGCCTCGGACGGTGCGGCACAGACCCGTCCAGCCCATGCAGGCGAGGATCATCGTCATGCCGAAATACACCTGCAGGCTGGTCCAGTCTTTGGGAATCGCCGCCGCCAGGGCGAGCCAGAGGGGAATCTTGGGCATCGACTGGAGGATTTCGGCCACGCGTTGGATGACCAGATCGATCTTCCCGCCGTAGTAGCCGGAGATGCCGCCCAGGAAAATGCCCAGGAAGAACGTCAGGAATACGCCGGTCAGTCCCAGCAACAGGGAGATGCGTCCTCCGTAGAGGATGCGGCTGAACGAGCACTGCCCCAGTTGGCCGGTCCCCAGCAGGAATACGGGCGGGGCGGGCTGCACGTCGGCGGAGGCCATCGCCCCGGGGGCGGCGGAGCCGGGCCCTGCGGTGATACCGGCTGCGTACATATTATCGACGCCGAAGAAGTGCAAGTCGGTCTCGAACAGGCCCATAAACTTCCAGGTGTGACCGCTGACGAAGAACCGGATCGGCGCTCGGTACCGGCGGTCGACCCGGTACATCCGGGCGAGCGTCTCGGGGTGCTTCTCCATGGTGTACGGCTGCACGTAGAACCGAGGCAGCGTGAGGCTCTCTACGAAACCGAACTTGAGCATCTGGGGAGGCAGATTCACCCATTGACCGTTGATGGTCGCAGGCTGGTGGGGGCTGAAGAAGTCGGCGTTCAGGCACAGCAGGTACAGCACGATGATAATGTGCATGCACCACAGCGCCATCTTGTGCTTGGCGAAACGCCGCCACATGAGCGACCATTGGGACGCCTCATAGAAAGCGATCTTCTCGGCGGTTTCCACCTCGCCGCCTTCGGGTGCGACCGGAGGGGTGACGTCGCCCGGGCGGATCTCGGCGTCTTTGTCGTTGGGGTCCATGGGTGTCTATTTGCCTTCAAACTTGATTCGAGGATCAACCATCGCCAACAGGATATCGGAGACGAGAATCCCCATGACGGCCAGAATACACTGGATGAAGATGAAGCTGGACGCCAGGTACGTATCCTGGCTCTTCAACGCCATCAGCACCTTGGGGCCCATCGTCGGCAGCCCCAGCACGATCGAGATAATCATGCTGCCGGAGATCAACGCCGGCAGGATCATTCCGATGCTGGAAACCATCGGGTTGATAGCCACACGGAACGGGTATCGCAGCACCACCAACGCCGGGTGAAGCCCCCGGGCTCGGGCGCAAAGAACGTACTGCTTGCGAAGCTCGTCAATGATGTTGGCCCGGAGGATACGGATCATGCCGGCGGTGCCGGCGATGCCCAGGATGAATACCGGCACCCACAGGTGCTTGAGCAGATCGCCGAACTTCGCCATCGACCAGGGCTCGCCCTGGAACTGACGGCTGATCAGCCCGGTCGGGTCGAAGGTGGGCCACCACTTCTGCATGACCACCTGGAAGACCAGCGCCGTGACGAAGCCCGGCACCGACAGCGCCGCCAGGCCGATGAACGTCAGCAGGTAATCCCAGACGGTGTTCTTCTTCACCGCGGCGATCATGCCGAAGGGCAGCGCGATCGACCAAGTGAACAAGATCGTGAAGAAGCTGATGGTCATGGTGACCGGCAGCAGTTCGGCCAAGATGGAGGTCACCTCGGCGTCGTCGTCGAAGCTCTTGCCCAGATCGCCTCGGACGAAGTTGGCGATCCAGTACCCGTACTGGACCGGCAGCGGCCGGTCGAAGTGGTACTGGTTGCGGAGCGACTCGATTTCGGCCCAGTCGACTTCGCCTTCCTTCTGCATCGCCTCGACCTTGGAGTCGAGGTAACTGCCCGGCGGCAGTTGAATGACCATGAACACCCCGAACGAGATGATCAGCAGCGTCGGGATCGCCACCAGCAGTCGCTTGATTACGTAGCGTGTCAGCAAGGTTATCGTTCCTGTTCGATGTAGAACACTTCGGGGCAACAGTTCGTCGGCTCGTGGGTGATCCACCCGGCGATGGCCAGTTTCGGCACGTTCTTGAAGCCCTTTTTTACATAGACAAGCTTCCCGGGGGAAGTCATAAGGCCGATTCGAGGCATATCGAGGGCGGTCTGTTCGGCTAACACTTCCCATGCGGCGAACTTAGCCTCATCGTTGGGAGCGTTGATCAGTGTTTCCCACTTGCGATCGATATCACGCAGCCAGTCGGGCGGTTCCCATCCCTTGCGGCCGCCGCTGCGGAAGTAGGCGACCCATTGGCTCCATTGGGGGGATTCGGCCGGGTGCGTGGGTGCAAACGCGCCCGCCTGAAGGGGAGCGTTGAAGTTGCCGCCCTCTCTTGCGACCCCGATGTCGAAGATGCCCAACGCCAACTTCCGGTTGATCAGTCCCCGGTTGCTGACCTTCATTCGGGCGTTGATGCCGATCCTGTTCCAGTAGGCGCAGACCAGCTCGACCGCCTGGAGGGGGAAGTCCCCTTCGGCGCACTCGACGTTCACCACCAGGGGGCGGCCGTCGGACAGTTTGCGGACGCCGTCGGCGCCCCGTTCGGCCAGACCCATCTCATCGAGGATCCGGTTCGCCTCGTCGGGGTCGTAGGCGATCCCGAAGGTCGCCATGGACTCGTTGTAGTAGGGCGATCCTTTGGGGACCGAGAGCCCCGCGGGGGTCCCCAGTCCGCTGAACACGATGTCGATGACCTCTTGACGATTGATGGCCATCGACAGGGCGTGGCGGAATCGCCGGTCGGAGTACAGGGCTCTCAGAACAGGGTCTTTCTGGGCCTGCAAGGGGAAGAAATTCATCTCGCCGACGTAGTCGTTGGCCCAGACGAGGATATCGTACAGCTTCTTGTCGCCTTTGCCGGCCTTGGCCTTGAGATACGAGAAGTGCTCCCACGTGATCTTACGGCATTGGAAGTCGACGCTTGCCGAGGCCAGCGACATGATGATGTTGGGGGGATTGGTCTGCTTGTCGAGTTCCCAGGAGTCGATGTACGGCAGTTGGTTGCCTTCGGCGTCGACCTTGTAGTAGTACGCATTGCGAATGTACACCTGTCGTTGTTCGATCACGTCGGTGACCAGGCGCCAGGTGCGTAGCGTCGGGAGGTGGGGGTTCAACTCGGCGTCGTAGCCTTGCTTGCGGTACCTGCTCGTCCAGGTGTCATACCGCTTGGGGTGATGCTGCGCCGTCACGTTGAGGCCGTCCTCACGGTTGATCGCCACCAGGGGCTCACCGGCGATGCGATCGTACGCCGCGCGGAACACGAAGACGTTAAAGTCCAGAAGCTCCGCGTCGGTCAGGTCGGAAACGCCGCGATCATGCACGCGGCGAAGCAGGTCGCCCCGGACGAGCATTTGCATGGCGAGGTTGCGCCCGCCTCTATCTCGCATCAGATGCGAGAACCCATCGGCGACCTTCTCGCTGTAGGCTGCGTCCCAGTCCGTCCCGTCCCACGCGGCCTCGTCGTAGAAGTCCCGGCGCGTCATCACACGGTTCAGGGCGTCGACGATTTGCTGTTTGGCGGCTCGCGACGACTCGGACAGGCGTGCGGCGGCGACGATCCCATCCTTGGTCGCTTCGTCAAGCATGGCCCACAGTCGCTTGCCGGGCGACTCGCCCGGCTGGTCGGCCTGCCGGCGGAGGGTCCGGAAAAGTTTGTCCCACGCCAGAATGTCCGAGCGAGCCAGTTCCTTCATCCCTGCCGGGTGGTGCAGGCGGGTGGTGTGCTTGGGAGTATCGAACATCCCGAGATAGCACATCCGGGTGGCGGTTTTCTCCAGGAAGATCGAGTTGGGCTTGGGGAACGTGAAGCGGATGATGTGGCTGGTGTCGCCGTCTTCGTCGGCCACGGCCTCGATCTTCACCCTCTTGATCCGGGCGATCTCGACCAGACCGGCGTAGTTGGCCCGGAACAGCATCAGGTTCAGACGCGACAGTTCGACCTGAGCCAGATCCTCGGGGTTTTCGCTCGCCCGGCGGAACAGATCCTTGCGGTCCATCAGCATGATCGCTCGGCGGGTCGTCTCCTTGTCAAGTGTGGAGAACCCTCGCATGTGCAGAGCCTCCAACTCGGCGTCGAAGTCAACGGCGCCCAGCGAGTCGGCGCCGAAGAATCCCGGCGCACAGAGGATCCTGTTGATTGCTTCGACCGCCTCGTATTGCAGGTTCTCGGAGGGCTCGCCGGACTCGGGAATCTTGCGTATCATCGCAAGGAACGCCTCTTCGCCGATGAGGGCGAGTTGCTTCGCCGCTGACGGGGCCTCGGCCGCCGCGTCGGCGAGGATCTTTTCCCGCAGTCCCGGCCAGTCGAGAATGTCGTCGACGTACAGCAGTGCGGTCCCGTCGGTCTCCATCATCCAATTGGGGCTGGAAGCCCAGGAGGCCGAACCGATGACGGTATTGCACACCCACAGGATGTCTTCGGTGGTGAACGGCTCTCCGTCGGACCATTTGTGGCCCTTGCGAAGATAGAAGGTGTACACCCGGTTACTGTCGGAGATGTCCCATTTGTACGCGAGGGCCGGCTGAATGCGCCCGGCGGGATCGAAGCGGACGAAGCTCTCGGCGGCCGTCTTGACAAGCGGATAGCCGGAGCCGTCGTGGCATTCGCGCCAGACGCCGCCGTACTGGCCGATGCCGTCGGGGCCGATGACCACGCCGGGGTTACGGGGCAGTCGCTCGGCGACGGGGGGGAGGCTGTCGGGATAATGCTTTCGCCATTCAGGTTCGGGGCAGAGGTCGAGATTCTCCAGCCAAGGCGATTGGCTGTATTTCTCGATGACGATTTCCGGTTCGTCGGTCGCGTCGGGGAAGGCCTCTTTGTACGAGAATCCCGGCAGCGAAACCTTCGATCGCGTCGGCATGAGGATCTTGCCGGCTTTGGCCGCGGCCAGGACGTCGGCGACCGTGACGGCCTTGACGGCCTCGGTATACGCCCCGGTTCTCGGGACGGCCGTTTGGTACAGAATGCCCGCCAGATCGATCTTCGTGGCCGCGGCCCCGTTCAGCGTAACCCCGCCGGGGGCGACGACGGCCTCCCACGACGTACCGAGGTCGTCGCCGAGGGTCTTGAGGGTGATTTCGCCGCCGGCCGATTCGAGATCGGCCAGGAACTGGTCCAGCGTGGCGCCTCGCCCGTTCAGGCGGACGCCCCCCAGTTCGCTGACTTCCAGCATCCAGGCGACGGGCTCGCCGGCCGCGTCGGTTCCGGTGGCGGTCAGCGCGAGGCAGGTTTCGACGGTCTCATCTCGAGACAGCGCCGCCTCCAACAGGAGCAGTGTTCCCATGCCGAACAGGCATACGATCGACAATCTTCGCAAGAATAAACCCACAGGTCCATTTCTCCTTCAGTCGATGCCGTTACGCGTCGGGATCGCCCTAGGATAGCGGTGCATCTTGGTCCAGGCGATCGATCGTCGACACTACGTGAGTGCGAGTCTCACAACATAGCAGTTCGGCCGGCGGAGGTCAACAGAACTACTCAGAGATTTGACCGGCGGCGTTCCGGTCCAGGCCCCGGAGATTCCGGGTACAGGCATGTTCGTTCCGGTGGGCCGGAACTGCCGAGCCCGTCCCCTGCGCGTGGGGGCCGCGGGGGGGGGGCATGCAAACGGACCCGGTCGCCGGAGGTGTGTCCGGCGGCCGGGCCCGTTGTGGTTTATCGACGCCTGTGGGTCTTCTATTCCAGGATCAACTCCCCGCAGGAGCGGGCGTCCATCCAGTAGCTGAAGGCCGGGGCGTTGGGGATGAGCAGGATCGAGTCTTTGGCCCATCTGGAGGTGTAGGTGGCGGGGCTGTCTTCGTGGTCGGCGATCTGGAAGATGTAGCCGAGGCGGTTGTCGGACAGGTCCAGTCGGGTCAGGTCCAGTTCGGCGGTGACGGTGTAGCCGCGGTCGGTGCGTTTGGCGACGGCTCCGAAGCCCTGCTTGGCGTTGGTCGATTCGGTCGTTGCCTGGTCGATCGGCAGGGAAATCGAGAAGTTCATCTCGTATTTCGACTGATCCTTCTCGGTGGCCAGCACGTTGCGGTAGTTGGCCGGGGAGAAGTGCAGGTTCAACGCGTCTCGGGCGACGAGCTTGCTGTCGAGCACGTCGATGCCGATGTAGAGCTTGTCGCCGTCGTGGGCGAGGCGGACGGTGGCCGAGAGGTCTTCGGGACCGTCCCAGGCGTTGTGGAAGTACAGGAAGCCGGCGAGGTACGAGGCGTCGGATGCGTCGATGGTCGTCGCTTCGGCGGGCCAGCCGTCCAGGGAGCCGTTCATCGGCACAGCCGCGTCTATGCGGGGTACGGTGATTGTCGGCGGGGCGAGGATGCGTTTGCGGAGGGCCAGTTCGGCCGTCAGCCCATGGCCGAGCGCCAGATCGGCGGCGCGGTACTTGCCTTCTTCCAGCAGTTCGGCGGCCCGTCGGCCGTGTTCTTTGTACGCGTCGGGCGCCGCGGCCGGGTTCAGTTCCGCCACCTCGGCGCCGAGGGCCTTGTACTCGGCGAGGCGGCCTTTGAGCCATTCGATGTACTCGGCGGCGGGCCGGGTCTGGGCGGTTACGAGTACGTCGCCTTCGGCGTAGGTGGTCTTCAACTGGAACGGGTCGAGCGTGAACAGCTCCAGCTCCTCGCCGATCATCAGCGAGGCGACGGCGTCGAAGGGCGTGGTGTTGAGGACCGATGCGTAGGTCTTGCCCTCGTACACGCCGCGACGGACCTGCACGGTGGCGCCGCTTTGGACGGGTACGTCGATCATCTCGATCGGCGGCAGCGAGCGGTAGGCCTGGGCGAAGCGTCGCAGCGAGGCCTCGCGGCCGCCGGCCTTGCGGTTCCACGACCCCGAGATGATGAAGTTGCGGTCGCGATGCTCCATCACCCTGGCCAGCGGGGCCGAGGCGTAGGGTTCGGAGGCGTTGGCGTCGGGCGCCACCCATAGCTTGAGGTACCAGAAGTTTTCGTCGGGGTGCAGGCCGAACCAGCCCTCGAAGAAGGTGTTCCACAGCATCACCGCCCGGCTGTCGATGTTGGCGGCTTTGGCCGCCGAGGCGTCGAGGTCGTGGTACATCATCGACCGGCCCTGCTGGCTGTAGCTGTCGTAGATCGCGTGGTCGTCGGGCTGATACTGATGCACCGTCGTCAGGTGAGGGGCTTTGGCCAGTTCGGCCGGGTCGCGCTTCCACGTCTTCCATAGGGCGAGCGCCTCGTCGGCGAGGTGCTGACCCCAGGGGCCGCCGCTTTTTTCCCATCGCGCCATCACGCCGGGTGCGTCGTCGAACCACTGCCGGTGGAGGTCTTCGGCGCCGACGAAGGTGTAGACCTTCAGGTCGGGCTTCTTGCTGTGGATGAAGCTGGTGAACGCGCCGAGGTCGCCGTCGAAGCATTCGCGAATGATATCGAGCGTCGCGTCGGCGTAGGGAGGGCCGAAGTCCGGCGAGCCGAACGCGATGCCGTACAGCGCCGGGCTGGCGCCGTAGCGGTCGATGAACTCGGAAAAGCCCTTCTTGAGCCCCTCGCGATAGGCGGTGCGATTTTCGGGGGTGGGTTTCTTGCCGTCAATGGTGAACCCGCGGCCCATGTCGAAGGAGGCGACGAACTTGACGCCGTGTTTCTCGCACGCGGCCAGGATGCCGGCCAGTTCGTCGTTGTCGTCGTTACCGTCCCAGGCGTCGATGCGGCACTTGAAGCCCCAGCGGTTGTTCACGACCACCGGCCAGGAGACCATGTTCTGGCCGAGGTAGGCGTAGTATTCGGCGATGTGGTCGAAGGTCTTCGTGCGATCGGTCAGGCCGAAGGCGCCGTGGACGGGGACTCTGGACCAGTTGTACAGGTCGCCGATCATGCGGGGGTCGGCGGGGTCGGGATCATCCGTGTCCAGGGCGGGCAGTCCCCCTTCGACCTGATAGACCCATATCCGGCTCGCCCCGGCGGGGGCGCCGCTGCGGTTCCAGTTGCCTACCATGACGACCGGCCATTCGTCGTTCGGCCAGAAGAACATCGTATGGTATTGCATCCCGCCGGTGTTGGGCATGGGGTTGCCGGCGTAGATGCCGGTCTCCAGCGACCAGTCGATGTTCTTGCGACCGGAGATCTTCGATTCGTGCGTGAAGAACATGATCGTTCGCTTGGCGTCGTCGGGGTACTCCACGACCAGCACGTGGGGCTTGTCTTGCCCGCCGCTGCGCCAGCGATAGGCGAAAAACGCGTGGCGATGCTCCGCCGTCACCCGGTACGTACCGGCCGGGCCGGTCACCACTTCGCTGGTCCCCTGGTCCATCATCGGGCGGGGGCCGGCGTCTTGGGTGCAGTCGATGTAGTCGACCAGCTTCAGCTTCAGCCCCAGCCCCAGCCCCAGATCGACCGGAACCTTGGGCGCGGCGGCGACCGCCTCGGCGACCTGGGCGGCGGTCATATCGACCGGGGGTTCGGCGGCGACGGCCGACGGGGAGAGTGAAGCCAGGACGAGAAGGACAGGGACGATCCAGTAGCGCATTTTCGAACTCCTCATAAATTGCGTATGATGCGATCAGTGTAATGGCGTTTGGCGCGAACGGCCTACGTTCACGGTTTCGCCGGATAATCTACGAAGCTTCAGCCCCTTTGTACAGCGGATTTCGACCCCGTATCGACGATTGAGGGCCGCCGATGGGTGCGGTGCGGCTTCGCGCTCAGCTCGATTCACATCTCGGCCGGAAGGACGGGTGCTATGGAGTGCGGCGGCCGCGACGCCGCTTTGGCTGTCGTGGGAGTAGCCAAA